>NZ_JCALEJ010000008.1:0-180970 GCF_059813315.1 Mycobacterium sp. NGS11
ATCGGCCGCCGACAACCTGCGAGCGGATTTGTTACGCCGACGGTGGGTCCGCCACGCAGCGAAATCCGATGTGGGTCGTCGCGGAGTCCTGCGATTGCGGCGACCGGGCCGCGGGACGGTAGCGGTGGCAGTACTCGGGCGCGCACAGGTGGCTGCCGCCCTTCAGGGTCTGGCTGACGGACGGATTGGCGGGACCCGACGGGGCGCAGCAGGACTTGGGCGGCTGATCGAGCCGGTGATGCGCGGCGAACTCGGTCGCCGTCCACTCCCACACGTTGCCGATCATGTCGACAAGCCCAAAGCCGTTGGGGGCGAACGTCCCAACGGGCGAGGTTCCCACCCAGCCGCGCGCCCCCTCATTGCGGTACGGGAAATCGCCCTGCCAGGTATTGGCCATCAGTCGGCCATCGCTCGTGGCCTCGTCTCCCCAGGAGTACGTCGTCGTGGACCCGGCCCGGGCCGCGTACTCCCACTCGGCCTCGGTCGGCAGCCGCCGGCCGGCCCAGCGCGCATAGGCCGCCGCATCCGGATACGCCACCTGCACGACCGGATGGTCGCGGCGGTCCGCGACATCGCTATCGGGCCCGAACGGGTGGCGCCAGCTCGCCCCCGGCACCCACTCCCACCACCGTCGCCAGTCGCGCAGGTCGACCGGCCCGGGTGTCGGCCGGAAAACCATTGCGCCCGGACATAACTCGTCCGGGTTCGCTCCCGGGTACAGCGCCGGATCGATCGGCTGCTCGGCCACCGTCACATACCCGGTAGCGTCGACGAATTCGGCGAACTGCGCATTGGTCACCGGATGCCGTTCCACCGCAATCGGACCCACCGTCACGGTGTGGATCGGCGCCTCTTCGGGGTAGAAGCTCGTCGAGCCCATGCGGAAGGAACCGCCCGGGAGGTCGACCAGCTCGCTTAGCACCCCGTCAGGCTACGCCGGTCGACCGCCCTAATCGGATTGCCGATACCAGGTGAGCATGTAAAGAGCCATCGCCGCGACCAACGCGATCAGCACCCAGATCACCAGCACTTGGTCGATCCACGCGCCCGGCGGGGGCGCACCTGGCAAGAAGTTGCGAATGGGGATGACCGCGAACAACATGGCGGCGAACCACGTCACGAATGGCGGAACGAATTTCCTTCTGCCCAAGGCGATTTGGATCACCACGGCGAAGGCTAATGCGGGTAGCGCGAAGAGCACCAAGCAGATGCCTAAGTCGAAGATCAGCGGCCCCTTGGCCCGGTGCAAGGTGATGACGACGTTGTCGGCGCGATCCGAGTCCTGACTGGCTTCGCCGACGCGCTGAACGCTGACGTCCCAGCCATCCAAGCCGCCGGTCACCTCCACCCGTGCCGGTACGTAGCGGCGCGCATCCCCCTGGCCGACAAGCACATCGGCGGACAGGGCGTCGGTGCGGTAGGAATCGAACGGCCAATTGTTCGGGTCGCCGTGTGCCTCGATGGTGGTCGCGACCTGCGCTGGCGACTTGCCGGCCGGGTACTGCAAGTCGCCGAGGTCGTTCGGGGGATCCATCCGCACTGCGGTGTCGGTCTTGAGCACTTCGAGACGTTTGTCGAACATCGACTCCTCAGGGATCACCAGCACCTTCACCGTCAATCGGTTCGCGGTGGTGTCCAGCTTTTCCAGCCGCACCAGCACGACGGTGTCATTGGTGGCGTTGAGGTCGGGCGGCTTGAGCGGGCCTCCCGATTTCGCCAGCAGATGCACGCCGAACAGTGACAGCGCATACACGGCGACGAAGCCCGCGACTGCGGCCACGGCAACGACCCTGCGCCGCTTGCGCCGGTCGGGCGCGGCCGAAACAGGAGGTTTCGCAGGTGGTTGCTCCGACGGCGCCGGAGGCGGTGGCGAAGGTGGCGCTTGGTGGGTCATCGGTCAACACCTCCGTGAGGAAACCGGACACTCGAGGACGGATGCTAGCGAACTCCCGTCCGGCACGGGTGAAGATTGACAATTCGTCATATTTAGGTAATTTTCGCCGACAGCCCCAGCGCTGCGCGCCGGGCCAGCGAAACCGGTCCGCAGGCTCGGCGGCCCCCGCGTCGCACTACGCGCAAACTTCGACGCGCAGCCGGGAGCCGCACCAGTTCATCCGGAGTTTGTTTGCCTGGCAAGCCGGTACCGGCACCGATTCGCCGGCTTTTCGCGTGCCGACACGTCAGTCCCGCGAAAAGGCAAGCGCCATCTCGGCTTCCACGTCCACGTAGGGCCGGCCGGACAGGTCGACGGTGACCTGGGTGATGGTGCCGCCGGTGAACATGAACGGCGCCTTGTAACGGCTGGACACACCCGACCCGCCGTTGCGGCCGACCGTGATACCGGCACCGGCGAGCCCGAAGGTTCCGGGGTGGGTGATCACGCCGGCCAGCGTGCCGACGACCTGGTCGTCGATGAACAGGGTGACGTCGCCCAGCGGCGTGTGACTGTTCTCGACCGTTCCGGTGCGCGAATAGCTGGCGCCGAACAGATGTCGGCCGAGGGGCACCGCGCCGGACGAGGAGACCTCCTGCTGGCGCTCGCCGAGGAAGTTGTATACATAGTGCAGCCGACCGTCCTGGATGAACAGCACATGCCCGCCGTGCGCGCCGCCCTGCTTGAACAGCACGCCCTCGGCGCCGGTGGTGTCGACGGACACCTCGGCCAGCACCGAGAACGACCGGCCGCGGATTTCGGCGGCGGCACCGATGCTCACGTCGGCGCAATCGGGGTAGTAAAGATAGCTATTGCGTTCGCTGACCAGATATGGCCGCTGCCGCGTCAGCGTCTCCATGATGTTCAGATCCGCCAGCGGCAACCCGTTGTACTTGGCCGCCTCCGAGAACCACAGCGCCTTGAGTTCTTCGAGTTTGTCCGGGTTTTCGGCTGCCAGGTCGTGGCACTGGCTCCGGTCGACCTCGATGTGGAACAGTTCCCAGCGGTCGGCGTCGAAATGCGACCAGCCGGCCGGGGTGGCCGCGTGCACGGTATTGGCGAACCAGCCCCGGTGCCAGATGCCGCGGGTGCCCAGCATCGTGTAGAACTGGGTGCTCTTGCCGGTGTCGGCACCCGGATCGGCAAGGGCCGTTTTGAAGCTCACGCCGTCCAGCGGCTTTTGGACGATACCTTTGACCGTCTCCGGCGGGGTCATGCCGAGCAGGTCGTAGACAGTCGGGGTGATGTCGCAGACGTTGACGTAGTTGTCGCGGACTTCCCCGTGTGCGGCAATTCCCTTGGGCCACGAGATGATTGCCGTGTCGGCGATGCCGCCCTCGTGGGAGGCGTAGCGCTTGTACAGTTTGTAGGGCGTATTGAAGGCCATCGCCCACCCGATCGGGTAATGGTTGTAGGTCTCGGGGCCGCCTAGGTGTTCGAACAGCTTCATGCTCTCTTCGACGGTGTCGATATAGCCGTTGAAGAACTTGCCCTCGTTGACCGATCCGTTCGGGCCGCCCTCGCCGCTGGCGCCGTTGTCGGAGATGACCACGATGATGGTGTTGTCGAGCTGCCCCGAATCCTCGAGATAATCCAGGATCCGGCCGATCTGGGCGTCGGTGTAGCTCAGGAACCCGGCGAACACTTCGGCCATCCGGGAGAACAGCCTCTTCTCCTCGTCGTTCAGCGAATCCCAGGGCCGCACTGTGTCCTGCAGCGGCCACGGCTCGCCACTCGGCCCCTTGACATCGAGATACGGGTTCACCGGCGATAATTCGGTGTCGACCGGCACTATGCCCAGCGCCTTCTGTCGCTCAAGCACCACCTCGCGGTATCGCTCGTAGCCCATGTCGAACTTGCCGGCGTAGCGGTCCGCCCATTCGGAGAAGACGTGATGCGGCGCATGCCCGGCGCCGGGGCATACGTAGGAGAACCAAGGCTTTTCCGGCGCAATCACTTTGGCGTCGCGGATGAATTCGATGGTCTTGTCGGCGATGTCCTTCGACAGGTGGTAACCGTCCTCCGGTGTGCCCGGCGGAGTCACCGGGTGGTTGTCGTAGACCAGGTCGGGATACCACTGATCCGTCTCCCCGCCCATGAATCCGTAGAACCGTTCGAAGCCGCGCGAGGTCGGCCAGTGCCGCTTGGTCGAGGCGAGGTTCGATTCCTCGAGGGGCGTCAGGTGCCATTTGCCCACGCAGTAGGTGTTGTATCCGCGTTCGGCGAGAGCCTCGGAGAGCAGGCCGGTTTCGAACGGGATGCGGCCGTTGGCGTTGGGGAAGCCCTCGGTGAACTCCTCGATGGTGGCCATGCCGACGGTGGTGGCGTTGCGGCCGGTGAGCAACGACGCCCGGGTCGGCGAACACAGGGCGGTGGTGTGGAATTGCGACAGCCGGATGCCGCGCTCAGCGATGCGCGACATGGCGGGCATTTCGACCAAGCCACCGAAGCAGTCCCAGGTCGCTATGCCCGTGTCATCCCACACCAGGTACAGGACGTTGGGCGCGCTCGGCGGTGCCGTCGGCGCGGCGTAGGGCCCCCAATCCGGTTCGGAGTCCCGGATGTCGAGCTCGATCTTCCCGTTGAACTGCCCCGACCCAGTCGCCATCGCCGCAGACTACACCCGGGGCCGGGCGTTCGCTGCCGCTAGCTGAAAGGGCTTACTTCGCCTTTTCCAGGATTTCGACGAGGCGCCAACGCTTGGTCGCCGACGTCGGGCGGGTCTCCATCAGCGAGACGCGGTCGCCGATTCCGGCGGTGCTGTTCTCGTCGTGCGCCTTGACCTTGGTGGTGGTCCGGATGATCTTGCCGTACAGCGGGTGACGCACGCGGTCTTCGAGCTCGACCACGATGGTCTTCTGCATCTTGTCGCTCACCACGTAGCCGATGCGCACCTTGCGGCGGCCCCGCACCTTCGGGTTGGCCGGAGTGTGCTTGGGGCCCTTGTCCTTCGACGCGGCCTCGGTTGCGGCGGCCTTCTTCGGGGCGGCCTTCTTAGGGGCGGCCTTCTTGGCTTCTGCCATCACGATTCCTTACCGTCGGGCCCGGAAGCCAAGCCCAGTTCTCGTTCGCGCAGCACGGTGTAGACCCGCGCGATCTCCTGACGCACCGTGCGGAGCCGGCGGTTGTTGGTGAGCTGCCCGGTCGCCATCTGGAAACGCAGGTTGAACAGCTCTTCCTTGGATTCGCGCAACCGCTCGGTCAGCTCCTCTTCGGTGAGCTCACGCAGTTCGCCAGGCGAAGTTCCCACTGCCATCAGAACTGATCCTCTCGAGTGACGATGCGTGCCTTGATCGGCAACTTGTGGATTGCACGCGTCAGAGCCGCGCGGGCGGTCTGCTCGTTGGGGTAGCTGAGTTCGAACAGCACCCGGCCCGGCTTGACGTTGACGACCCACCACTCGGGCGAGCCCTTACCCGAACCCATCCGGGTTTCGGCGGGCTTCTTGGTCAGCGGGCGGTCGGGGAAGACGTTGATCCACACTTTGCCGCCACGCTTGATGTGCCGGTTGATGGCGATACGAGCGGACTCGATCTGCCGGTTGGTGACGTAGGCGTGCTCCAGAGCCTGGATGCCGTAGTCGCCGAAGTTCACCGCCGTGCCGCCACTGGCGATGCCGCGCTGGCGGGGATGGTGCTGCTTGCGGTGTTTAACCCTGCGGGGAATCAACATGATTCAGCTCTCCGTGCTTTGTGGTTCTGCAGCGGGTGCGGTCTGGGTCGCGGCGGCCGCTGCGCCCTCTTCGGCGCTCGCCGCGGCGCGACCGGCTTCGGTGCTGGTGGCCGTGGTGCCCGACGCCCCACTGCGACGCGGGCGGGTGCCCGACGGACGCTCGCGGCGCGAGCGCTCGGCGCCCGCCGGAGCCGCGGCGGCCAATTCGCGCTTGCCGCCGACGATGTCACCCTTGTAGATCCACACCTTCACGCCGATCCGGCCGAAGGTCGTCTTGGCTTCGTACAGGCCGTAGTCGATGTCGGCGCGCAGCGTGTGCAGCGGCACCCGGCCCTCGCGGTAGAACTCCGAGCGGCTCATCTCGGCACCACCGAGACGTCCGGAGCACTGCACCCGGATGCCCTTGACGTTGGGCTGACGCATCGCGGACTGGATGGCCTTGCGCATCGCCCGGCGGAACGCCACGCGGTTGCTCAGCTGCTCGGCGACGCCCTGGGCCACCAATTGCGCCTGGGATTCCGGGTTTCGGACCTCGAGGATGTTGAGCTGCACCTGCTTGCCGGTCAGCTTCTCCAGGTCGGCGCGGATCCGGTCGGCCTCGGTGCCGCGACGGCCGATGACGATGCCGGGACGCGCGGTGTGGATGTCGACCCGGACCCGATCACGGGTGCGCTCGATCTCCACGTCGGCGATCCCGGCCCGCTCCAGGCCGGTCGAGAGCAGTCGCCGGATCGCGACGTCCTCCTTGACGTAGTCCGCGTACTGCTTGTCGGCGTACCAGCGTGACTTCCAGTCGGTGGTGATCCCCAGCCGGAAGCCGTGCGGATTGATCTTCTGGCCCACTAGTCTGAGCCTCCCTTCGCGTCAGAGGTCTCAGACGTCTTGGCTTCGGCTTTTGGTACGGCCTTCTTGGCGGGCGCTTTGGTGGCGGCCTTCTTGGCCGGCGCCTTCTTGGCCGGCGCCTTCTTGGCGGGTGCCTTCGAGGCGGCCTTGCTGGCCTCGGCGCGACGGGTCCGCGCCGACTTCGCCGACCCCTGGTCCTTGCCTGGCCGGCTTTCCACCACGACCGTGATGTGGCTGGTGCGCTTGCGAATCCGGAACGCGCGGCCCTGGGCGCGCGGACGGATGCGCTTGGCAGTAGGTCCCTCGTCGGCGTAGACGGTGGCGACCACCAGGGTCGCCGGGTCCAGCCCGTCGTTGTTCTGCGCGTTGGCCGCGGCACTCGCGATCACCTTGGCCACCGGCTCGCTGGCGGCCTGCGGCGCCCAGCGCAAGATGTCCAGCGCGTCGGCCACCGAGCGGCCGCGCACCAGGTCGATCACCCGGCGCGCCTTCCTCGGCGACACCCGCACGAAACGCGCTTTGGCCACCGCCGATGGGAATTCCGTTGTGGTCATCGCCGTTTGGCCTTCCGGTCGTCCTTGATGTGTCCCTTGAAGGTTCGGGTGGGCGCGAACTCACCAAGCTTGTGGCCGACCATCGACTCGGTGACGAACACCGGGACGTGCTTGCGTCCGTCGTGGACGGCGAAGGTGTGGCCGATGAAGTCAGGAATGATCGTCGAACGCCGCGACCATGTCTTGATCACCTGTTTGGTGTTCTTCTCGTTCTGCGTGTCCACCTTCTTGAGCAGGTGGCCATCGACGAACGGGCCCTTCTTCAGGCTGCGTGGCATGTGCTACTCCTGACTTCCTAGCGACCGTGCTTCTTGCCGGTGCGCCGGCGTCGGACAATGAGCTTGTTACTGGCCTTGTTCGGGTGGCGGGTGCGGCCCTCGGGCTTGCCCCACGGGCTCACCGGGTGACGACCACCGGAGGTCTTACCCTCACCACCACCGTGCGGGTGGTCCACCGGGTTCATGACCACACCACGAACCGAAGGGCGCTTGCCCTTCCACCGCATCCGGCCGGCCTTGCCCCAGTTGATGTTCGCCTGCTCGGCGTTGCCGACCTCGCCGACAGTGGCGCGGCAGCGCACGTCGACGCGGCGGATCTCACCGCTGGGCATACGCAGCGACGCGTAGGTGCCCTCTTTACCGAGCAGCTGGATGCTCGACCCAGCCGACCGCGCCAGCTTGGCGCCACCGCCCGGTCGCAGTTCGACGGCGTGGATCACGGTACCGGCCGGGATGTTGCGCAGCGGCAGGTTATTACCCGGCTTGATGTCCGCGTTCGGGCCGCACTCCACCACGTCGCCCTGTGAAAGTCCCTGCGGCGCAATGATGTAGCGCTTCTCGCCGTCCAGGAAGTGCAGCAACGCGATGTTGGCGGTCCGGTTCGGGTCGTACTCGATGTGCGCGACCTTCGCGTTCACGCCGTCCTTGTCGTTGCGGCGGAAGTCGATCACCCGATAGGCGCGCTTATGGCCACCACCCTTGTGGCGGGTGGTGATGCGGCCGTGCGCGTTTCGCCCACCGTGGCCGTGCAGCGGGCGCACCAGCGACTTCTCCGGGGTGGAACGGGTGACCTCGGAGAAATCGGACACGCTCGAGCCGCGACGGCCGGGGCTCGTCGGCTTGTACTTACGAATTGCCATGTCTAATCAGGTTTCCTCTCGCGGCGGCTACGCCGGTGCCCCGAACAGATCGATCGGCTTGCTACCCGGCGCCAGCGTGACGATGGCCCGCTTGGTGCTCTTGCGCTTGCCGAACCCGGTCCTGGTGCGCTTCCGCTTACCTTGCCGGTTCGCGGTGTTCACCGACGCGACCTTGACGGAGAAGATCTTCTCGACGGCGATCTTGATCTGCGTCTTGTTCGAATCGGGGTGCACCACAAACGTGTACACGTTGTCGTCGAGCAACGAATACGACTTCTCCGAGATGACCGGGCCCAGAATGATGTCGCGGGGGTCAGTGATGGTCGCCATTTACGCCGAAACCTCCACATCTTTATCGGCGGCACCGCCGGTGGCCCCGGCGATGTAGGCGTTTAGCGCCTCGACGCTGAACACCACGTCGTCCGAGCGCAGCACGTCATAGGTGTTGAGCTGGTCGGGGGCCAGGATGTGCACGCCCGGCAGGTTGCGCACGCTCTTGGCGCCGGCCTCGTCGCTGCGGCCGATCACGACCAGCACCCGCTTGCGGTCGGTCAGCGTGCCCAGGAACGCCCTGGCGTTCTTGGTGGACGGCGTCTGACCGGAGACCAGCTCGGTGATCGCGTGAATGCGGCCGTTGCGGGCCCGGTCGGACAACGCGCCGCGCAACGCCGCGGCGATCATCTTCTTGGGGGTGCGCTGACTGTAGTCGCGGGGCTTGGGACCGTGCACGACGCCACCGCCGGTGAACTGCGGGGCCCGCGTCGAACCCTGGCGGGCCCGCCCGGTTCCCTTCTGCCGGTACGGCTTACGGCCACCGCCGCTGACGTCGCCGCGCGTCTTGGTCGAGTGCGTGCCCTGGCGAGCCGCCGCCCGCTGCGCGGTGACGACCTGGTGCATCAGCGCGATATTGGCCGGCGCGTCGAACAATTCGGCCGGCAGCTCGATCGAGCCCTCGACCTTGCCCGCCGGCGTCTTGACGTCGATCTTGAGCGTCTTGGAGCCTTGTGCCATCACTTCTCACCTCGTTTGACCGCGCTGCGGACCACGACGAGTCCACCGGTGCGGCCGGGGACCGCGCCCTTGATCAGCAGCACGCCGTTCTCGGTATCGACCTTGTGCACCAACAGGTTCTGGACGGTCACCCGGTCGCTACCCATCCGGCCCGACATCCGGGTGCCCTTGAACACCCGGGCGGGGGTGGCGCAGCCACCGATCGAGCCCGGGCGGCGGTGCACCGCCTGGGCACCGTGGCTGGCGCCCTGACCACGGAAGCCGTGCCGCTTCATGGTGCCGGCGAAGCCCTTGCCCTTCGAGGTGCCCGTGACGTCGACGTAGGCGCCGTCGGCGAAGATCTCCGCCGTCAGCTCCTGGCCGACCTCGTAGTCGGCGACCGCCTCGGGGTTCTCCAGCCGCAGCTCGGCCAGGAACCGGCGCGGGTTCACCCCCGCGGCGGCGTACTGACCGGTCACCGGCTTGTTGACCTTGCGGGGACTGATCTCGCCGTAGGCCAGCTGCACGGCGCTGTAGCCGTCGCGCTCGGGGGTACGGATCCGGGTCACCACGTTCGGGCCGGCCTTGACGACCGTCACCGGCACGACCCTGTTGTTCTCGTCGAACACCTGCGTCATGCCCAGCTTGGTACCCAGAATGCCTTTTCTTGCCATGAGTCTGGATCTCCTACTGGATGTTGACGTCGACACTGGCCGGAAGGTCGATGCGCATCAGCGCGTCGACGGTCTTCGGCGTCGGGTCGAGGATGTCGATCAGCCGCTTGTGCGTGCGCATCTCGAAGTGCTCCCGCGAGTCCTTGTACTTGTGCGGGGAGCGGATGACGCAATACACGTTCTTCTCAGTCGGCAGCGGCACCGGACCTACAACACTGGCACCCGTGCGGACGACGGTCTCGACGATCTTGCGCGCCGACGCGTCAATAGCCTCATGGTCGTAGGCCTTAAGCCTGATGCGGATCTTCTGTCCCGCCACGCTTCTCCTACCCTCACTCCTGTTGAGGCCCGAATCCGGGCCTGGTGCCACCGGCGCGCCGATCGGGCCGGCCAACTCTGGGCCGATCGAGCGTTGCGCCGGATACTGCGCCGCTGTTTACCTGTCGTGGTCCACCGGCCCCCGCGGTCGGGCGTGTCACCCTCACGCAGCCTCATCCGCGATCGAAATTCGTCGCTCTCAAAGGATGGGACCGGACGCGCCCGTTTGGACGCTGGTCGTATGCCCGACCAGGCGCAAACCCGGCTCAAGGCAACCTGAACAGTATGCCTGAAGATCGTGCCCCGACAAAATTCGGCCGCGATCTCGGGCCGAATCCCCCGCACCCGACTCGACGAGGGTGACGCCGGAGCCCAAACCGGCTGGTCAGAAGGCTCCAGGCGGCGGGCGGCAGACGCTTACGCCCCGGCCGATTCGACGTCGGCCGCGCCCGCCCTGCCGCACTGCACATGTAAGAAGCCGTCGACGGCGGCCAGCGCGCACTGGCGGTAGTCGAAATCGGGCAGGGTGGACAGGCGGCCCAGCACCAGCGGGCCGATGAGCAGGGCGATCGCCCGCGACCGGTCCACCTCCCCCAGCTCGGCGGCCTGTGGGCTGTCGAAGATGGCATCGAAGGGCTCCGCGTACTGCTGGGCGATGCGCTCGCGCAGGGTGGTGATCGCCGCGCTGTCGGCGTTGCCGCTGCGCCGCGGCTCGGGCAGGCCCTCCAGATCACGTCCCAGCGCCAGCCACGACATCGCGGTCATGAGGGTGGGCGCCTGCGCCACGGATTCGGCCTGGGCCAGCACCACCGCGATCAGGCGGTCGCGCAGCGAACCCTCCGCCGGCGGGGCGGGCGACGCCGGAATCAGGCTGTTGAAAGCGGCTGCCAGTAAATCGTTTCCGCTCGGGAAGTGGCGATACAGGGTCGCCCTGGCGACGTTGGCGGTGCGGGTCACGGCGTCGACGGTCACCGCGCTGGGACCCCCGGCACGCAACAGCGTGACGGCGGCTTCCAGCAGCCTGGCCCGCGACCGCGCGGGGCGCGGGTCGGACGTCTCGGCGGTAATTGTGACCCACCTCCCGGTTCCAACACGAGACTATCGGTCTACCTATAAGACTATTGGTCTCGAAACTCGCACCCTCGCTAAGAGCGCACCGCATGGTCGACACCCTCGTTCGGTCTGACCAGCACCAGCGTACTGACGCGAGCGGCGTCGACGACAGCCTGCGGGCACGAAACTGGACGCCGGCCGTCGCCCGCATCGCCGTAGCCCTGGTGGTGTGGGGCGGGCTCGTCGTCGGCGCGGTGATCGCCGCGGGGTTGGGCGGCCTCGAATTGCGCCTGGCGTTGCAGGCAACCACTGCTGGACGTCCGGCTGTTCGCCCGGTGCGACGGCTGCCGTCGCGTCACTGAACGCCCCAGCCCCAATGCCGTTGTCCAACAGTGGATTCAACGCGTAAGACACCGCCGCGAAATACTTGCGACCGCTCGCCGTATCTGGTATCAGAGATATATATCGACAGATACAAATCATCTCTGTACTCCCGAGGTGGATGTGGTGTTGATGGGCGTTACGAGCGTGGTTCAGCCGGCATGCACGGCGATCAGTGCGCGGGAGCGTTCGCCTCCGTCATGCCAACGTCTTTCGCACTTCGGCGAGAGGAGGTAACTGACCAAAGACAAGCACGAGCTATCGAACAATGAGATGGCGGTCGTGCCGTCCACGAATATTGCGACGCATCGTTCGCGCGACGCACATCTGCGCGCGCACAGCCACTTGTCGTGGCCATCTACGTGGACCGCATGATCTCCGCGGTCTCTTCGGGCGGGCCGCTGCCTGGTCGCCGCTTTCGGTGACCGCGTCGCGGCCCGCCCACTGCTCTCGCCATCACTGAACGAACTTTGCGGCGCGGTGCCCGATCATCACGATCGTGGCGTGCGGGCCGCGGCTGGTGATCGCGGGGAGGATAGAGCCGTCGATCACCCACAGGTTGTCGATGCCGAGCACCCGGCAGCGGGAGTCGACGACGGCGCGCGGGTCGGCGTCGGGGCCCATCGGTGCGGTGCCGCACAGGTGTTGGGACGTCGACCAGATTGCCGCCGCGGCATCGATTGTGCCGCCGGACAATTCGCGGGCCAGCTCGCTGCCGCGGCGCAGCGCCGCCACGTCTTCGGGCTCGCTGTCGTAGCGGTGTTCGATCCGCGGCGCCACGTCGGGATCGGCCGAGACCAGCGAAATGCGCCCGCGCGCGCGTGGCTGCATCAGCACCACCCCGATGTGGGGCCAGTCGGCATGCCCGGCGGTGCCGTCACCGGTCATCGCGACGAATCCGCCTGTGTAAGGCCTGATCTCGAGATCGTCGGCCGTGCAGAGCACCACCTCGAGCACGGGCCGTCCGGGTGCCACCGCCCATTCGGTGGGCAGCACCCACTCGGCATGGTCGGTGAACGACGTGCCCACCGGCAGCGGCACCACCACCGGTACGCCGGCGGCGCGCAACGTCTTTTCTTCTCCG
The DNA here is from genome assembly GCF_059813315.1 of Mycobacterium sp. NGS11. Lineage (NCBI taxonomy): Bacteria > Bacillati > Actinomycetota > Actinomycetes > Mycobacteriales > Mycobacteriaceae > Mycobacterium > Mycobacterium sp. NGS11. Next base: position 12,641 of record NZ_JCALEJ010000008.1, read on the forward strand.
AAACCGGAAAGCATCAGCAGGCGTGCCGTCTCAATCGCACCGGCGCACAACACGACTCGGTCGGCGGTCAGAGTCATGCGGCCGCGCGGGCCGACCGCATCGACGCCGACCACGGCGGTGCCGGCGATTCGCAGCCTTGCTACCCGGGTCCGCGCGCGCAGGTGCAGGTTCGGCCGGCTCAGCGCCGGGATCAGGTAGCCCGCGCCGGGGCCGCGCCGTACGCCGTCGACGATGTTGAGCGGGACGGCCCCGATTCCCGAAACGTGCTCCGGCGCACAGTCATTGAGGTCGGGAATCCAGCCGAATCCGGCGCGCTCGGCGGCGGCGATGAATCGCTCGGTGGTCCCGGTCATTTCGTGCGTGCGGCGCACCTGGATGGGCCCGCTGTTGCCGTGGGCGGGACCATCGAAGTCCAGGTCGTTCTCGATGGCGCGGAAGCTGTCCAGCACGTCGGACCATCCCCAGCCCTCGATGGCGAGGCGATCGAAGTCCCGCGGCAACCCGCGGCAGAAGTAGCCGCCGTTGATGGCGCCCGATCCGCCCACCGTCGCCCCGCGCACCAGCGGGTGCTGGCGGACCGGTTCGTCGGTGAGCCGGGTCTGGTAGCGCTGGACCAGCGGACTGCCGGCGCCGATCGGCAACTGCAACCCGTTGGCCGTCTGGGCGAGCAGTCCGGGGTCGTCGAGCGCCGGGCCCGCCTCGAGGACCGTCACCGTGCACCGCGGATCGGCGGAAAGGCGTTCCGCAACAACCGATCCTGCACTACCGGCGCCGACGATCAGCACATCGCTGTGCGAGGCGGCTGCGGTCAAGGTGGTGGTTAACTCCGGATCTGGGGCTTCAGGGCGCGCGCGTTGCGCTCCCGTAGCACACCCCACCACAACCCGAGCCCGTACGCCAGGTCGTCGACGCGTTTGAGGACCAGGTAGGTCGGCAGCCCGATCGGTTCGACATCGTCGCTGATGGCGTCGCGGCGGCGAAGCCAGTCGACCACCCCGTCCATGACGGCCGCGACCAGAACGACCCGCCGGAAGTGACGCGACATGGCCGCGGCGAGCAACGCCAGCGGCCAGTAGTGCCGGCACAGCGCGGACGCCAGCTGCAACGCCGCGGACCACAGGCCGCGTCCAGCGATCATCGCGACATCGGTCATCGACGTCTCGGCGTTGCGCATCGCCCGCGCGATCCGGTGACCGGTCAGCACGGCGAAGACCACGGACACCAGCCGCGACAGGGTGGACCCGAACGCCATTAGGATCCACGTCATCAGCGCCCAGCCGGAAATCACCACCGGGGCCGTCTTGTCCGGGTGGCGTACCGAGAGCGGGGCCGCCGAACCGCCGTAAAAGGCTTTGCGCGCAAGCCAATCCCGCAACTCGGTGCGGTGGTCGTGGGCGACCAGCGCGATCGGCTCGTAGCGCAGCCGAACGCCGGCCTCGATGAGCCGCCAACACAGGTCGACGTCCTCGCCGGACTGCAGGGTCTCGTCGAACCCGCCGACCCCCCGGATCGCCGCGCACCGGCAGATGATCGCCGCGCTGGGCACGTAGGACACCGTGCTATGCGGCAGCACGGGCGCTTCACGCTCCCCGAGGTCGAGCGAGGAGTGCACCGCCTCGTAGCGCGCCACGACGTTCTCGTTGTGCGACAGGCCCACGATGCGGGGCGCGACCAGGCCGACCGTGGGATCGCAGAAGTGACCGAGCAGGGCCTCCAGCCAGCCCCGGCGCGGCGCGACATCGGAGTCCAGGAAGGCGACGAAGTCCGTCCGGCAGGCCGCCAGCCCGGTGTTGCGGGCCGCCGCCGGGCCCTTGCTGCGGTGGTGGCGCAGCACCTCGATGTCACAGTGCGCGCCGACGAAATCTTCCGGTTCGACGGGAGGAAACGAGCCGTCGTCCACCACGACGATGCGCAGCCCACGCAGGGAGCTGACCAAGCGGCGCACTCCAGAAAGGTTGTCGCGCACCGGGATTACCACCGTCACGTCATGGTGTGACGGCCCACCGGCGGGCCGCGGATGTGCCACCGTGGCGTCCAGCAGCGTGCGGGCAAGCTGGGCGCTGAGGTCGTCGCGCACCTTCAGCCGGCCATCCGAGAGCATGTCCTGCGCGGCGGGGGCCAACTTCAGCAGCCGGGTCGGCGAACCGCCGAGCAGCGCCGAGCCGTCGCCGAGCACCCGCACGCGGCGGTCGACCTGAACGGCGAACCCGTTCGGCAGCCGGGGCGCGGTCACCTGAGCATCCCGTCCGGCCCGGGGCGCCAGCGGACGACTCGACGGACACACCCGTCGACCATCTCGGTCAGGATCCGCTCGCCCTCGGCGGCGGTGGCGGTGGTCGGGTCGCCCAGCACGCCGACCGGGCTGACCGCCGCGACTCCCCCACGGCGCATCGACCCGAGCAGCTCGGGCAGGGGTGCGACGTTGCCCGGCACCCACTCGTCGGTCCGGACGACGGCCGGTGAGATGTGCAGCAACAGTGATGTTTCGGTATGGCCGGCGTGGGCGTCGCCGCCGGCGGCCAGGCAGGCAGACCAGCCGACGTCGCGGCCCTCGGCGCGCAACCGGGCCACCGCCCGGCTGCACGCCGTGACGTTGCCGCCGTGACCGTTGACGAAGACCAGGCGCCGGGCCCAGGCGGCCGCTGACCTGCCGTACTCGACCAGCAGCAACGTCAACGCCTCGGTGCCCAGCGAGACCGTTCCGGCGAAACTCTGGTGCTCGCCGCTGGCGCCGTAGGCGACGGCGGGCGCCACCAGCCAGTCGGGTCCGAGGCGCGGCGCAGCGCCGACGGCGACCGCCGTCGCGATCCGGGTGTCGGTGTCCAGCGGCAGGTGCGGGCCGTGTTGTTCGGTCGACCCCAGCGGAACCAATACCGACGCCGACATGCTCGATAGCTGGCTCGACGTCGCGGTTCCCAAGTCGCCGAGTACGGACACTCGGTGATGGTAGGACGAATTCACCTGGCGTGCACCAATTGTTGGAGCTTGAAAATAACTTTTTTTCTCCGGCCGTTCACCGGGCGTTCGAATCGTGGGCTCGTCCGTCACGGTTACCCCGCCCGTATCACGATTTGCGGCCGCGTCACTTAATCCGGAGATGTCCGCCCGGCATGGCCAGGCTTTCCCTACGCGCCGCCCGAGGGCACGCCCAGCGCCCGGGTGAATCCGGACGGCACCAGGACGTGGTCGGGTCCGAGGTCGTGAACCGAGGACAACCCGAGACCCATCAGCGCCGAGTCGATGCCGCCCCGCAAGATGTCGAGAACGTTCTCCACGCCCGGTTGGCCGGCCGCGGCCAGCCCCCACAGATAGGCGCGGCCGATCATCACCGCGCGCGCTCCCAACGCGACGGCCTTGACGACGTCGCTGCCGCGCCGGACGCCGCCGTCGAGCAGCACCTCGATCTGATCGCCGACGGCGGCCGCCACCGCGGGCAGGGCACGGATCGAGGCCGGCGTGCCGTCCAGATTGTTGCCACCGTGATTCGAGACCGAAATGGCCGAAACCCCGGCGTCCACCGCCTTTTTGGCGTCATCGACGCGCATCACGCCCTTGAGCATGAACGGGCCGCCCCACAGCTCGCGCAGCCAGGCGATGTCCTCCCAGGTCGGCGGCGGAGTGCCCATCCACTCCCCGTACGCCTGAAAGAACGGGGGCCCCGGCTCACCGCGGCGGGCCTGGTTGGGCACCCGCAGCTCCGGGGGCCGCATGGTCTTAGCCCACTGCAGGAACCACCGCGGTTTGGTGATGACCTCCGGGCTCATCTTGACGATGGTCTTGAAGTCCATCTTCTCCGGGATCGACGGGCTGCCCCAGTCCCGGCCGTGGGAGAAGCTCCAGTCGGTGGTGACGATCAGCCCCACCGCCCCGGCGGCGCGAGCGCGCTCGACCCGCGCGGCGATCGCGTCGCGGTCACCCAGCCAGTACACCTGAAAGAACACCTTGGGGTTCGCCGCGATGACCTCTTCGATCGGCTTGCTGGCGAACGATGACAGCCCCATGGCGGTGCCCCGGGCCGCGGCGGCACGCGCCACGGCGACCTCGCCGTCGGGGTGCACCGCCTGCACGCCGGTCGGTGAGATCAGCACGGGTAGCGAAATGTCTTGCCCCATAACGCTGGTCGACAAGTCGCGCTTCTCCTGCGCACCGATCACGTGCGGCGCGAATCCGAGTTCGCTGTAGGCTGCCACGTTGTCGGAGACCGTGACTCCCTTCTCGCTGGCCGAAATCAGCGACGAATAGGCCGATTTCGGCAGCCGCCGCTTGGCGCGTTGCTGCGCGATGGCGACGGTTTCAAACCATGCGTCGGCCACCGCTACACCGGGCTTTCGTTACACATGCGCGCAGGCGGCGCGGCCGGCGTGACCGCCGGTGGTCGCAGCGACAGCGTGAGCGGCACCGGCTGGCGGATGCGCTTGCCGCGGGAGTGATCGGCGCGGGGACGCGGCGTCTCGCGGTCGTGCGCCAGCGCCGTGACGCTGTGGCCCTGCACGCATTCGGGGTCCGGTCCGTCCAGCGGCAGGCCGGTGAAGAATTTGGCGGCCATGCATCCGCCCCGGCAGCTGTCGTAGTGCCCGCAGCTGCCGCACGCGCCCGCCGACTGGGGCTCGCGCAGCTCGCGGAACAGCGGGGCGTTTTTCCAGACGTTGGAGAAACCGCTGTCGGACAATACATTTCCGGCCAGGAAGCGGTCGTGGATGGCGAACGGGCACGCGTAGACGTCGCCGACCGGGTCGATCAGGCACACGACGCGACCAGCGCCGCACATGTTCAGACCGGCCAGGGCGCCGGATTGGCCGAGCGGAGCGAGGTGGAAGAACGAGTCGCCGGTGAGCACCCGCTCGCCCTTGGCGACCAGCCAGTCATACAACTGGACCTGCTGGTCGGCGGTGGGGTGCAGCTCTTCCCAGACATCGGCGCCACGCCCGGACGGGCGGAGCCGGGTGATGCGCAGCGTGGCGCCGTAACGGCTTGCCAGCGCGGCGAATTCGTCGAGTTGGTCGACGTTGTGCCGGGTGACGACCACGGAGATCTTGGCGTCGGAGAAACCGGCGTCGGCAAGGTTTTCCAGCGCTCGCACCGCCATGTCGAACGATCCGGGGCCGCGGACGGCGTCGTTGACCTCGGCGGTGGCGCCGTCCAGCGAGATCTGCACGTCGACGTAGTCGCTGGCGGCCAGCCGAGCGGCGACCTCGGGCGTGATCCGGACGCCGTTCGTGGAGAACTTCACGCCGACGTGGTGTTCGGTCGCGTAGTCGACCAGCTCCCAGAAGTCCTGGCGCACAGTGGGTTCCCCGCCACCGATGTTGACGTAGAACACCTGCATGCGTTCGAGTTCATCGATGATGTCCATGCACTGACGGGTGGACAGCTCCCGCGGATCCCTCTTGCCCGACGACGACAGGCAGTGCACACAGGCGAGGTTGCAGGCGTACGTCAGCTCCCAGGTGAGGCAGATCGGCGCGTCCAGCCCGCGCTCGAACTGCTCGATCAGCCGGGGTACAGGGGCCGCTGTTGTCATTGATCGTCCTTCCGGGGCACCAGCATGTTGGACTCGACGAGCACCCCCAGCGCGTGCAGATACGGCGCCTGCGCGGCGTCGTCCACTCCCGCCGCGCGGCAGGCGGCCCGGACGTCGGCGTGGTCGGCCAGCGACTGCACCACGGTGAGGATGGTGCGGTTCTTCAGGAACGACAGCTTGCGGGTACCGAAGTGGTAGAGCAGCGCGCCGAACGGTTCCGGCCGAACCGCCACCTGCGGGTGCAATCGCCAGCCGCGATCAGGATCGAACGACGTCGGCGTCCGAGCCTGCGCGGGCGCGGGCACGGTCAGTAGACCCCGCACATGCCGTCGATGGACACCTCTTCGACCAGGGTCTCGGCGACGAGCTGGGTGTCGGTTTCGGTCTCGTGGTCCACGGGGCTTGCCTTTCGTCCGGTCTTGACAACGATGGGAGCTGAGTCACACTCGCCGTCAGAATATGGCATCGAGTGCCGAAATGGAAGGGCGGGGTCTGATGGTGCCGCAGCCGCGGGTGGGCAGGCGCCGCTCGACCACCCCGCACCACATCACCGACGTCGCGATCGACATGTTCGCGGCCCGCGGTTTCGCCGACGTGAGCGTCGACGATGTCGCGGAGGCCGCGGGCATCTCCCGCCGGACCCTGTTCCGGTATTACGCATCCAAGAACGCCATTCCGTGGGGCGACTTCGACAACCACCTTGCCCACCTGCGCGATTTGCTCGACGACGTCGATGCTGACGTGCGCCTGGGCGATGCGCTGCGCGCTGCGTTGTTGGCGTTCAACACGTTTGACGAATCCGAGATGGCCCGCCACCGCCAGCGCATGCGGGTGATCCTGCAAACCGCTGAGCTGCAAGCGTATTCGATGACGATGTATGCGGGCTGGCGGGAGGTGATCGCGGGATTCGTGGCGCGCCGGCTGGACTGCAAGACCACCGATCTGACGCCCCAGACGGTCGCCTGGACGATGCTCGGGGTGGCCTTGTCGGCATACGAACACTGGCTGAGCGACGAATCCGTACCGCTGCCGGTCGCCCTGGGCAATGCCTTCGACGTCGTAGGCGCGGGGCTGGACGGGTGGGGCAGGTGACGGCCGAGCACCTGCTGCACACCCTGCGATCACAGGGCAGCTTCTGCGCCTCGTCGGGATCGCCGATGTATGGCGAGCTGTTCGAGTTGGTGGCCGGCGACGTCGAAGCCGGCGGCATCTTCGCGACCGTCTTGTCCGGGCGCGAGGACGCGCCGTCGCGCGACGCGGTGCCGCTGCGGTTGCTCGGCGGGCTACACCGACTGGTGCTCGACGGCCGGGCGGCGCGGTTGCGCCGCTTCTACCCCAGCACCGGGGGCCGATGGGACGCCCGGTCCGCCTGGCCGGAAATCCTCGACACGGCCGCCGGTCACGTCGACGTGCTGCGCGCGGCGCTCGGCCACCCACCGCAGACCAACGAGGTGGGCCGATCGGCCGCCCTGATCGGCGGCCTGCTGCACATCAACCACGAATTCGGCTTGCCGATAAGGCTTTACGAGATCGGGTCGAGCGCGGGGCTGAACCTGCGCGGCGATCACTACCGTTACGGGTTCGCCGGTGGGCAGTGGGGGCCGGACGACTCGCCGGTGACCATCGACGACGCATGGCGCGGCGCGCTGCCACCCCGGCGCGACGTGCGGATCGTGGCGCGCCACGGCTATGACATCGCGCCCGTCGACGTCGGTGACGCCGACGGGGAGCTGACGGTGCTGAGCTACGTGTGGCCCGATCAGGGTGCCCGGCTGGCGCGGCTGCGCGGCGCCATCGAGGTGGCCCGCCGGGTCCCGGCCGTGCTCGAGCGCCGCACGGCGGCCGACGCGGTCGCCGGCCTGACGCTGGCCGACGGGGCGCTGACTGTCCTGTGGCATTCGATCACCTGGCAGTATCTGTCCGCCGAGGAACGCGGCGCCGTGCGCGCCCATCTGGACTCGCTGGCCGCGTGCGCCGATGCGCGCTCGCCGTTCGTCCACCTCACGATGGAGCCCGCGCGTGACGGGCCGGGCGCACCGATCAAGTTCCTGGTGCGTGCCCGCGTCTGGCCGGGGGGCGGTCCGCAGGTGCTGGGCGAATGTCATCCGCATGGCCCGCCGGTGGACTGGCAATGATCCGGCGCAGTCGAGCGAGCGAAAGTCCGTGTCAGCCAAGCACTTCCGCGATGGGTACGGCCGCGGCGATCTTGGCCCGAACCTTCATTACCTTGCCGGGCATCCCACCGCCGACCACCCCGACCAGCGCCCCGTCGCGTTCGTAGTAGGCCAGGAACTTGCGGCCGTCGTCCTCGACGATATGGACGATGTCGCCGGCTTCCGGCTCACCCAGGCACTGGATCTTGACGTCGTATTGGTCGCTCCAGAAGTAGGGGACGACCACCACCGACGGCACGTCCTGACCCAGCAACGCGGGCACCACGGCCCGTGCCTGATCGGCGACGTTGCTCCAATGTTCCACGCGCCCTTGGTGTCCCGTCGCGTCACGCCACGATGCGACGTCGCCGAGGGCCCAGACGTTCGGCGCGCTGGTGCGTCCGGCCTCGTCGCAGATGACGCCGTTGTCGACCTCGACGCCGCTGCCTTCAAGCCATTCGGTCGCCGGGCGCGACCCGATGCCGACCACCACGATGTCGGCCGGCAATTCGGTACCGTCGCTCAGCACCACCGCCTCGACGTGCGAGTCGCCGCGCACCTCGGCCACCCCGACCCCGAGGCGAACGTCGACACCTTCGGCACGGTGCAGCCGCGCGACCAGCTGCCCGATCTGCTCGCCGAGCACTGCGGCCAGCGGCGTCGGCTGCGGCTCCACCAGCACCACGTCCACGCCCAGGCTGCGCAGGCTGGCCGCCACCTCGCAGCCGATGAAGCCGGCGCCGATGACCACGGCGCGTTGCGCCGCCGACGCGTGCTCGCGCAGCGCCAGGCTCTCGTCGAAGGACCGCAGCACGCGGATGCCCTCGAGATCCGGGATGGCCGGGATGCGGCGGGGCACCAGGCCGGTGGCGATGACGAGTTCGGCGTAGCTAAGCGTCGTCCCGTCGTTTAGAGTCACCGTCTGCGCGGCGGTGTCCAGGCTCGTCGCGGCCGAGCCCAGTCGCAGGGTGATGCCGTTCTCGTCGTACCACTCGCGCGGTTTGAGCGCGGTGTCGTCGACCTCTTTGCGCAGCACCTCTTTGGACAGCGGCGGGCGGTCGTAGGGCAGGTGCACCTCGTCGCTGACGATCGTGATGGGCCCGGAATACTCCGCCTTCCGCAGCTGCTCGGCGGTGCGCGCGGCGGCCAATCCGCCGCCGACGATCACGATCCCGTTGTTGGCGCTTTCGTCACTACTCACGTGGTGTTCTTAGCACGATGGCCGCTCAGTACTTGAGTGCACCCTTATCCACGGGGATCTGCGTGCCGGTGAGGGTGCCCGAGCCTTCCCCGGCGAGCCACGCCACCACGTCGGCCACTTCATCGGCCGCCATGAATCCGTTGGGCTGCACCGGCATTGGCGGAAAGCTGTGGATGAAGGTGGGATGCTTGGCGAAAATCTCCATCATCGCCTCGGGTTCGATCATCGGGGTGTCCACCGAGTACGGGTGGATGGAGTTGACCCGGATGCCGAATTCGCCGAGCTCGATGGCGAGCGTGTTGGTGAGCGCCGTGAGTCCGTGCTTGCTGGCCGAGTAGTGGCCGTTGCCCGGTGTGGCCTTGATGCCCGCCGACGAGCTGACCACGATTATGGAGCCGCCGTTTCCCGCGTCGATCATCGCGGGCACGGTGGCGCGCAGCGTGCGCCAGGTGCCGGTCAGGTTGACCCCGATGACCGTGTCCCACTGCTCGTCGGTCAGCTCCCAAATGCGGCCCCAGCTCAGCACTCCGGCGTTGGCCACCACGACGTCGAGCCGGCCGAACTGCTCGATCCCGTCGGCGACGAGATCCCGAAGCGCGGCGTCGTCGCGGATGTCGACCTCGCGGCTCAAGACCTTGCGCCCCTCGTTCTCCACCAGGCGGGCGGTCTCGTCGAGGTCTTCGCGGGTGGCCGGCGGGTAGGTCACGCTTGCGGACGCCGGCCCGCAGATGTCGAGCGCGATGATGTCGGCGCCTTCGCGGGCCAGCCGCACGGCGTGCGAGCGTCCCTGCCCGCGGGCGGCACCGGTGATGAATGCGACCCGTCCCTGCAGTGATCCGGCCTGTCCAGCCACGTGTAACCCCTTCGACCGCCGATAGATCAAGCCAGGCTAGCAGCGCAACTGAAACGTGTTCTAATTCACCCGGCGTTGCCGGACGGGCGCCTAGATTTCGGAGATGATCGACGCGCGCCGGCTGGCGTATTCGTCGTCGGTCAGCGCCCCGCTGGCGTGCAGATCCTTCAGTTCTTGCAACCGCGCCGCGATCGACGGCTCGGGAGGCGTGACCACCGCGGCGGGCGCGCCGGCCGGAGCCGGTTGCGGGGCAGGGGTCTGCTGTTCGACCGCTCGGCGGACCACCGCCTGGATCTGGCCGCGCAGGGCCGGGTTCGACCGGATGTCGACCATCTGATTGAGCGCGACGTTGTTGGCCTTGAGGATCTGCAGGATTTCCATCAGCGGGCCGGCCTGCCCGCTGAGGTCGTAGGTCTTGTTGTCCTCGGCCACGGTGAACTGCGCGGGCACCAGCCCGTTGACCAAAGCGCTTCGCTCCCAGTCGATCCGGTATTCGCTGGTGGTTGGGTTGACCAGAACCACCACCTTGCGGGCGTTGAGGTTGCCGAGCCGGGTGACGCTGGCGATCACCCGGTCTTCGCTGTCGAACGGCAGGATTCCGGGACCGGCGATGTGCAGGCGCACCTTGACGACCTGCTGGTTGTTCACCCATGTTCCGGTTTCGGTGATCCCGGTGATCTGCGCGAGCGCCAGCACCCCGTTCTGCTCGAGCGCGGCCGCCTTGGCCGACGACTTGGCGCCGTAGTTCGCCAACGCGAGCGCGACCAACACGTCGGCCACGGCGACCAGCAGACCGACGTAGAACATCCACTGCAGCAGGCTGTCTTGCCCCAGGTTGAAGTACACGATCAAGAAGATCGGTCCGACCAGGCCGCCGCACAGCAAAACGATCAACTGTGCCTTCAGGTAGCGCGCTAACACATGCCCCTCCTCGGCTTGCTGGGGAATCGGTGTCAGATTAGCGCTCACCGGGCCGCGGCGAACGAATTACGCGCAAACCGCGTCAGGTCACCGTTCGGGGGGCACGACCGGCACCCGTTTGACCGGCGTGCCCGCCGGGGGCCCCGGCTGCGCGGCGGCCTCGGCGTGCGGTACGGCGCGCGCCGACACCGGCATCGCCGGGGCCGCGGAGGTCTGCGGCGGCACCCCGGCCTGCGCGGCCGCGGCGGGAGCGGCGGCCGATGTCGCCACCGATACCGGCGATGCCGCCGGCTGGACGGTGGCGGCAGAGCTGGCCGGCGCGTAAGCCGGTGTCACCACCCGCGCCGCGCCGGCCGGCGTGGTGGCCGAGGCCAGCGTCGCCGATCCCGCCGGTGTGGCCGCAACCGGCGGGCCGGCCGGTGCAGGCGGCGCGGCGGCCGGCGCCATCCCCGCCGCGAGCGGTCCGGCGGGCACGGCCGGCGCGGACGTACCCACGGCGCCGGCGCTCACCGCCGGTACCTGCGCGGCCACCGACGCCTGGGCCGCCGCGGCCTGCAGCGGCGCGGTGTTGGCGGCCTCCGCGAACGCGTACTGCGCCGCACCGCCGTTCATCAACTCCACGAACTGGCTGTGAAACGCGGTCGCCTGGGCGCTGAGCGCCTGATACACCTGGGAGTGCGCATCGAAGAGGGCGGCGATGCTCACCGACACCTCGTCGGCGCCGGGAGCCAGCACGCTCGACGTCGGACCCATCGCGGCGGTGTTGGCAGAGGTGATCGTCGACCCGATGCTGGCCAGGTCCCCCGCCGCGGCCTCGACGAATTCGGGCGTCGCTTGAACGAACGACATTGCCAACCCCCCGCAACGCTACGGTCAGGAAAAGATGGGCAAATCGTAAACCAGGTCGCGCCACCGCCGCAGGGACTCGTCCGCTTTGGTCCCAGCCCGCCCAACGCGCAAAGCCCGGATTGCCGAGTCGGCAATCCGGGCTTTGCGGCGATTCGAATTACTTGATGATCTTGACGACCCGGCCGGCGCCGACGGTGCGGCCACCCTCGCGGATCGCGAACCGCAGGCCGTCGTCCATGGCGACGGGCTGGATCAGCTTCACCGAGATGTTGGTGTTGTCACCGGGCATCACCATTTCGGTGCCCTCCGGCAGCGTCACCACACCGGTCACGTCGGTGGTGCGGAAGTAGAACTGCGGACGGTAGTTGTTGAAGAACGGCGTGTGCCGACCGCCCTCGTCCTTGGACAGGATGTAGACCTGGCCCTCGAACTCGGTGTGCGGGGTGGTGGTGCCGGGCTTGGTCACGACCTGACCGCGCTCGACGTCCTCACGCTTGATACCGCGCAGCAACAGCCCGACGTTGTCGCCGGCCTGACCCTGGTCGAGCAGCTTGCGGAACATCTCGACGCCGGTGACGGTGGTCTTGGTGCTGGTCGGCTTGATACCGACGATCTCGACCTCTTCGTTGACGTTGATGATGCCGCGCTCGACACGGCCCGTGACCACCGTGCCACGACCGGTGATGGTGAAGACGTCCTCGACGGGCATCAGGAACGGCTTCTCCGTCTCGCGGACCGGGTCCGGGATCGACTCGTCGACGGCCTCCATCAACTGCTCGACCGACTCGACCCACTTGGCGTCGCCCTCGAGCGCCTTGAGCGCCGAGACCCGCACGACGGGGGCGTCCTCGTCGAACTCCTGGGCGGCCAGCAGTTCGCGGACCTCCATCTCGACGAGCTCCAGCAGCTCCTCGTCGTCGACCATGTCGGCCTTGTTCAGCGCGACCAGGATGTAGGGCACGCCGACCTGACGGGCCAGCAGCACGTGCTCACGGGTCTGCGGCATCGGGCCGTCGGTGGCGGCCACCACCAGGATGGCGCCGTCCATCTGGGCCGCACCGGTGATCATGTTCTTGATGTAGTCCGCGTGACCCGGGGCGTCCACGTGGGCGTAGTGACGCTTCTCGGTCTGGTACTCCACGTGGGAGATGTTGATGGTGATACCGCGCTGACGCTCCTCGGGCGCGTTGTCGATCTGGTCGAACGCGCGGGACTCGTTCAGGTTGGGGTACTTGTCGTGCAGAACCTTGGTGATAGCCGCGGTCAGCGTGGTCTTGCCGTGGTCAACGTGACCAATGGTCCCGATGTTGACGTGCGGCTTCGTCCGCTCGAACTTCGCCTTCGCCACTTCTGTGTCCTCCTGGACTAGTTGGTGCTTGTTAAAGCAGTGTTGGTGTTTTCAGTTGTGCCGCGTCCCAGGCATTCCAATGACCCGGCAAGATTACTCCCAGCAGATTTTTACTGACCCGTCGCTTTGGCGATGATCTCCTTCGACACGTTCGCCGGCACTTCGGCGTACGAGTCGAACACCATGGAGTAATTCGCCCGGCCTTGAGTCTTGGACCTCAGGTCGCCGACGTAGCCGAACATCTCCGACAGCGGCACATGCGCCTTGACGACGCGCGCACCGCTTCGCTCCTCCATGGCCTGGATCTGGCCACGGCGGGAGTTCAGGTCGCCGATCACGTCACCCATGTAGTCCTCGGGTGTGGTGACCTCGACGGCCATGATCGGTTCCAGGATCACCGGCTGCGCTTGCTGCGCAGCCTTTTTCAGCACCTGCGAACCGGCGATCTTGAACGCCATCTCCGACGAGTCGACCTCGTGGAACGCCCCGTCGAGCAGAGTGACCTTCAAGTTCACCAGCGGGTAGCCGGCCAGCACGCCGTACTGCATCGCGTCCTGGGCTCCGGCGTCCACCGACGGGATGTACTCGCGCGGGATGCGGCCACCGGTGACCTTGTTCTCGAACTCGTAGGTTGCACCGTCTTCGCCGGTGAATGGCTCCAGGTTGATGATGACCTTCGCGAACTGGCCCGAGCCACCCGTCTGCTTCTTGTGGGTGAACTCGACGTTCTGCGCCACCCGCCGGATGGTCTCCTTGTAAGCCACCTGCGGCTTACCGACGTTGGCCTCGACCTTGAACTCGCGGCGCATCCGGTCCACCAGGATGTCCAGGTGCAGCTCGCCCATCCCGCCGATCACGGTCTGGCCGGTCTCCTGATCCAGGTGCACCTTGAACGTCGGGTCCTCCTCGGCGAGCTTCTGGATCGACAGCGACAACTTCTCCTGGTCGCTCTTCGTCTTAGGCTCGATGGCCACCTCGATGACCGGGTCGGGGAAGGTCATCGACTCCAGCACGATCTGCTGGTTCGGGTCGCTCAGGGTGTCACCGGTGGTGGTGTCCTTGAGCCCGATCACCGCGTAGATGTGCCCCGCCGAGGCGGTCTCCACCGGGTTCTCCTTGTTGGAGTGCATCTGGAACAGCTTGCCCAGCCGCTCCTTCTTGCCCTTGGTGGCGTTGATGACCTGGCTGCCGGAGTCGACCTTGCCCGAGTACACCCGGACGTAGGTCAGCTTGCCGAAGAAGGGGTGCGTCGCGACCTTGAACGCGAGCGCGGAGAACGGCTCGTCGGTCGACGGGTTGCGGGTGACCTCTTCGTCCTCCTTGCCCGGAGCGTGGCCCACGGCAGGCGGCACATCCAGCGGAGACGGCAGGTAGTCGATGACCGCGTCGAGCATCGGCTGCACGCCCTTGTTCTTGAACGCGCTGCCGCACAGCACCGGATATGCCTCCGAGCTGATGGTCAGCTTGCGGATGGCGCCCTTGATCTCGTCGACCGTGAGCTCCTCGCCGCCGAGGTACTTGTCCAGCAGCGCCTCGTCGGTCTCGGCGACGGCCTCGAGCAGCTTGGTGCGGTACTCCTCGGCCTTCTCGGCCAGCTCGGCCGGGATCTCGATGGTGTCGTAGGTTTCGCCCAACTTCGTCTCGCCGCGCCACACCTTGGCGTTCATCTCGACCAGGTCGACGATGCCCTCGAAGTCACCCTCGGAGCCGACGGGCAGCTGAATCGGGATGGCGTTGGCGCCGAGCCGCTCCTCCATGGTCTTCACGGAGAAGTAGAAGTCGGCCCCGATCTTGTCCATCTTGTTGACGAAGCAGATACGCGGGACGTCGTACTTGTCGGCCTGCCGCCAGACCTGCTCGGACTGCGGCTCGACACCCTCCTTGCCGTCGAAGACGGCCACGGCACCGTCGAGCACGCGCAGGCTGCGCTCCACCTCGACGGTGAAGTCGACGTGCCCGGGGGTGTCGATGATGTTGATCTGGTTGTCTTTCCAGAAGCAGGTGGTGGCCGCGGAGGTGATGGTGATCCCCCGCTCCTGCTCCTGCTCCATCCAGTCCATGGTGGCGGCGCCGTCGTGCACCTCACCGATCTTGTAGCTGATACCGGTGTAGTAGAGGATGCGCTCGGTCGTCGTCGTCTTGCCGGCGTCGATGTGCGCCATGATGCCGATGTTGCGGACCTTGGTCAGGTCGGTCAGCACGTCCTTCTGTGCCACAGAAGTCTTCCCACTCTTTCGATTGCTTGGTTAGTTCGCTGTCGGTTGGCGCCCGGCGACACTGCCTTGGGCGTCGTTGAGCCCCTACCAGCGATAGTGCGCGAAGGCGCGGTTGGCCTCGGCCATCTTGTGGGTGTCCTCGCGCCGCTTGACGGCGGCCCCGAGGCCATTGCTGGCATCCAGGATCTCGTTGGCCAGCCGCTCGACCATGGTCTTCTCACGGCGTTGCTTGGAGAAGCTGACCAACCAACGCAGAGCCAGCGTCACGGAGCGATCCGGACGCACCTCGACGGGGACCTGGTACGTGGCGCCACCGACGCGGCGGCTGCGCACCTCGAGGGAGGGCTTGACGTTGTCCATCGCGCGCTTGAGCGTGATCACCGGGTCGGTACCCGTCTTTTCCCGGGCGTTCTCGAGCGCTCCATAAACAATGCGTTCGGCCAGCGATTTCTTCCCGTCCAGCAGAACTTTGTTCACCAGCTGCGTCACCAGCTGAGACCCGTAAACCGGGTCATTGACCAGCGGACGCTTCGGCGCGGGCCCCTTGCGCGGCATCAGCTCTTCTCCTTCTTGGCGCCGTAACGGCTGCGCGCCTGCTTGCGGTTCTTGACGCCCTGGGTGTCGAGCGAACCGCGGATGATCTTGTACCGGACACCGGGGAGGTCCTTCACACGGCCACCGCGGACCAGCACCATCGAGTGCTCCTGCAGGTTGTGGCCTTCGCCGGGAATGTAGGCGGTGACCTCAACCTGGCTCGTCAGCTTCACGCGGGCGACCTTCCGAAGCGCCGAGTTCGGCTTCTTCGGGGTGGTGGTGTACACGCGGGTGCATACGCCACGGCGCTGCGGGCTGCCCTTCAGGGCCGCGGTCTTGACCTTGGCGACCTTGTCGCGGCGACCCTTGCGGACCAGCTGCTGAATGGTTGGCATCTAGGAGGCTTTCTGTGTTCGTGTTCGGCGTACTTCGAGCGTTCTCAAGTCTGTGTACTGCAGTTATGTCCGGCCGCATCACCCCGCGTCCGGGTGTGTCGCATGCGCTGCGCACCGGGCTTGGCCCGATGCTTCGTGGACACGCGAATTCGCCCGGCATCCACTCCCTTACGGTTAGGCGCCGTAAGCCGCCAGGCACGAGGGACCACAATACCCGCCGCCGGTCTCGCAGGTCAAAGCGACGGCGGCGCTCGTGCCGATCGCCGGGAAACGCGCTCTGGCTAGTGCAGGGCACCGTCGGCGGCGGTGCGCCTTTCCAGGCCCGCTGCCAGCCGAAGCACCATGTCGGAGAACAACGCGTCGGTGTCGATCTCGTCCATCACACCGGTCATCTCCAGCAGGACGAAGCCGTGCATCGCGGACCAGAACTCGATAGCCGCGTGAAAGGCCGCCTCGCCGTCCAGGCCGTAGGAGGACAGCACGGCGATCACCGGTGCGGCCGCGCCGCGTGTCGCGGAGGTGTATTCGGGATCGTCGCCGCCCAGCGGCATCCGCGTGAAGGCCGAGTAGCGGCCGGGGTGGTGGTGGGCGTAGCTGCGGTAGGCGCCGGCCATCACGAGCACCGCGTCATCGCGGGCACGGCCCTCGCCGACCCGGTTGAGCATCGTGATGATGTCGTCGATGACGCGAATCCGCACCGCGCGCCGCAGGTCTTCCAGGCTGTCGACGTGGTTGTACAGCGACGGCCCCTTGGTGCCGAGCTGCATCGCCAGCGCGTTAATGGTCAGCGCGTCCCAGCCCTCGCGATCCAGAAACGTCAGGGCGCCGTCGATGATCCCGTCCCGGCTCAGCTTGGCGGGACGGGAGGCGGGCCGTCCCGCGCGTTGGCGCCCGGTCGCCGACGGCGGATCCGGTGGAGCTGCCATGGCGTGCCCTTCGATCGCGTGAACGGGTTGCGGTTAACTAATGACTCTAGTTGACGACCGTTCAGACACTGATCTCGTGGGGATATGAGCGCCGGGCAAAGGAATTCAAAGTCTGCCACCGGGCAGGCGAATGGACGTAATGTCATGCTTGCCTCGTTTCGAGCAGCCGACCCGTCTAAAAGGGGGCCCGCAGTGAAGTGGACGACTGTCGCCGGGTCACTGGCCGCCTGTGTCCTCGCCGTCGTTGCCACCTCCGTCGCCGCGCCGCACGTCGCGCAGGCCAAGAACGGTGACACTCACGTCATCGGGGAGGGCATCGAGCAGACGGTCGACTGCAACGACGCCACCCTGATGGTCAACGGCACCCGCAACAACGTCACCGCGCTGGGCAACTGTTACGCCGTCACGGTGATGGGTTCGTCGAACACCGTCATCGCCGACTCGGTGTCGCACGACATCACCGTGTACGGCTACGACCAAACGGTGTTCTACAAGGGCGGTCAGCCCGCCCTGTGGGACCGCGGCCGCGAACTGGGCATGACCAACCGGCTCCAGCAGGTGCCGGGCTGAACCACGGCACCACAACCGATCAAGAATCGAGGAACCATGCCCGCCTACCTCCGTGACCGTTCGCTGCGGCTGGCCGTGTTCGCCATGACGCCGGCCGCCGCAGCCCTGGTGCTGGCCGGTTGCAGCTCGACGGCCGGGCCGCCGGCGGGTTCGTCGACGACCACCACGAAGAGCAGCAGCGCGACGACGAGTGCCGGCGCCGCCCCGACGACGGGATCGAGCGGCGCGAGCACCACCGCGTCCCTCGAGATCGGCAACACCATGAACTACGGATCGATGGGCACCACCACCACCCTGGACTGCGCCGGCGGCAAGTCGCTGAACGTCGGCGGCTCGGACAACACCTTGACCATCACGGGCACCTGCGAGACCGTCACCGTCACCGGCGCCAACAACAAGATCACCTTCGACAAGGTCAACACCCGAATCACCGTGCTGGGCATGGACAACACCATCACCTACAAGGACGGCGCGCCCAAGGTCGACGAGATCGGTTCGGGTAACACGATCAACAAAGCGGGCTGACCGGTAGTCGTTCGCCGGCAACGGTTTTCACGCGTGCCGCGGTGGTTCCAGCCGCGGAGCGGTCAAGATGTGCCGGTGCGGCGTGCGCGGTCGCACACAGCCATTTCCTCTGCCGCTCGAAATGCCGCGCGCCCTGCCGCGGCATATGATCGTGCCGGCAGAACGGAATCCAGTCATGTTCAGCACCAACCACGCCGGCACCCTGGTTACGGCCCTCTTGGTGCTGACCGGCGTCGTCATGCTGCCCAACGACACGGCGGCGGCCGACCCCAACCCCGACGACCAGTTCGTGGCGCTGCTCGACCAAAAGCAGATCCCGGCCCTCGAGAATGTGCCGAGCCTCATCGCCGCCGCCCACCGGATTTGTCGCCAACTCGACGACGGAATGCCGGTCGACGGCGTGGTCGACGACATGAAGCAACGGGCGTTCAATGCGAATTCGGGCGGCGGCCCATACCCTGCCGACCGAGTCATGCGCACCGTTGCCCGATTCATCTCCGCCGCGGTCGAGGCCTACTGTCCGAACAATCAAGCCAAGATCGCTTCCATCTCGGCGATGGCGAATCCCGTGCCCGGATCGCAGGACCCGGCGCAGCACCGCGCCGCGGACACGCGCTACGCAGCCCTGGCATGGCAGTTTCCCTCGGGGGAGACGGGCCAGCCGGACCCACCGCAACTTCCGCCGGATCCACCGCCGACCGTTCAAATCCTGACACCACCACAGCCGGTCGTGAAACCGCCGCCACCCAAACAGCCGCCGCTTCCGCAGCAGGAGCCCGGACCGCAACAGGAGCCGCCCGCCGCTCCCGCGCCGGCGAGCCCACCCAGCGGTGGCGGGGGTGGTCCGGACTCGCCGCCCACACAGCCCGGCCGGGTGCGGCTGGCACCGTAAGGCAGGAGCCCCGTCGGTTACCCGGCCGGCGCCCCGTGCCGCCCGGCGCCCGCCGCGAAACGCCCGGCACCTTCGTTCGCCTCGGCGGCCACCCGGGAGATGCTGGCGAATTCGAAGTCGATCGCGTCGGATTCGGTTGCGCCCCATTGGTTCAACGCCGACAGCCGGTCCGAGCGCAGGCACTGCTGCGGCAGCGCCGCCAGCTGCGCCGCCAACTCCTCGGCGGCTTGACGCGACTGCCCTTTGGGCACAACCCGATTCGCCAACCCGATGGCAAGGGCCTCGTCAGCGGCCACCGCGCGGCCGGTGAGGATCATGTCCATCGCCCGGCTGTGTCCGATCAGCCGGGGCAGCCGCACGGTGCCGCCGTCGATCAGGGGCACGCCCCAGCGCCGGCAGAACACGCCGAACACGGCGTCCTCCTCGGCGACTCGCAGGTCACACCAGATGGCCAATTCCAGGCCGCCTGCGACGGCGTAACCGCTGACCGCGGCGATGACGGGCTTGGACAGCACCATCCGCGTCGGACCCATCGGACCCGGGCCGCTGCGATGCACGGCGTTGGCGTCGGGCGTCCCGAATGCCTTCAAATCCGCTCCGGCACAGAATGTTCCATTATCGCCGCACAGCACCGCCACCGACGCGGTGTCATCGCGGTCGAACTCCTCGAACGCGTCGTACAGCGCGGCGGCCGTCGGGCCGTTGACCGCATTGCGGGCCGCCGGCCGGTTGATGACGACCGTGGTCACCGGGCCGTTGCGCTCGATACGCACCGGGTCAGTCATGTCGCCTCCGCAAAAAGTGGTTCGCGCTGCCGCATCAGCTCAGCGGCAAAGTCGTGGTATGCGGCCCGCAACCGGGCGCCGGGCCAGTCGGGTGGCAGCAGCTCGTCGGGCAACACCGGGTCGGTGAGCAGGTGTCGCACCGTCGCCGCGGCCACCAGAAAGCGGCCGGGAATGTCTGGCGCCGCGGACATCTCGTCGAGCAGCCGATGGCCGGTTTGAGCCCAGGCGGGCAGATCCCACAGCTGCGCGGCCAGTTCGGCGGGGTCGTCGTCGCGGGCCCGCAGCACCCTCGCCTGGGCGGTCACCTCGGGACCGGGGTCTGCGTCGATATTGTCGGGGCGCATCCACACACCTTCACGGAGTTCACCGAAGCGCCTGTCGTGCAACGCGGTTCGCAGTGCCGCGCGGGTACGAGCGTCCTTCCCCACACTGGTCACGATGAGCGCGACCCAGTCCCCGCTCCACGGCTGCACCCGCGGGTCGATGGCGTCGTCCTGGCGTCGCTGACGAGCCAGCAGGCGATCCGAGAGCCGGTAGCCGTCCGCGGAGCGGATCAGGTCGCCGGCACCGACCATGCGGGTCAGCGCCACGCGAAGCGTCGACTCTTTGATGCCGAAATCGGAAGTGAGCCTGACCAATTCGCTGGCCCGGGCGTGCGCGGGGTGAGCGCCCAGCAGCACGCTGAGCACCACCGACCGTGCCGTCATGTCCGCCATGGCTACACTCCGGACGCGCGGCGGCCGTGGTCGCCGAACGGTTCGTCGCGATGCCGCACCGCCTCGCGGAATCCGTGCTCGACCGCATCGGCCACGAAAGCGTGGCCCTCGGGCGTGTGGCGGGCCACGCCGTCGAACACGGTGCTGACCATCCTGCTGGTCGCCACGCCCTGTTGCAGCAGAGCGGAATTCAGCGCGAGTTTGACCATGATCAGCTGGTTGACCGGCACCGCCGCGATCCGCTCCACGAGCCGCTCGGTGCGCTCGTCGAGGTCTTTTGCGTCCGGCGCCTCCACCGCCAGACCCCACTCGGCGGCCTGCGCGCCGGTGAGGCAATCACCGGTTAGCAGAAGGCGTTTGGCACGTTGGTCGCCGAGCCGATGGGCCCACAGCCCCGCCGCCGGGACGCCCCACACCCGGGTCGGCGGGTAACCGATCTTGGCGTCGGCGGCGGCGATCACCTGATCGGCGTGCAGCGCGATGTCGGTGCCGCCGGCCACGCAGTAGCCGTGAATCTTGACCACCGTCGGCTTGTCCGCGTGCATGAGGCTGGAGAAACCCCGCACGAAGCGGCTCATCATCTGGTAGTCGATCATCGGGTCCCACGGCTGGTCCGCCAGATGGTTGACCGCCTGAGTTTTTCCGTCCAGCACGGTGCCCTGATATGCGCCGGTGCCGCCGGCCGACCCGGTGCGGTCGGCGTAGGCGCTCAGGTCGAAGCCCGCGCAGAAGCCCTCGCCGCGGCCGGACACCAGGATGACATGAACATTCGGGTCGAGATCCGCGCGCTCCACCAGTGCCGACAGTTCCAGTGGGGTGTCGGCGACGATCGCGTTGCCCTTGTCCGGTCGGTTGAACGTGATGCGCGCAACCCGGTCGGTGACCTCGTAGGTCATCGTTTTGAGGTTGTCGAAGTCGACCGGCCTGATCGCGTGAGTCATGTTGCGGCTCAGCCCTTGACCAGCGCCCGCTCCAGGATGGGTGCGAGGTCGAGCCCGTCCGGCATGGTGCCGAACGCACCGCCCCATCGCCGGTCGAGCCGGGTGGTCAGGAACGCCTCGGCCACGGCGGGGTGGCCGTGGCGGACCAGCAACGAGCCCTGCAGCGCCAGGCAGATGTCCTCTGCCACCTTGCGGCCGCGGTAGGCGATGGTCTCCAGGTCGCCCAGCTGTTCGCGCAGCCGCGCGACGTGGCCGGCCAGGCGTGGATCCTGGCCCGCGCCGTCGGCGAGCTCGTCGAACAGCACCTCGATGCATTCGGGGCGAGTTGCCATGGCGCGCAACGTGTCCAGTGCACTGACGTTGCCCGAGCCCTCCCAGATGCCCATCAGCGGCGCCTCGCGGTACAGCCGCGGCATGCCGGAGTCCTCGACATAGCCGTTGCCGCCCAGGCATTCCAGCGCCTCGGCGGCGTGCGGCGTGGCGCGCTTGCACACCCAGTACTTGCTTGCCGCCAGGCCGATGCGGCGCAGCAGCGCCTCGCGCTGGTCGCCGCGCACGGCCTTGTCGGTGGCGCCGGCCATCCGCATCGCGACGATGGTGGCCGCCTCCGCCTCGACGGCCAGGTCGGCCAGCACGTTACGCATCAGCGGTTGGTCGATCAGGTAGGCGCCGAAGGCCTTTCGGTGCTGGGCGTGGTAGATCGCACGGGTCAGGCCGGTGCGCATGCTTGTCGCGCTGCCCAGCGTGCAGTCCAGCCGGGTGAGGTTGACCATCTCGATGATGGTGGGCACCCCGCGCCCTTCCTCCCCCACCAGCCACGCGACGGCGCCGTCGTATTCCACCTCGCTGGACGCGTTGGCGTGGTTGCCCAACTTGTCCTTGAGCCGCTGCAGGAACATCCGGTTGCGGCTGCCGTCGGGCAGGACCCGCGGCAGCAGGAAGCAGGACAGCCCGCCCGGCGCCTGCGCCAGCACCAGGAAGATGTCGCACATCGGCGCCGAGGTGAACCACTTGTGGCCGGTCAGGCGGTAGGTGCCGGAGGCGTTGGGGCCAATGGGGATGGCCTCGGTGGTGCCGGCGCGCACGTCGGAGCCGCCCTGCTTCTCGGTCATCGACATGCCCGCGGTGATGCCCGGCTTGGTGGTGGCCAGCCTGAGCTCGGGGTCGTATTCGCGGCTGGTCAGCAGCGGCTCGTACACCTTGGCCAGCTCGGGGTTGAAGCGCAGCGCGGGAACGACGGCGTATGTCATCGAGATCGGGCACATGTGGCCCGGTTCCGCCGTCCACACCGAGGTCTTGGCGGCGCGCACGACGTGTGCGCCCGGGCGCTCGTCGGCCCAGGGCGCGGCGTGCAGGCCGTGGGCGACCGCGGCGCGCATCAGCTCGTGGTAGGCCGGGTCGTATTCGACCTCGTCGACGCGGTGACCGTTGCGGTCGTGGGTGTGCAGGACGGGCCGGTTGCGGTCGGCGAGCTCGCCCCACCGCTGCGTCTGGTGGCTGCCCGAGAGCGCACCCACCTCGTTCACCTCGTCCAGGCCCCACTGCCCGCCCTCGCGGATCAGGGCCTCGATCAGCACCGGGAAGCTGGCGGGATTGTGGTTCTCCAGGGGCGGGACCTGGTTGGTGACGACGTGGGTATCCGGCATGCCACCAATGTTACATTTTCCCGACAGTTGCACAAGAGGTGTAACAGGCGGACGGGTCAGTCCTTGACGTTCTCCCGCAGGAAGGCGATGTCGTCCTTGCGGCCCTCGTCCGCGGTCTCGCAGATCACCGGCGCGCCGGCGGCCTCGACCACGGCGACGAGCAGCGCCGGGTCGATCTGGCCGGTGCCGAAGTTGGCGTGCCGGTCGGCGCCGGAACCCGCCGCGTCCCTCGAGTCGTTGCAGTGCACCAGATCGATGCGTCCGGTCAGGGCCTTGATCCTGTCGACCGCATCGATCAGTGCCTCGCCGGCGGCCCAGGCGTGACACGTATCCAGGCAGAAGCCAATTCCCTTGTCGCCGATGTGATCCCACAGCTTGCCGATGGTGTCGAAGTAACGGGCCATTGCGTGGTCGCCGCCGGCGGTGTTCTCCAGATACACCTGCACGTCCGTTTCCAGATAGTCCAGCGCTTTGACCCAGCGCTCGAAGCCGGCCTCCATGTCGTCGTCGTCGGCGTGGCCGCCATGCACGATGACCGCCGTCGCGTCGATGGCCGCGGCCGCGTCGCAGGTGTCCTGCAAGATCTTGCGCGACGGGATGCGGATGCGGTTGTTGGCCGAGGCCACGTTGATCAGGTACGGCGCATGGACGTACAGCGGAATGGCCGACGCCTTCAGCGCCTCGGCGTCGTCGCGCGGCTTGGGTTTCTTCCAGCTCTGCGGGTTGCCGAGGAAGAACTGCACGACGTCGGCGCCGTCGGTTTGCGCGGCGGCCAACGGGTCGTCGTTGCGGACGTGTGAACCGATGAGCACGTCGGCCAGTGTAGTGAGGGGCTGTGACGCACCTAGCTCGACCGCGAATGTGAACTTAGTTGCACGTTCGGCGGCGAGCGTGAACTTAGTTGCACGTTCGGCGAGGGAACACAACGAAAAAGCCCCGGGCGAACCCGGGGCTTTTTCGTTGTCGACTAGCGGTAGTCGCTGTAGCCGTAGTCGTCCAGCGGCACCGCGGCGCCGGTGGCCTGGCCGAAGTCCGGGCTGTAGTACTGATCCTCGTAGGACGGGATCGTGTACGCGGCGGCCCGGGCCTCCTCGGTCGGCTGCACCTGGATGTTGCGGTACCGGTTGATGCCGGTACCGGCCGGGATCAGCTTTCCGATGATCACGTTCTCCTTCAGACCGTTGAGCTTGTCGCTGCGGCAGTTGATCGCCGCATCGGTCAGCACTCTCGTGGTCTCCTGGAACGACGCCGCACTCAGCCACGAGTCGGTGGCCAGCGACGCCTTCGTGATACCCATCAGGACCGGACGTCCGGCGGCGGGTTCGCCGCCCTCGGCCACCACCCGGCGGTTCTCCGCCTCGAACTCGGCACGGTCGATCAGCGAACCGGGCAGGAACTCCGTCGAGCCCGAGTCGATGATGGTGACGCGGCGCAGCATCTGGCGAACGATCACCTCGATGTGCTTGTCGTGGATCGACACACCCTGGGCGCGGTAGACCTCCTGGACCTCGCGGACCAGGTGGATCTGCACCTCGCGGGGGCCCTGCACGCGCAACACCTCGTGCGGGTCGGCCGAACCCTCCATCAGCTGCTGGCCCACCTCGACGTGGTCGCCGTCGGACAGCACCCGCTCGGACCCGTCTTCGTGCTTGAACACCCGCAGCCGCTGCCGCTTGGAGAGCTTGTCGTACACGACCTCTTCGCTGCCGTCGTCGGGAACGATGGTGATCTTGTAGAACCGCTCACCGTCCTCGAGGCGCACCCGACCGGTGACGTCGGCGATCGGCGCCTTGCCGCGCGGGATGCGGGCCTCGAACAGCTCCTGCACCCGGGGCAGACCGCCGGTGATGTCCTCACCGACCCCACCCTGGTGGAAGGTACGCATGGTCAGCTGGGTACCGGGCTCACCGATGGACTGCGCCGCGACGATACCGACGGCCTCGCCGATGTCGACCAGCTTCCCGGTGGCCATGGACCGCCCGTAACAGGTCGCGCACACGCCGGTGCCGGTGGTGCAGGTCAGCACCGAGCGCACCTTGATCTGCGTGATGCCCGCGGCCAGCAGGGCCTCGATCGACGGGTCGCCGAGGTCCTCGCCACGCGCGACGACGACATTGCCGGCCTCGTCGACCGCGTCGGCGCCCAAAGTCCGCGCGTACGCCGAGGTTTCGATGTACGGGTCGCGGATCAGGGTGCCGTCCGGCTGACGCTCGGCCAGCTCGACGATGATGCCCCGCTCGGTCTCGCAGTCGTGCTCGCGGACGATGACGTCCTGGCTGACGTCCACCAGACGACGGGTCAGGTAACCCGAGTCGGCGGTGCGCAACGCGGTGTCCGCCAGGCCCTTTCGGGCGCCGTGCGTGTTGATGAAGTACTCCAGCACGGTCAGGCCCTCACGGAACGACGACTTGACCGGACGCGGGATGAACTCACCCTTCGGGTTGGTCACCAGACCCTTCATGCCGGCCAGCGTTCGCGTCTGGGTGAAGTTACCCGTGGCGCCCGAGTCCACGATCGTGATGATCGGGTTGTCGGCCGGGTAGTGCTCACGCAGCGCCTGACCGACCTCGTCGGTGGCTTCCTTCCAGATCTCCACCAGCGCCTCGTTGCGCTCGTCGTGGTTCAAAGCACCACGCTGGAACTGCTTTTCGACCTTCTCGGCCCGGTCCTCGTACTGGTCGAGGATCTCCTTCTTGCGCGGCGGGACGAGCACGTCGGCCATCGAGACCGTGACACCGCTGCGGGTCGCCCAGTAGAAACCGGCGTCCTTGAGCTTGTCCACGGTCTGCGCGACGACGATCATCGGGTAGCGCTCGGCCAGATCGTTGATGATCGACGCCTGCACCTTCTTGTGCATCTGCTTGTTCACGAACGGGTAGCCCACCGGCAGCAGCTCGTTGAAAAGCACACGGCCCAAAGTGGTCTCGGCCATCCAGGCGTCGCCCGGCTGCCAGCCGTTGGCGCCGAACAGCTCGGCCTCGATCTCCGCGGGCGGACGCAACTGGGTCAGCCGCACCTTGATCTTGGCCCGCACCGACAGCACGCCACGGTCGGACGCCATGATCGCCTCGGCCGGCGAGGAGTACACCCCGACCTCGGGCTCGTCCTTGGCGGCCGCCTTGAATTCGCCCTTGTCGCCCTCGACCTCGGTGGTCAGGAAGTACAGACCGGTCACCATGTCCAGACGCGGCATGGCCAGCGGACGGCCCGATGCGGGCGACAGGATGTTGTTAGAAGACAGCATCAGGATGCGGGCCTCGGCCTGCGCCTCGGCGGACAGCGGCAGGTGCACCGCCATCTGGTCGCCGTCGAAGTCGGCGTTGAACGCCTCACACACCAGCGGGTGCAGCTGAATCGCCTTGCCCTCCACCAGCATCGGCTCGAAGGCCTGGATGCCCAAGCGGTGCAGGGTGGGTGCGCGGTTCAGCAGCACCGGGTGCTCGGCGATGACCTCTTCGAGCACGTCCCACACCTGCGGACGCTGACGCTCCACCATGCGCTTGGCGCTCTTGATGTTCTGCGCGTGGTTGAGGTCGACCAGCCGCTTCATCACGAACGGCTTGAACAGCTCCAGCGCCATCAGCTTGGGCAGACCGCACTGGTGCAACTTGAGCTGCGGGCCGACCACGATGACCGAACGGCCCGAGTAGTCGACGCGCTTACCGAGCAGGTTCTGGCGGAACCGGCCCTGCTTACCCTTGAGCAGATCCGACAGCGACTTCAGCGGGCGGTTACCCGGCCCGGTGACCGGGCGGCCGCGACGGCCGTTGTCGAACAGCGCGTCCACCGACTCCTGCAGCATCCGCTTCTCGTTGTTGACGATGATCTCGGGCGCGCCGAGGTCGATCAGCCTCTTGAGGCGGTTGTTGCGGTTGATCACGCGGCGGTACAGGTCGTTCAGGTCCGACGTGGCGAACCGGCCACCGTCGAGCTGCACCATCGGGCGCAGCTCCGGGGGGATCACCGGAACCGCGTCGAGCACCATGCCCATCGGGGAGTTGCCCGACTGCTGGAACGCGGCGACGACCTTCAGGCGCTTGAGGGCGCGAAGCTTCTTCTGCCCCTTGCCGTTCCGGATGACGTCCCGCAGGATCTCGGCCTCGGCGTCGATGTCGAAGTTCTCGATCAGCTTCTGGATCGACTCCGCGCCCATGGCGCCGGTGAAGTACTCACCGAAGCGGTCGATCAGCTCGCGGTAGAGGTTCTCGTCGACGATCAGCTGCTTGGGGGCGAGCTTGGTGAAGGTCGTCCAGATCTCCTCGAGCCGGTCCAGCTCACGCTGGGCCCGGTCGCGCAGCTGACGCATCTCGCGCTCGCCGCCATCGCGAACCTTGCGGCGCGCGTCGGCCTTGGCGCCCTCGGCTTCCAGCTCGGCCAGGTCGGCCTCGAGCTTTTGGGCGCGGGCCTCCAGGTCGGCGTCGCGCTGGTCCTCAATGGCCTTGCGCTCCACCATCATTTCGGCCTCGAGCGTCGAGAGCTCGTTGTGGCGCATCTCGTCGTCGACCGACGTGATGACGTAGGCGGCGAAGTAGATGATCTTCTCGAGATCCTTCGGCGCCAGGTCGAGCAGGTAGCCCAGCCGGCTCGGCACGCCCTTGAAGTACCAGATGTGCGTGACGGGCGCCGCCAGCTCGATGTGGCCCATCCGCTCGCGACGCACCTTGGCGCGGGTCACCTCGACGCCGCAGCGCTCACAGATGATGCCCTTGAACCGGACCCGCTTGTACTTGCCGCAGTAGCACTCCCAGTCGCGAGTCGGTCCGAAGATCTTCTCGCAGAACAGGCCGTCCTTCTCCGGCTTCAGCGTGCGGTAGTTGATCGTCTCCGGCTTCTTGACCTCGCCGTAAGACCATTGCCTGATGTCCTCCGCGGTGGCCAGACCGATACGGAGTTCATCGAAGAAGTTGACGTCGAGCACGTAACTCCCTTTCCCCTTGCGGGTTTAGTAACTGAAAAACGTTGTTAGGCGAGATCCTCGACGGACGCGGATTCGTTGCGGGACAAGTTGATTCCCAGGTTCGCCGCCGCCCGCTCCAGGTCCTCGTCCTCGCCTTCGCGCAGCTCGATCGCCGCACCGTCGCTGGAGAGCACCTCGACATTGAGGCACAGCGACTGCAGCTCCTTGAGCAACACCTTGAAGGACTCGGGAATGCCGGGCTCCGGGATGTTCTCGCCCTTGACGATCGCCTCGTAGACCTTGACCCGACCGACGGTGTCGTCGGACTTGATGGTCAACAGCTCCTGCAGCGTGTACGCCGCGCCGTAGGCCTGCATGGCCCAGCACTCCATCTCACCGAAGCGCTGGCCACCGAACTGCGCCTTACCACCCAGCGGCTGCTGGGTGATCATCGAGTACGGGCCGGTGGAGCGGGCGTGGATCTTGTCGTCCACCAGGTGGTGCAGCTTCATGATGTACATGTAGCCGACGGTCACCGGGTACGGGAACGGCTCACCGCTGCGGCCGTCGAACAGCACCGCCTTGCCGTCGCCGTTGACCATGACCTCACCGTCGCGGTTGGGCAGCGTGCAGGACAGCATGCCGGCCAGCTCCTCCTCCTTGGCGCCGTCGAACACCGGCGTCGAGACGATCTGGTTCGGCTGCGCGTGCAGCAGCTGTTCGGGCAGGTTGACCGCCCAGTCGGGCGAACCGTCGATGTTCCAGCCGGACTTGGCCACCCACCCGAGGTGGGTTTCCAGGATCTGGCCGATGTTCATCCGTCGCGGCACACCGTGGGTGTTCAGGATGATGTCCACCGGGGTGCCGTCCGGCAGGAACGGCATGTCCTCCTGCGGCAGGATCTTGCCGATGACGCCCTTGTTGCCGTGGCGTCCGGCGAGCTTGTCGCCGTCGGAGATCTTGCGCTTCTGGGCCACGTAGACGCGCACCAGCTCGTTGACGCCGGCCGGCAGCTCGTCGTCGTCCTCGCGGGAGAACACCCGGATGCCGATGACCTTGCCGGACTCGCCGTGCGGCACCTTCAGGGAGGTGTCGCGAACCTCGCGGGCCTTCTCACCGAAGATCGCGCGCAGCAGCCGCTCCTCCGGGGTCAGCTCGGTTTCACCCTTCGGGGTGACCTTGCCGACCAGGATGTCGCCGTCGCGGACCTCGGCACCGATGCGCACGATGCCGCGCTCGTCCAGGTCGGCCAGCACCTCGTCGGAGACGTTCGGGATGTCCCGGGTGATCTCCTCGGCGCCCAGCTTGGTGTCGCGGGCGTCGATCTCGTGCTCCTCGATGTGGATCGAGGTGAGCACGTCCTCCTCAACCAGCCGGTTGGAGAGGATGATCGCGTCCTCGTAGTTGTGGCCCTCCCACGGCATGATCGCCACGAGCAGGTTCTTGCCCAGCGCCATCTCACCGTTCTCGGTGCAGGGACCGTCGGCGATGACCTGGCCGGCCTCGACCCGCTCCCCCGCGTCGACGATCGGCGACTGGTTGGCGCAGGTGCCGTGGTTGGACCGCTCGAACTTGCGCATCCGGTAGGTGTGCCGGGTGCCGTCGTCGGCCATCACGGTGATGTAGTCGGCGGAGACCTCCTCGATGACGCCGGCCTTGTCGGCCACCACCACGTCGCCGGCGTCGATCGCCGCGCGCAGCTCCATGCCGGTACCGACCAGCGGCGCCTCGCTGCGCACCAGCGGAACGGCCTGGCGCTGCATGTTGGCACCCATCAGGGCGCGGTTGGCGTCGTCGTGCTCGAGGAACGGGATCATGGCCGTGGCCACCGACACCATCTGGCGCGGCGAGACGTCCATGTAGTCCACCTCGGACGAGGGCACGTACTCGACCTCGCCCGCCTTCCGGCGGACCAGCACGCGTGCCTCTTCGAACCGGCCCTTGGCGTCGATCGGCGAGTTGGCCTGCGCCACCACGTGGCGGTCCTCCTCGTCGGCGGTCAGGTAGTGGATCTCGTCGGAGACCACACCGTCGACCACCTTGCGGTAGGGCGTCTCGATGAACCCGAACGGGTTGACCCGCGCGTACACCGACAGCGAGCCGATCAGGCCGATGTTCGGCCCTTCCGGGGTCTCGATCGGGCACATGCGGCCGTAGTGCGACGGGTGGACGTCACGTACCTCCAGGCCGGCACGCTCACGGGACAGACCACCGGGGCCCAGCGCCGAGAGACGACGCTTGTGGGTCAGCCCGGACAGCGGGTTGTTCTGGTCCATGAACTGCGACAGCTGGCTGGTGCCGAAGAACTCCTTGATCGCGGCGACGACCGGCCGAATGTTGATCAGGGTCTGCGGCGTGATGGCCTCGACGTCCTGCGTGGTCATCCGCTCCCGGACCACGCGCTCCATGCGCGACATGCCGACCCGGATCTGGTTCTGGATCAGCTCACCCACGGTGCGCAGCCGGCGGTTGCCGAAGTGGTCGATGTCGTCGGTCTCCACCGGCACCTCGGTGCCGCCGGGGACGGTCATGACAGCGGGCT
The DNA here is from genome assembly GCF_059813315.1 of Mycobacterium sp. NGS11. Lineage (NCBI taxonomy): Bacteria > Bacillati > Actinomycetota > Actinomycetes > Mycobacteriales > Mycobacteriaceae > Mycobacterium > Mycobacterium sp. NGS11. The sequence goes on from NZ_JCALEJ010000008.1 coordinate 43,072, forward strand.
GGCCATCCGTACGGGCGTGGTGCAGCCGGACCAGGTATTCGATGGTGGCGACGACGTCTTCCTCGGTGAGCGTCGACGACGTGATCGGCTCGCCCGTGTGCAGGCCGAGCTTCTTGTTGACCTTGTAGCGGCCGACGCGGGCCAGGTCGTAACGCTTCTCCTTGAAGAACAGGTTCTCCAGCAGGGTCTGCGCGGACTCCTTGGTCGGCGGCTCGCCCGGACGCAGCTTGCGGTAGATGTCCAGCAGCGCCTCGTCGGTGCCGGCGGTGTTGTCCTTCTCCAGCGTCGACATCATGATCTCGGAGAAGCCGAACCGCTCCGTGATCTGCTCGTTCGTCCAGCCCAGCGCCTTGAGCAAGACGGTGACGGGCTGGCGGCGCTTGCGGTCGATGCGGACGCCGACGGTGTCGCGCTTGTCGACGTCGAACTCCAGCCAGGCGCCGCGGCTCGGGATCACCTTGACGCTGTGCAACAGCTTCTCGGTCGACTTGTCGATGGACTCGTCGAAATACACACCGGGCGAGCGGACCAGCTGGCTGACCACCACGCGCTCGGTGCCGTTGATGATGAAGGTGCCCTTCTCGGTCATCATCGGGAAGTCACCCATGAACACCGTCTGGCTCTTGATCTCGCCGGTGTTGTTGTTGATGAACTCGGCCGTGACGAACAGCGGGGCCGCGTACGTCATGTCCTTGTCTTTGCACTCGTCGACCGGCGCCTTGACCTCGTCGAAACGCGGGTCGGAGAACGACAGCGACATCGAGCCGGAGAAGTCCTCGATCGGCGAGAGCTCGTAGAGCACCTCTTCCAGGCCACCCACCGGAGTGACGTCCCCGCGTGCGGCGGCCGCCTCGCGCCACCGCGGCGCGCCGATCAACCACTCGAAGGAGTCGATCTGCACGTCAAGCAGGCCCGGAACCTCGAGCGGTTCACGGAGCTTGGCGAAGGAAACTCGGTTGGGCGCTCCGGGCACGGAGCCGTTTGAGGAACTTCCGTTAGAGGAACTTTGTGGGCGATCCGTCTTGCTCTGGCGGAAATCTGCCAAGATGCATCCTTCCAGCACCTCGTGCGACTCACGAAGACCGGGACCACCGGCCAGCTCGCCGCGAATTGTGTCGGTTCGGCCGGCGGACGATCTGTCCGGATCTCACGCGCAACTAGAACTAAGCCGCTTACGGGGCTCAGGCTTAGACCACGGTGTCAGGTGGCGGGTGAGGTGGGCAGGAGGTAGCCAGCGCAACGTCCAACAATAGCGCAGGACGGCGCATTCCTCAACTGCCCAGCATTAGCAGTCCAGGGACATCGGCGCTGGCTGGCATCTCGACTCTCCACTGGATACATGCTGCCCAACAGACTGGCCCGTTTACGGCCCGTCGTCAAGAGGGCGGGCCGGGAGTGTTACGCGGAGTTAGCGCGAAACCCGGTGCCACCCTGGCCCTAGTCGCCGAACTCGTGCGACCGGAACTTGTGGGTCCCTTCGAGGTCGTCGAGGATGGCGGCCTGCGCGTTCTTCGGCAGGGTGTGCAGAATCTCGCGCACCCGGGCCTGGCGGCGGGCGACGGCCTTGCGCTCGGGCATGCCGGGCGTGGCGGTGATCTGCGGGGGCACCCCCTCGATCTCCTCGACACCGCCGGCGTGGTGACCCGCGTCGAGCAGGGCCTGCTCTTCGGCCATGGTCGCCTCGTCCTTCTCCTCGGACATGCCGATCGGGCCGATCCGGCGGCCGTTGAGGAACTGCCGCACGACGGGCTCGTCGCTGGTCAGCAGCACCTCGCGCGGGCCGAACATGACCAGCTTGCGGCGGAACAGCATGCCCATGTTGTCGGGCACCGTGCGGGCGATGTTGATGTTGTGGGTAACGATCAGCACCGTGGCGTCGATCTGGGCGTTGATGTCGAGGATCAGCTGGCTCAGGTAGGCGGTACGGACCGGGTCCAGACCGGAGTCGGGCTCGTCGCACAGGATGATCTGCGGGTCCATCACCAGGGCGCGGGCCAGGCTGGCGCGCTTGCGCATACCGCCGGAGATCTCCCCGGGGAACTTCTTCTCGTCGCCACCGAGACCGACCAGGGTCAGCTTCTCCATGACGATGTCACGGATCTCGCCTTCCTTCTTCTTGGTGTGCTCGCGCAGGGGGAACGCCGCGTTGTCGAACAGGTTCATCGAACCGAACAGCGCGCCGTCCTGGAACATGACGCCGAACAGCGTGCGGATCTCGTAGAGCTCCTTGGCCGAACACTGCAGGATGTCGGTGCCGTCGATGACGACCGAGCCGCGCTCGGGCCGCAACAAACCGATCAGGGACTTCAGGAAAACCGATTTGCCGGTACCCGATGGTCCCAGTAGGACGCTGACCTCCCCGGCGGGGATTTCCAGCGTCACGTCTTCCCAAATCCTCGAGGAGCCGAAGGACTTCGTCAGTCCATTCACCTCGATAGCGACGCCCATGGGGAATCCTTCCGTCGACAGTCGTGCCCGCCACCTGCCCTTTTATGTGGCATGAGTCACTGTAGCGCACGCCTGCCACACGGCATCAGGGATGCGCACGACAGCCGGAAAAATTGGCCGTCCTGAGACCACCCGGAAGCCCGCGCGGCAGCACTTATTTGACGCACGTGTTAGCCAGCGGGCGCCCAGTTGCCGTGAAAGCCCATCGGCACCCGCTGCGGCAGGTGGACGGTGGCCACGTGCTCGAGCGTCTGCGCGTCCAGCAAGACCAGCTGGCCTTCGTCGCGGTCGCGGTGATAGCCGAAGCCCATCAGGATGCCGTCATCCTCGGCGCGGGCCCCGGGGTTGGGCACAAAGGACATCTCGCCGAGTAAAAGGCCGGCATCGAGGGCCGCAACCGCGCTGGATCCCGTGGCGTAGTCGTGTTTGTAGAGCGCGGTGGACATCTCGGATGCCCCGTTCGCCAGGTAGCCGCCGTCGGTGCCGATGGTGTAGCCGAATCGGTGCCGCCCGCCCAGCAGGCCCTCGTTGATGCGCGGGAACTCCTGTGGACGATCGTCGCGACGTTCGCTGCTGACCGCGCCGGTCGCAAGGTTGATCGTCCAGCGGTCCAGCGTCGGCCGGCTGTCGCCGGGGCCGCGCAGGTCGTGGTCGAACATCCGCGAGTAGCGGACCACATCGAGCACCAAAACCTCTGCGCCACCGCGTATCTCGGAGTAGGCGTTGAGCGGGTGATAGACATAACAGGGTTCGATGTCGAACCAGCGGATGGCATCCTTGCCCGCGTTGCTCCCACGGCCCTCGCGCGGCATGACCCCGATGCGCGCCGGGTAGTCAGGATTCCAGCGGTACGGCATCCGACTGATCGGTTCGCGATTGCGGTTGATCATCGTGGTCACCGGACCGGGGACCCGGACGCGTCCGATCAGCGACTGCATCACGAGCCGGGCCGGCAAACTCAACCACCGCGGCACGTTCGCCGGCATCACCTGCACGGGATCGAACGTCACCGGCAGGTCGTAGATCACCACGTATTTGTCGGTCAGCGAGAAGTCGTGCATCATCGGCGACCCTGACACCTCGATGTCGACGGTGCGACGGGCCCGGCCGGCGGTATCGATCACGGAGTACTGCACGGTCCGCCCGCGGGTGAACGCGTAGGACACCGCGTGCAATTCGCCGGTACGGGGGTCGCGGTGCGGATGGGCGGTATAGCCCCCGAACAGGGTGCCGTCGAAATCGCACGCCCCCTCGGTGTCCAGTTCCTCGGTCAGCCGGTAATTCGCCCCGCCGCCCTCGACGAGCGCGAGCGTTTGGCCGGCATGGCTCAGCACGTTGGTGTTCGGGCCCACGGACAGCATCCCGGCGCGCGAGTCCAGCCCCGGGGGTGCCGGCTCGTTCAATGCCGCGCACACGTGCGCGGTGCGCACCCAGCGGTTGCGGTACCAACGGGCCTGCCCGTCGCGCAATCCCACGCCGTGCACCATGCCGTCGCCGCTGAACCAGTGGTAGACGGCCGGGTTCACCTCCGCGACGGGGTTCGGCCCGTTGCGCAGGTAGCGACCGTCGAGGTGTTCGGGGATGCGGCCGGTGACCCGCAGATCGTGCGCGGTGACTTCCGCGCTCACCGGCGCCAGGAAGTCCTCGAGGTACGGGTTGCCGGGCTTGGCGGTCGTCGTGGTCGCCATGCTGAACTCCTATAACATTGTTATTTCGGCGTTATTGGCACGCTACGCCGCCGATGAGAAGATGGCAAGGATGACTTCAGACGTTCAGCGCAGCGTTCGGGCGGAGATGCTGCACGCCGCGGTCGGCCTGCTCGACGAACACGGGCCGGACGCCCTGCAGACGCGCAAGGTCGCCGGCGCCGCGGGCACCTCCACGATGGCGGTGTACACCCACTTTGGCGGCATGCGCGGGCTGATCGCCGAGGTGGCCGAGGAGGGGCTGCGGCAGTTCGACGCGGCGCTGACGGTACCGCAGACCGCCGACCCGGTTACCGATCTCTTCGTCGTGGGTGCGGCCTACCGCCGCTACGCCATCAGGCGCCCGCACATGTATCGGCTGATGTTCGGCAGCACCAGCGCACACGGCATCAATGCGCCCGCCCACAACGTCCTGACGCTGACGGTCGCCGAGATCGAGCGGCGCTACCCCAGCTTCGCCCACGTGGTGCGCGGGGTGCACCGATGCATGCTGGCCGGCCGGATCACGGTGGGTGCCGCCGACGACGATGCGTCCGTCGTGGCCACCGCGGCCCAGTTCTGGGCGTTGATCCACGGGTTCGTCATGCTGGAGCTGGCCGGCTACTACGGCGACGACGACTCGGCGGTGGTACCGGTGCTTACCGCGATGACTACGAATCTGCTTGCCGCCCTTGGGGATTCACCCGAGCGGGTGGCGCAGTCGCTACAGTCGGCCAGGCGCTGAACGCACGAAACCCCCGGGATGGCGATCCCGGGGGTTTGCGCGCAGTAGACCTACTTGACGGTGACGGTGGCGCCGGCGGCCTCGAGCTTGGTCTTGGCCTCGTCGGCGGCCTCCTTGGCCACCTTCTCCAGCAGCGGCTTGGGCGCGCCGTCGACCAGGTCCTTGGCCTCCTTGAGGCCCAGGCCGGAGACGATCTCGCGGACCACCTTGATGACGCCGATCTTCTTGTCGCCGGCGGCCTCGAGGATCACGTCGAACTCCGACTGCTCCTCGGCGGCCTCGGCGGGCGCACCACCGGCGGCGCCACCACCGGCGGCGGCAACGGCGACCGGGGCGGCCGCGGTGACCTCGAAGGTCTCCTCGAACTTCTTCACGAAGTCGGAGAGCTCCAGCAGGGTCATTTCCTTGAAAGCGTCGAGCAGGTCGTCGGTAGACATCTTTGCCATGGGTACGGGTCCTTCCTTGTTTTTCCCAGGTTCCGGGGTGGTTGTTATTCGGCTTCGGCCGGGGTTTCCGGCGCCTCGGCGGCTGCGTCCGGTGCGGGTTCCGGGGTGGTGGCCTCCGCGGCGGCCGCGGGCTCCGCGGGAGCTGCCGGCCCCTCTGCGGCCTTCTTCTCTTGCAGGGCGGCCGCAAGGCGGGCGACCTGCGACGCCGGAGCGTTGAACAGCCCGGCCGCCTTGGCCAGGTTGCCCTTCATCGCGCCCGCCAGCTTGGCCAACAGCACCTCGCGAGACTCGAGGTCGGCGATGCGCTCGACTTCGGCGACCGTCAGAGCCCGGCCGTCCATGTAGCCGCCCTTGATGACCAGCGCCTTGTGCTCCTTGGCGAAGGTCTTGATGGCCTTGGCGGCGTCGACCGGTTCCCCTTTGACGAATGCGATAGCCGTCGGGCCGGCGAAGAGCTCGTCGAGCCCCTCGACCCCGGCCTCCGAAGCCGCACGCTTGACCAGCGTGTTCTTGGCCACCGAGTAGGTGGCCGCCCCGCCCAGTGAGCGCCGCAGCTCGGCCAGGTTGGCGACGGTCAGACCGCGGTACTCCGTGATCAGAGTCGCGGTCGCTTCCTTGAACTGCTCGGCAATGTCTGCAACGGCGGTGGCCTTGTCAGCCCTGGCCATGCCTACCTCCTGAAAGTCAATGCGACGTGTCGTCCCGATTCCCCCGAAGAACGACGAACGCCCCGGCGCAGAAGCGGCCGGGGCGTGGATAGGCGCCGGCGCGAGCCGGCGCTGATGCCTCGTCCTCCTGCGTGGGCCGCCGGGATGCTCCCGGACCTTCAACCGATTGCTCGGTGACCGACGGTCTTCGGTGGATCGGCTAACACAATAGCGTTGCCAGCGCGATCAGCCAAAACGGCGGCCTCAGGTGACGGCGAGGGCCAGCAGGACGAACACGGCCAGCAGCAGGATCACCCGGACGCGGTGCCGCCGATCCCAGCGGGCGGCGAGCTCGCGGGACAACTCGCCGGTGCTCGGCCATTTCGCGATGCGGTTGTTGATCGGCACCAGCATGGTCAGCGTCAGGAGGATCACCGCGGCCATCAGGCCGGCGGCGACGCCGCACAGCCAGTCGCGCTGCTCGCCGCGTTCCTGGATGGCGAGCGAGCCCACCAGCAGCAGGACGATCGCGTACCAGAACGGCATCGTCGTGCCCAGCGCTCGGGCGGCGCCGCCGCGGGCCGCGCGGAAGCCGTCGTCGGGCAACCGGGCGATGAGCGGGTGGAAGAAGACCGCGACGCCCAGCTCCACGCCGACCAAGAGTCCCGTGACCACGACCGCGAGCGCGTCGATGCTGTTGTTCATGGCTACGACCCTGGCACGAAACCCGCGCCGGGTCAGCTGCCGCCCGCGAGCCGGGCCGCGCCGATCAGCCCGGCATCAGCGCCCAGCTCGCCCGGCACCACCCGCAACCCGGACAAGAAGTCCAGGCCGGCGTATTCGTCGAGTTTCGCCCGCAGCGGGTCGAAAAGCAGCGGCCCGGATTTGGCGACCCCTCCCCCGATCACCACGAGATCCAGATCGCACACCGCGCCGACCGAGGCGATCATCGCGGCCAGCGCGTTGGCCCCCCGGTGGAATGCCTGCTGGGCCAACGGATCTCCGGCCGCCGCCGCAACGGCCAGGTCACCGGCGCCGGCGCCGGCCGGCGCGGACCAGCCGTTCTCTCGCGCCCGGCGCACCAGCCACGGCCCGGACGCCACGGTCTCCACGCAACCGTGACCGCCGCAGGTGCAGGGCCGCCCGTCCAGTTCGACCACCACATGCCCGACGTGGCCGGCGTTGCCGGTGCGCCCCGAATAGGGGACACCGTCGAGCACCAGACCGCCGCCCACCCCCGTCGAAACCACCATGCCCAACAGGAATCGGGCGTCCGCGCCTTTCCCCGCTCCAATCCAGTGCTCCGCCAAGGCCATACAGACGCCGTCTCCGGCCAGTACCACCGGCAGTCCGGGCACCGCCGCGGCGACCTTGTCGCGCAACGGGAAACGATCCCAGCTGTCGATGTTGATCGGGCTGACCGCCCCGCTGCGCACATCGATGGGCCCGGCCGACGCGATCCCGACGGCGCCAACCGGAGCGTCCGCAACCTGCAGCGCGTCGGCGATCATCGCTTCGACGACGGCCCAGACGTCGCCGGCGGCGGGCGTGATCGGCGTGGGGCGGACGGCGGTGTGCACCAGCTTTCCAGCCGAATCTGCCAGTGCGACAGCGATTTTGGTGCCGCCGATGTCCAGGCAGAGGGTGAGCATGGCGTTCAGTGCCGGTGGGTGTTGTCGGGTTGGCGAGGGTCGCCGGGATGCTCGTAGCCGGGTGCCAGCTCGACCAGCGCGGCGCGGCGCGCGTCCAGCCACAGCCGGAAGGCCCGCCGTCGCGCGGCGCCGCGCAGCTGCTCTTCGATGGCCGATCGCACCTCGTCCAGCGGTGGTGCCGCGGACGCCGTTGTGCACCAGCCATGTTCGAGCTGTTGCGGCGCGGCGAAGCGCAGCGGGTTGCGGGCGTGGTAGGCGGCCACCTCGGTGTCGGCAACCCGCACCTCGGCGGTGACGTCGGCGAACAGCGCGCGGGCACGCGGATCGGCCAGCGCGGCGGCGGCGACGCTGCCGAGCTCCAGCCGGGCGGCCACGTCGGGCAGCAACTCGGCCTCGGATGGCGCGCCGAGTCCGGTCAGCCCGCGCGCGGCCGCCTCCGCGGCGACCACCCGCTCGGTGACGATCAGCTGGGTCAGCCAGCGCCGCAGTTGACGGCCCTCGCTGGTGCCGCTGGCCGGCAGGCCGGCCGCGCCGCGTGAGCCGCGCAGCCGTGCTTCGGCGGCGTCGAGCACGCCAGGCGCAACGGGCACGCCGGCAACGATCGCTATCGGCCGCACGCTCATGTCACCGTCACCTTCACCGCCGGCGAGTAGACCAGTCGGCCCGCGCAGCCGATCCGCACCAGCGCCCACCACTGGCCGGGTTCGAGCCAGGCCGGCGGTGTCAGCTGGAAGCCTAGGTCGACGGTGCAGCGGGCCGGTAGCACCGCGCCGAGCGCGCCGGGACCGATCCATTCCCAGGTGCCCCACGGGCTGATCAGGTGCGCCTCGAGATTCAGGTCGGCGCCGGCGTGGCTGCCGACCGTGACGGTCAGGGTGCCCGCTTCGCCGGGTCGCAGCGCGACCTCGGCGGGACCGTCGGCCAGGTAGACGAGCTCATCGGCTGCCTCGCCCACCGTCACCACGCACACATCCTCAACGGGCTGGCGCCACGACGGCGGGACCTCGTCGCCGGTGACGCGCAGTTCGGCTCGGATCGGGTAAACGCCGGGTTCGGCGCGCGCCGGGACGGAGACCAGCACGTCGGTGTGCAGGTGGTCACCGCTCGGCAGGGTGAAGGGCAGTTCGGCGGGCCGGGCCGTCCAGCCGTCCGGACACCGCAAAGTGACCGTGCCGTGCAGCGTGGCGTCGGTGCTGTCGCTGGCCGCGGTGAGGCGCAACGTCACCTCGCCGCCGGCCTGCCCGGTCACCCGTGGCGGGTGCAGGTGGGCGACCGCCGGCAGCCCGCCGAGCGGCGCGGGGCCGCGATTGTGCAGCCAGTACCGCGCGTACAGCGGCTGCGCGGCCTCGGCGTTCGGGGCCAGGTCGGGGGCGCCGGTCGCGGCCCGGGTCGCGCCGAAGCGGGCCAGCACGGTCGCCACCTGGTAGCCGTGCAGCCCGACCGAGGACACGCGTTCGGGGTGCGTTTCCAGCAGATCGGCGCGTCGCAGGTCGCGCACCGTCGCGACGTCGGAGTCGATGACGACGTCGGCGCCCGCCCCGGTGGTCTCCACCAAGCGCAGGGCGACCTCGTTCGGGTCCAGCGGCGCCGCGCTGCCCGCGGCCAGTGGGTTTCCGGCCGCCTTGAGGGCGGCCAGCTGTACCGATTCGGCGGGCTCGACGCGCAGCAGCGACCCGGCCGGCGGCAGCGCGGTCCCCGGTCGGCCCGATGCGACGGCGAGCAGTGGCTGGGAGAACTGCGCGCTGCGGGCGGGGATCTCGGCCCGCCGCCAGTCGCCGGCCCCGCTGACCAACGCGTAGTCGAAGGTGTGGGTCCAGTGCTGCAGGCCGAAGTTGGACCCGTCCGGCGCGGTGCGCCGCGGGTCGTCGATCCAGATGCCCGACGGCCAGCCGGTGCAGGAACGCATCAGCGCGGTGTGCAGCGTGCCCTCGGTGTCGACGGCGAAGCTGGGCACCCCGCGGTTGAGCAGGGCGACGGTGTGGTCCTCGAAAACGCCTGTCCCCGAGGGTGCGTGCTGCGACACGGTGATCTCGGCGTCGGCGAGGTCGTCGACGACGGCGGCGATGGCGGCCCGCAGGTCGGCCTCGTCGTGGCCGTCGATGACCAGCACCGGCAGCGCGCGCGTCGCGCGCAGGTCGGCGTCGGGCACCCACACGGCGTTCAGCGGCGTCTCGGCCGGCACCCATACTCGGGCCCGACCGGTCGTCGCCAATTGGCGCTTCAGTTCTGCGGCGTGGGCCGGAGCCCCGGCCAGCACGGCCGCGGCGAAGGCGTTGCGCGCGGGCCCGCCCAGCGCGATGCGGGCGTCGGGCAGGTTCGAATCGACCTCGAGGTTGCCGTAGCGCGGCTTGGCCGCGGAGCTGCAGGTGGCCGTGACGCCGGCGCGGACCAGCGCGACCATCAGCTCGCGGGCCAGCGGACCGGACACCGCCTCGGCCGGCGACACCACCTCGGCGACCGAGATCGCCCGCACGCCGGTGCCCGATACCCGGACCCGGGCCGCCGAGGACAGGCCGAACCAGCCGTACGCCGGGTTGTCCAGGGTCCACAGGTGCTGGGCGGTGTCCACCGAGCGGGGGCCGCCGGGGGTGGGGTGCAGCAGCGCAAACCCGCGGCCGACGACGGCGTCGCCCACCTCGCTGACCGGCATGGCGCCCGGCACCGGGCACGGCCAGCGCAGCCGCACCAGCTGGTCGGCGCCGGTGAACTCGTCGATCGTGGTGCGGCAGTCCACCCGGGCGACGCCGTGCCACAGGGTCAGGGTTTGCGTGTAGCGCAGCAGCGTGCCGACCCGGCCGTGCACCACCACTCGCTGGCCCAGCGGCCCATGAAAGGCCTGCACCCGCGCGGGGCTTTCGGCCGAGCACACCACCGGCCCCTTGGGCAGCAGATGCCACGGGCCTTCGCCCTGGCTCGGGTGCGCCGGATACTCCTCGTAGACGGCCAGCTCGTTGCCCACCCGCCCGTCGGCGATCAGCTCGCGTCCGTCCTGGATCAGCGAGGCGACTCCGCCGCCGCGCGCCGGGTCGACCTCGACGCGGTAGTGCTCGTTGCAGATCGCCGTTCCCACCACCGGTTCCCAGCCGGCCGGATCGCCCCCTGCGCCGGGCACCAGCCGATACGCCCGCCAGCCCAGCGACGGCACGTCGCGCGCCAACCAGCTGATCGACCGGCCGCCGTGCTCGACGTGGGCGGCCAGCTCGACACCATCGGCGCCGAGCACCCGGACCCGCGCGCCCAGGAACGGGTCGAGGCGCACGGTGACGACGTCGGTGCGCGGGCAGGTCAGCGGGTTCCACACCACCACGTCGCCGTCGACCGCGTTGGACAACACCGCCAGCGCGCGGTCGCGGGCCGTGCCGCCGAGCTCCCACGCGTCGCGCCATCCGGTCAGCAGGTCGAGGTACACCTGGTCGGATTCCGAGCCGGTGATGGCGTCGTGGTGTGCGCCGTAGACCAGCTGCACCCAGGCCTTGGCCAGGGCGGCCTGCGGGTACGCGGCGCCGGTCAGCAGCCCGGCGAACACCGCGAAGCGCTCGGCCGCCAGCACGGCGTCCTCGGCGGCCCGGTTGGCCTGCTTGGTGTCGATGTAGGAGACGTCCTTGCCGGTGTAGATCGGGTTCATGTCCCGGGTCTGGGGCGATGGTTCTCCAGGCGCGCAGCGCCCATCCGCCAGTTCGGCACGCACCGCCGCGAAGAACTCGCACGGCAGCCCGCACACGAACCGCGGCCAGGTGTAACGGGCGGCCCAGTCGCGGTGGATCTCGGTGACCCACTTGTTGGGCGGGGTGTAGTCGGTGCCGACCGGTAGCAGCACATTGCGGGTGAGGGCGACCTTTTTGAGCTGAGCGAAAAGGTCGTACGTGGCACTCTCGGCCTCGCCCAGCGACGCCGCGGAGTCCATCCACCAGCCCGCCGAGTAGTGCGCCGGCATGTAATGCGTCAGCAGCCCGCGGCCCGATGGCGAGATCCACTCGAACTCGCTGCAGAACTGCATCCGCTCGATATCGCCGCCGCCCAGCGCCGGACCCCACTGGTGGTGCGGGCCCCTGGCCCACGAACTCGACGTCAGCCCCGCGTCGGCGGCCATCCCGGGGAATTGCGGATCGTGGCCGAACACGTCCAGCTGCCACGCGGTGGCCGGGTTGGCGCCCAGGACGTTCCGCTGAAAACCCATGCCGTGCACCAGGTTTCGAATCGTCGTCTCGGGGCTGGTGAGGTTGGTGTTGGGTTCGTTGTAGGTGCCGCCCATCACCTCGACGCGGCCCTGGCCGATGAACCGGCGCAGGTCGGCCCGGTCCTCGGGCCGGGTGTCCCAGTACGGCTTGAGGTAGTCGACCTCGGCCAGCACGAACTTGTAGTCGGGATCGCGGCGCGCCATCTCCAGATGCGCACGCACCAGGTCGAAGCCGTTCCGTTGGCGGGCTCGTCCCGGCGGGTCCTCGGCCCACTCGCTGGTGTACGCGCCCTGGGTGTTCCACCACACCGGGTCGTAGTGGAAGTGGCTGACCATGAACATCGTCCAGCCGGGCTCGGCCACGGTGAACTCGAACGGCAGCCGCTGGCCACCGGCGTGCACCCGCGCGGAACGGCGCTGCCCGACGACGCCCTCCTGCACGGTCACCGCGACCTCGACGACCTCGCGCCCGGGTTCGGCAACCGCCTCGCCGAGCAGGCCGTGGCCGTCGACGCGGACCGGCGTCTGGTCCGCACACTCGGCGACGGTGACGCGGACCAGCTGCAGCGGCGCATGCGGTGGCCCGACGAACAGCTCGGTCGACTCGGCCTTCGTCAGTTGCATGCCGAAACCACCTGCATCCCCGAACCTTACGGCGCGGCGAGCCCCTAGGATCGATCAATGCCCGCCCTCGCCCCGCCGGTGGCCGACGAACGCAGCGCCCTTCGCGAATTCCTGGCGTACCACCAGAGCGCCTATTTCGCGGTCAGCCATGGCCTCACCGACGACCAGGCCCGAGCCACGCCCTCGGTCAGCGCGCTGTCGATCGGCGGCCTGGTCAAGCACGCCACCGGGATGCAACGCAGCTGGATGGCGCGCGTGGCCGCGGCACCGGACGCGCCGCCGAAAGACCCCCGGCCGTTCGAGCAGATCGCCGCGGAGTTCGCCGATCAGCACGTGATGCGACTCGACGAGACGCTGGCCGGGCTGCTGGGGGCGTTCGAGGCGCAGAACGCGACGTCGCTGCGGCTGGTGGAGACCGCCGACCTGGACGCCGCGGTGCCCGTTCCGCAGGACATCCCGTGGTTTCCCAAGGATCAGCGGGCCTGGTCGGTGCGCTGGGTGATCCTGCACGTGATCAACGAGCTGGCCCGGCATTCCGGGCACGCCGACATCATCCGGGAGACGATCGACGGCGCCACGATGTACGAGCTGATCGCCGCGCGGGAAGGCTGGGCGATCGAGGGCTGGGTGCAGCCCTGGAAAAGCGGGGAAAGCGGTGGCCGCCCGCGTTAGAGGATTGGGATTCATCCGTGCCGGTTTGGCACACTGCACTGATGAGCTCTACCAAACATCGAGAGGGAGCCAAGCTCGACCGGGTGCCGCTCCCGGTCGAAGCGGCCCGGGTAGCCGCGACGGGTTGGCAGGTCACCCGCACCGGCGCTCGCATCCTCACCAAGCTGCCGGGTAGGGGTCCGTGGCAGCAGAAGGTGATCAAGCAGCTGCCGCAGACCTTCGCCGACCTGGGACCGACGTACGTCAAGTTCGGGCAGATCATCGCGTCCAGCCCCGGAGCGTTCGGCGAATCCCTGTCCCGCGAGTTCCGCGGCCTGCTCGACCGGGTGCCGCCCGCCGACTCCGGCGAGGTGCACAAGCTCATCGTCGAAGACCTGGGCGGCGACCCGTCGGAGTTGTTCGCCGAATGGGACGAGACGCCGTTCGCGTCGGCGTCCATCGCCCAGGTGCACTACGCCACCCTGCACACCGGCGAGCAGGTGGTGGTCAAGATCCAGCGACCGGGGATCCGGCGCCGGGTCGCGGCCGACCTGCAGATCCTCAAGCGTTTCGCGCAGGCCGTCGAATTGGCCAAGCTGGGCCGGCGGCTCTCGGCGCAAGACGTGGTCGCCGACTTCTCCGACAACCTGGCCGAGGAGCTGAACTTCCGGCTGGAGGCACAGTCGATGGAGGCCTGGGTGTCGCACCTGCACCCCTCCCCCCTGGGCAAGAACATCCGGGTGCCGCAGGTGTTCTGGGATTTCACCAGCGACCGGGTGCTGACGATGGAGCGGGTGCAGGGCATCCGGATCGACGACGTCGCGGCCATCCGCAAGGCCGGGTTCGACGGTGTCGAGCTGGTCAAGGCGCTGCTCTTCTCGCTGTTCGAGGGCGGGTTGCGGCACGGGTTGTTCCACGGCGACCTGCACGCAGGCAACCTCTACGTCGACGATCAGGGCCGCATCGTCTTCTTCGATTTCGGCATCATGGGCCGCATCGATCCCCGCACCCGCTGGCTGCTGCGCGAGCTGGTGTACGCGCTCCTGGTCAAGAAGGACCACGCCGCGGCGGGCAAGATCGTGGTGTTGATGGGCGCCGTCGGCACCATGAAGCCCGAGGCCGAGGCCGCCAAGGACCTGGAAAAATTCGCGACCCCGCTGACCATGCAGACACTCGGCGACATGTCCTACGCGGACATCGGCCGGCAGTTGTCGGCGCTGGCCGACGCCTACGACGTCAAGCTCCCCCGCGAGCTGGTGCTGATCGGCAAGCAATTCCTCTATGTCGAGCGGTACATGAAGCTGCTGGCGCCCAGGTGGCAGATGATGTCGGATCCGCAACTGACGGGTTATTTCGCGAACTTCATGGTCGAAGTCAGCCGCGAGCACTCCTCGGACGTCGAGGTCTGATGGAGGTCCGCGCCGGGAACGCCACATCGGGCGACTTGAAGCTGTACTACGAGGACATGGGCGACATCGACGACCCGCCCGTGCTGCTGATCATGGGGCTGGGCGCCCAGCTGCTGCTGTGGCGAACCGCGTTCTGCGAGAAGCTGGTCGGGCACCGGCTGCGCGTCATCCGGTACGACAACCGCGACGTCGGCCTTTCGAGCAAGACCCAGCGTCGCAGCTCGGGGCAGCCGCTGGTGATGCGCTTGGTCCGCTCCTTTCTGGGGCTGCCGAGCAAAGCGGCGTACAAGCTCGAGGACATGGCCGACGACGCCGCGGCCGTGCTCGATCACCTGGGCATCGAGCAGGCGCACATCGTGGGCGCTTCGATGGGCGGGATGATCGCCCAGATTTTCGCCGGGCGATTCCGAGAGCGGACGAAGACGCTGGGAATCATCTTCTCCAGCAACAATTCGGCGTTCTTGCCACCGCCCGGGCCTCGCCAATTGCTGGCGCTCATCAAGGGACCGGCGCCGAGTTCGCCGCGCGACGTGATCATCGACAATGCCATTCGCGTCAGCAAGATCATCGGCAGCCCGCGGTACCCGGCTCCCGAGGAGCAGCTGCGGGCCGAGGCCATCGAAAGCTACGAACGCAGCTACTACCCGTGGGGCGTCGCCCGGCATTTCGACGCGGTGCTGGGCAGCGGCAGCCTGCGTGGCTACAACCGCCAGACCACCGCGCCCACCGTGGTGATCCACGGCCGGGCCGACAAGCTGATGCGCCCGTCCGGTGGGCGCGCCGTGGCGCGGGCGATCGATGGGGCCCGACTGGTGACATACGACGGCATGGGTCATGATCTTCCACAGCAGTTGTGGGATCAGGTGATCGGCGTGCTAGCGGAAAACATCAACGAGGCGCGCTAGCCAAAAACACTTGGTAGAAACACATCCCCGCGATTTCCGGTCCGTGTCGCAGGGTTGTACGGTTGGCACGGAAGGGCGGGTGTCGCTAATGGCAAAGCTGAAGCCGTATTACGAAGAATCGCAGGCAACCTACGACATTTCGGACGACTTCTTCGCACTGTTCCTCGACCCGAACATGGTGTACACCTGCGCCTACTTCAAAAACGACGACATGACCCTGGAAGAGGCGCAACTCGCCAAGATCGATCTGGCGCTGGACAAGATGAAACTCGAGCCCGGGATGACGGTGCTCGACGTCGGATGCGGCTGGGGCGGCGCCGTGGTGCGGGCGGTGGAGAAGTACGACGTGAATGTCATCGGCATCACGTTGAGCCGCAACCACTACGCGCGCACCAAAGCGCGGCTGGCGGCGATCCCGACGACGCGGCGCACCGAGGCCCGTTTGCAGGGCTGGGAAGAATTCGACGAGCAGGTCGATCGGATCATCAGTTTCGAGGCCTTCGACGCATTCAAAAAAGAACGCTGGCCGACGTTCTGGGATTGGGCCTATAAGACCCTTCCCGAAGGCAGCCGAATGCTGATGCACAGCATTTTCACGCATCCGCAGAACTACTGGCACGAGCACGGCATCACGATCACGATGTCGGATCTGCGATTCCTGCGCTTCCTCGGCAAGGAAATCTTCCCCGGCGGACACATGTGCGGCGAGCCCGATATCGTCGACAATTCCCGGAACAGCGGATTCACACTCGAGCACACCCAATACCTGCAGCCGCATTATGCGCGGACACTCGACACGTGGGCGGCCAACCTGGCGGCGAATCGCGAACGCGCCATCGCCATCCAGTCCGAAGAGGTCTACGACCGCTTCATGCGCTATCTGACCGGCTGCGCGGAGCTGTTCCGCAAAGGCATCTCCAACGTGGCCCAGTACACGCTCACCAAATAGCGCCCGCCCGGCGCATCCGGGCCGGGGCTGACTGAACCGAACTGTTCGCGGCTTCGTAACAGGGGTATACAGAGCAGAACGCTTGCCTGCCAGAGGGGGGCCAGGAAGAAAGGCGCGCAGGCTCATGGCTGCCAAAAATCTCACGCCGCACTTCGAGGACGTCCAGGCGCACTACGACCTATCGGACGATTTTTTCCGCCTGTTTCTCGATCCCACCCGGACCTACAGCTGCGCGTTCTTCGCCCGCGACGACATGACGCTGGAAGAGGCACAGCTCGCCAAGATCGACCTGGCGCTGGGGAAGCTGGGGCTGCGGCCCGGCATGACGCTGCTCGACGTGGGCTGCGGGTGGGGCGCCACCATGCGCCGGGCGATCGAAAAGTATGACGTCAACGTCATCGGGCTGACCCTGTCGAAGAACCAGGCCGCGCACGTTCAGCAGTCGCTCGATCAGGTGGACAGCCCGCGTGACAGGCGGGTGTTTCTCAAGGGTTGGGAGCAGTTCGAGGAGCCCGTCGACCGCATCGTGTCGATCGGGGCGTTCGAGCACTTCGGCCGCGACCGCTACGACGGTTTCTTCGCGATGGCCCACAACGTCATGCCCGACGAAGGCGTAATGCTGCTGCACACGATCACCGGGCTGACGAAGCAGGAAACCATCGACCGGGGCTTGCCGATATCCCTCCGGCTGCTTCGCTTTCTCAAGTTCATCCAGACCGAGATTTTCCCCGGCGGCCAGTTGCCGTCCATCGAGATGGTGGAGGAGCACTCGTCGAAGGCGGGCTTCACGCTCACCCGCCGCCAGTCGCTTCAGCAGCACTACGCCAGAACCCTCGACCTGTGGGCCGAGGCCCTGCTTGCGCACAAGGACGAGGCCATCGAAGTGCAGTCCGAGGAAGTCTACGAGCGCTACCTCAAGTATCTGACCGGCTGCGCGAAGTTATTCCGGGCCGGCTACGTCGACGTCAACCAGTTCACCCTCGAAAAGTAGACTGCTATCCGCGGCCGGGACCGCGACGCGCACGTGCACCCTTGCGAATTCACGCCTCGACATTGGGTATCGTTGCAGGTCACGTGCGACCCCGGCGGTGGTGCGCGGATCGCAGGAAGTGCACCTCATCGGAGAGAACAGGACGAAAATGGCTGAGCAACCGACTAGCCCGACGAAGACGCGGACGCGTTCGGAGGACATCCAGGCGCATTACGACGTCTCCGACGACTTCTTCGGCCTCTTCCAGGACCCGTCCCGGATCTACAGCTGCGCGTACTTCGAGCGCGACGACATGAGCCTGGAAGAGGCCCAGTACGCCAAGATCGACCTCAACCTGGACAAATTGGACCTCAAGCCGGGCATGACCCTGCTCGACATCGGCTGCGGGTGGGGCACCACCATGAAGCGCGCCGTCGAGCGGTTCGACGTCAACGTCATCGGCCTGACGCTGTCCAAGAACCAGCACGCCCGCGCCGAGGCGTTGCTCGGTTCGATCGACACCGACCGCTCACGCCAGGTCCGCCTGCAGAACTGGGAAGACTTCAACGAGCCCGTCGACCGCATCGTGTCGATCGAGGCCTTCGAGCACTTCGGCCACGAGAACTACGACGACTTCTTCAAGCGGACGTTCGACATCATGCCCGAGGACGGCCGGATGACCGTTCAAAGCAGCGTCAGCTACCACCCGTATGACCTGGCGGCGCGCGGCAAGAAGCTGAGCTTCGAGACCGCGCGGTTCATCAAGTTCATCGTCACCGAGATCTTCCCGGGGGGCCGGCTGCCGTCCACCCAGATGATGGTCGACCACGGCGAGAAGGCGGGATTTGTTGTCCCCGAACCGCTTTCACTGCGCCCGCACTACATCAAGACACTGCACATCTGGGGCGACACGCTCGAGTCGAACCGGGACAAGGCGATCGAGGTCACCTCGGAAGAGGTCTACAACCGCTACATCAAGTATCTGCGCGGCTGCGAGCACTACTTCGGCGACGAGATGCTCGACGTCAGCCTGGTGACCTACCTCAAGCCGGGAGCTGCCGCCTAGCTGTCGGATCGGCGCTGCGGCGTTCGTCGAATAGGTAGAGAGTGGAGCACGGGCTCCGCTCACGACCGGAGGTGACGACCATGCAGTACTTCGCGCTGTTGATCAGCCAAGAACAAGACCGCACACCCGACGATGCGGCCGCCGCGATGGCGGAATGGGAGAACTTCCACGCCAAAGCCGGCTCCGCGATCAAATCCGGAGATGCGCTGGCTCCCGCCGCCGAAGCGGTGCTCATCACCGGCGGTCCGGATGCCCCGGTGGTCACCGACGGGCCCTTCGCCGAGACCGCCGAGGTGGCCTGCGGCTATTACGTGTTCGAAGCGGAAAACCTCGACGAGGCGCTGGCACTGGCGCGCGACATCCCGCTCGCCGCGTTCGGGGCCGTGGAGGTGTGGCCAGCCGTCCATTCGATCGAGCTGTCGCGCAAGCTCACCGGCAACGACTGGCTCGCGCTGCTGCTGGAGCCGCCGGCCACCGCCCACACGCCCGGCACACCGGAGTGGGAGTCGGTGGCAGCGAAACACGCCGACCTCCACGCGGCCGCGGGCGACCACATCATCGGCGGCGCCGCGCTGCACGACCGGTCCACGGCGACGACCGTGCGGGTCCGCGACGGCGAGGTTCTGCTCACCGACGGGCCGTACGTGGAGGGCGCCGAAATCGCCACGGGAATCTACCTACTGGGCGCTGCCGACCGCGACGAGGCGGTCAAGATCGCATCGATGATCCCCGCCTCGGCGGTGCAGGTCCGGCAACTGGCTGGAGTCTCGGCGCTGTAGACCATGGCTAACCTGGACGGCGTCTTCCGCCGGGAATGGGGACCCGCGGTGGCCGCGCTCGCGCGGTGGTCGGGTGACCTCACCGTCGCCGAGGACGCCGTCCAGGAGGCCTGCGCCGAAGCGCTGCGCACCTGGCCGCACGAGGGGATGCCCGCCAACCCGGGCGGCTGGCTCATCACAGTCGGCCGTAACCGGGCCCGGGACCGGCTGCGCCGCGAGTCCGCGCGTCCCGGAAAGGAATTGGCGGCTGTGTTGGACGACATCAGGGCGCGTACCGATCACACCGATCCGCATCCGGTGCGCGACGACGAGTTGCGGATGATGTTCACCTGCGCCCACCCGGCGCTGGATCGGCAATCGCAATTGGCCCTGACGCTGCGGTTGGTGTCCGGGTTGACCGTCGGCGAGATCGCGCGTGCGCTGTTGCAGAGCGAGGCGGCCGTCGGTCAGCGAATCACGCGCGCCAAGAACAAGATTCGGCACGCCAACATCCCGCTGCGGGTGCCGCCGGCCGAGCTGCTGCCCGAGCGCACGCCGCACGTGTTCGGTTGCGTCTATTCGGTGTTCACCGAAGGCTACTGGTCGACCGCTGGCCCGTCGGCCATCCGGGACGACCTGTGTGACGAAGGGATCCGGCTGGGCGCGGAGCTGTGCGCGCTGCTGCCCGACGAGCCGGAGGCGCACGCGCTGTCGGCCCTGATGTTGCTGCACGATTCGCGGCGCGCGACCCGGGTGGACGATTCCGGGATGCTGGTGCCGCTCGAGGACCAGGACCGGCGCCGATGGGACCGGGGGCGCATCTCGCGCGGGCTCGACCGGTTGAAGCGCGCCCAGGGGTCGACGGGCAGTTATCTGCCCCAGGCGGTGATCGCAGCGTTGCATGCCACGGCGCCGTCCTGGGAGCAGACCGACTGGGTGACCATCTGCGCCGCCTACGACCGGCTGTTCGGACTGACCCACTCGCCGGTGGTGGCGGCCAACAGGGCGCTGGCGATCGGATTTCGCGACGGCCCCGATGCCGGCTTGGCCGCCCTGGACAAGGTGGCCCACGATCCGCGGCTGACCCGCTCCAATCTCGTCGCGACCGTGCGCGCCGACCTGCTGCGGCGCGCGGGCAGACCCGCCGATGCCCTCAGGTGGTACCGAGAGGCATTGGAATCCAATGGATCTGACCCCGGCCGCGCGTTTCTGCGGCGGCGCATCGTCGAGTGCGGGGGTTAGCCCTCAGCGAAGTTGCGGGTGACGGCCGGGTCCACCGGGATACCCGGTCCGGTCGTCGTCGAGACCACGATCTTCTTCAAGTAGCGGCCCTTGGAGGCGGACGGCTTGAGCCGCAGCACCTCGTCCAGCGCGGCACCGTAGTTCTCGGCCAGGGCCTTCTCGTCGAACGAGGCCTTGCCGATCACGAAGTGCAGGTTGGCCTGCTTGTCGATGCGGAAGTTGATCTTGCCGCCCTTGATGTCGGCGACGGCCTTGGCGACGTCGGGAGTCACCGTGCCCGTCTTGGGGTTCGGCATCAGCCCGCGGGGGCCGAGCACGCGAGCGATGCGACCGACCTTGGCCATCTGGTCCGGGGTCGCGATCGCCGCGTCGAATTCCAGCCAGCCGCCCTGGATCTTCTCGATCAGGTCGTCGCTGCCCACGATGTCGGCGCCGGCGGCCTGGGCCTGCTCGGCCTTGTCACCCACCGCGAACACCGCGACGCGGGCGGTCTTGCCGGTGCCGTGCGGAAGGTTGACCGTGCCGCGGACCATCTGGTCGGCCTTGCGCGGGTCGACGCCGAGCCGGATGGCGACCTCGACGGTCGAGTCCTGCTTGCTCGACGACGTTTCCTTGGCGAGCTTGGCCGCTTCCAGCGGGGTGTAGAGGTTGTCGCGGTCCACCTTTTCGGCGGCGGCGCGGTATGCCTTGCTGTTCTTGCTCATTCATTCATCCAATCGTGTGTTGGGTCGTGGTTGAACGGGCCGAAGCTGGCCCTCCCACGGTGGTGATGCGGGTATTACTCGACGGTGATACCCATCGACCGGGCGGTGCCGGCGATGATCTTGGCGGCTGCGTCGACGTCGTTGGCGTTCAGGTCGGCCTTCTTGGTCTCGGCGATCTCCTTGACCTGATCCCAGGTGACCTTGGCGACCTTGGTCTTGTGCGGCTCGGCCGATCCCTTGCCCACGCCGGCGGCCTTGAGCAGCAGCTTGGCGGCGGGCGGCGTCTTGAGCGCGAAGGTGAAGCTGCGATCCTCGTAGACCGTGATCTCCACCGGGATCACGTTGCCGCGCTGGTTCTCCGTGGCAGCGTTGTACGCCTTGCAGAACTCCATGATGTTGACGCCGTGCTGACCGAGCGCGGGCCCGACCGGCGGCGCCGGGTTGGCCTGCCCCGCCTGGATCTGAAGCTTGATCAGCCCGACGACTTTCTTCTTCGGGGCCATGAGGTTGTGCTGTTCCTTCCTGGGTTACGCCGGGCGTATGCGCCGGTTTAGAGCTTGGAGACTTGGCTGAACGTCAATTCGACCGGCGTTTCGCGGCCGAAGATCGACACCAGCACCTTGAGCTTCTGCTGTTCGCCGTTGACCTCGCTGATCGTGGCGGGCAACGTCGCGAACGGGCCGTCCATGACCGTCACCGATTCGCCGACCTCGTAGTCGACCTCGATGGCCGGCCGTTCCAGGCCGCCGACCTCGGCGGCGGCAGCCGTGGTGGCGGCGCCCTTGGCGGCCTTCTTCGTCGCGCCGCGCGGCAGCAGGAACTTGACCACATCATCGAGTGTCAGCGCCGACGGACGCGAGGTCGCCCCGACGAAGCCGGTGACGCCGGGGGTGTTGCGGACCGCGGCCCACGAATCGTCGGTCAGGTCCATGCGCACCAGGATGTAGCCGGGCAGCACCTTGCGGTTGACCTGCTTGCGCTGGCCGTTCTTGATCTCGGTGACCTCCTCGGTGGGCACCTCTACCTGAAAGATGTAGTCACCGACGTCGAGGTTCTGCACCCGGGTTTCGAGGTTGGCTTTGACCTTGTTCTCGTATCCCGCGTAGGAGTGGATGACATACCAGTCGCCGGGCTTGCTGCGCAGTTCCGCCTTGAGCGTGGCGGCCGGGTCGGCCTCTTCGGCCGGCTCGTCGGGCGCCGCGGCGGCCTCGGCCGTCTCGGCGGCGGCGTCGTCCGCGGTCGCCTCGGTGACCTCAGCGGCCGCGGAGGTGTCCGTGGCCTGCGCCTGCGCGATTTCGTCCACGTCGACCGCTTCACCCGCGGACGGGTCACCGTCGAAGGTAGTCACGGTTTGAGTCCTCTCTGTCACTTTCAAAGCGGCGTCACTCGCTCAGCCGAACACCAACAGCACCAGCTTGGTCAGGCCGAAATCCGCCAGGCCGACCAGCGCCACCATGAAGGCCAGGAATGCCAGCACAACGGAGGTGTAAGTGAGCATCTGCTTGCGGTTGGGCCAGATGACCTTCCGCATCTCTGCAACGACCTGCTTGAGGTAGTTGAAGACGAACACGAACGGGTTGACGCGGTGGTCGCCGGCCTTCTTGGGCTTCGCGGCCTTCTTGGCCTTGGCGCCCTTCTTGGCCTTGTCCGGCGCGGAAGCCTCGACCTCGTCCGAAGCCTCGGCGTCTTCACCGCCCTCGATGACCCGCTGCCGGGACCGCTTGCCGGTGGGGCGCTGTGGCCGCGTCACCACCGCCGTCCGGCTGGCGCTCGCGCGGCCGTCCTCGTTCTCAGTGCCGTCGCTTGCGGCGTCGTTGGCAACGTCGCCTTCGTCGCTCACCGCATGCTCCTTTGTTTGCTAGTACTTCGCGAACCATCCCGCCGATGGTGGGAACTTTCTTCCAGTGTCCACCATGCCAGGACGTTCGCCATTAGCAGGGGCGACAGGACTTGAACCTGCAACCTGCGGTTTTGGAGACCGCTGCTCTGCCAGTTGAGCTACGCCCCTTCGCGGTTGGCAGGCCAACCTGCGCTTACCTACCGGGGCCTACATGACACGCGCGCCTTCCGATTGCTCGACTCACGGAAAGCGCGCTAATGCTGGGAAAACCCCGAGGACCGAGTGTACTTGATTGCCCCTAAGCGCGGGAAATCCAATAGTGATTACGCCGTCCTGACGACCTGCCCGGATTCCGGGTCCCAGCGCAGGTTCTCGGACTGTTCGGCGTACTGGCTCATCAGCGTGGTGTAGGCCTCCAGGACCAGCTCACCCTGATCGTTGGTGCAGATGTTCTTGGTGACGACGATGTCGGCGCCGAAGCGCTCGTCCACGGATTGGATTTCCATCCGGGCCCATAGCCGGTCGCCGGCCTTGATCGGCTGGGCGAACACGAAGCGCTGGTCGACCTGGACGATCACCAGGGTTTCCATGCCGATGTCGACGTGCCGGAAGAAGTCCAGCTGGACCAGCTTGGCGAAGATGGTCGCGAAGGTCAGCGGCGCGAGGATCGCGCTGTGGCCGAGTTCGGCGGCCGCGTCTTCCCTGTAGTACGCCGGGTGGTCGTTTTTGATGGACTGGGCGAACGCACGCAGCTGCTCGCGCCCCACCACGAAGGAATCCGGGTACCGCCAGATCATTCCGCGGATGTCTGTCTTGAGCGCCATGAGCTATGCCAGAGTTGCGGACGCGATCGCCCTGCCGAAGATCTTCTTGCCGCCGGTGGTGGCCGTGAGCGCGATCGTCACGGACTTGGTCTCGGGATCGGCGGACTTCACCCGGCCGCTGAAGACGAGTTCGGCGCCCTTGCCGTCGTTGGGCACCGGGACCACCGCGGTGAACCGCACGTTGTACTCGGTGACCGCGCCGGGGTCGCCGATCCACGCGGTGACGTAGCCGCCGCCGATGCCCATGGTGAGCATGCCGTGCGCGATCGCGGTGTCCAGGCCGACGACCTTGGCGATCTCGTCGTCCCAGTGGATCGGATTCAGGTCGCCGGAAACGCCCGCGTAGTTGACCAGATCCTGTCGGGTCAGCGGGTAGGTCTTCTCAGGAAGCTGGTCACCCACCTTCACGGAGCTGAACTCACGCAGTGGC
Source organism: Mycobacterium sp. NGS11 (assembly GCF_059813315.1). Lineage (NCBI taxonomy): Bacteria > Bacillati > Actinomycetota > Actinomycetes > Mycobacteriales > Mycobacteriaceae > Mycobacterium > Mycobacterium sp. NGS11. The sequence goes on from NZ_JCALEJ010000008.1 coordinate 67,244, forward strand.
ATCAGTAAATCCCTCTTCTCCATCCTCACCGGCACGGCCCGCCAGGGTCGTGTAGGTCTCTTGCACGACGTCGCCGGCGGCGTTGGTGACGACATTCTTGGTGACCACGATCTGGGTGCCGTGCGACTCCCGCAACGAGTCCACGTAGACGTCGCAGTACAGCCTGTCGCCGGCGACGATCGGCCTCTGCATCTTCAGCACCTGGTCGACCTGCACGATCTGCTGGTCGGCGATCGCGATGTTCGCGTGGTGGAAGAACGCGGTCTGGGCCTTGTATCCGAAAACACAGATGAAGGTGGGGGGCGCCACCAGACCGCCGTAACCGAGTTCGGCCGCCGCCTTCTCCTCAAAGAACGAGGGGTCGTCGTTCTGCACGGCCACCGCGTATTCGCGGATCTTCTCCCGCTCCACCTCGTAATGATCGGGGTAGCGGTAGTGCATACCGACGATGCTCGGACTTAACGGCACGGTTCTTAAACTACCTAGTCAATCGAATAAACGCCCGCGGGTGACCGCTAGCGCGTCTCCCTGTGCGCCTGGTGCTTACCGCAATTGGGGCAGAACTTCTTCAGCTCCAGTCGGTCCGGGTCGTTCCGGCGGTTTTTCTTGGTGATGTAGTTGCGGTGCTTGCACACCTCGCATGCCAAGGTGATCTTCGGCCGTACGTCGGTACTGGAAGCCATGACGTTCTCTCTCGATTCTGAACTGTGCTGTTGTGTTGTAGCGATGGCCGGACTCGAACCGGCGACCTAACGATTATGAGTCGTTCGCTCTAACCGACTGAGCTACATCGCCTCTGGCCACCCCTTTCGGGGTCGGGGGGGCCACGCCTGCTCGGCGTCCGCCGAGCCCCCTAACGGAATCGAACCGTTGACCTTTTCCTTACCATGGAAACGCTCTACCGACTGAGCTAAGGGGGCCGTTCACCCGCAGCGATCTCCTCCGCGCGGGCCTAAAAGAGGGTACAGCCTGGCTCGCAGCGGAACCAAACCACGTTGCATTCCTAGGGATCACCCGGCGATCGACGAAGCAGCGGCAAACATCAGCCGCTTTTGCCGTTGCGCTGAGGTTCCCAGGCACCGAGGTCGCTGAACTCGTCGTATTCGTCGTCCTGTTCGACGGAATCGCCGTCGTTGAGCAGGGTCCGCAACGCGAGATTGATGGCCTCGCGCGCGTCGAGGAGATGGAAGCGGCGGATGGCCTCATCGATCAGATCGGCGTCGACCTCGATTTCCACCTTCTTCCTCATGCGCCAACAATACCCACCACGCCCCGGCCTAATCGGCTGCGAAACGGCGGTGTCGGTGGGCCCCTGCGGTGGGGGTCCTAGTCTGGTCACGTGCCAGAGGACCGGCTGTATTTCCGACAACTGCTCTCCGGTCGCGACTTCGCCGCCGGTGACATGTTCGCGACGCAGATGCGCAACTTCGCCTACCTGATCGGCGACCGGCAAACCGGTGACTGCGTGGTGGTCGACCCGGCCTACGCCGCCGGCGACCTGCTCGACGCGCTCGAGGCCGATGGCATGCACCTGTCCGGCGTGCTGGTGACCCATCATCACCCCGACCACGTGGGCGGTTCCATGATGGGGTTCGCCCTGCCGGGGCTTGCCGAACTGCTGGACCGGGCATCGGTGCCGGTGCACGTCAATACCCATGAGGCGCTGTGGGTTTCGCGTGTCACCGGGATAGGTCTGGGTGACCTGACCTCCCACGAGAACCACGACAAGATCAGCGTCGGCGACATCGAGATCGAGTTGCTGCACACCCCCGGCCACACGCCGGGCAGCCAGTGCTTCCTGCTCGACGGCCGCCTCGTCGCGGGTGACACGCTGTTCTTGGAGGGCTGCGGGCGCACGGACTTCCCGGGCGGGGACTCCGACGAGATGTACCGCAGCCTGCAACGGCTCGCGACCCTGCCCGGTGACCCGACCGTGTTTCCGGGTCACTGGTATTCGGCGGAGCCCAGCGCGCCGCTCGCGGAGGTCAAGCGTTCCAACTACGTGTATCGGGCAGCCGACCTCGACCAATGGCGGATGTTGATGGGCGGCTGAGGCCATATCGCTCCGTCACGACCATGCGGCGAGGGCACCGCCCCTGTGATATAAGCGGAGGGTGGATTCCATGGGTTGGATCCAGGACAGCTGGCATGATGTCACGCACGTCGGGTCCGACACCTGGATAGCGTGGGCGGCGTGGACGGCAATCGTCCTGGCGATCGTCACGCTGGTCTTCATCAATAGGCAGATCAACCGGAATCGCCGCGTCGCTTCCGAGCAGACGCGTCCGCAGGTCGCGATGTTCATGGAGCCGCATTCCGCTGACTGGCACGTGATCGAACTCGTGGTCCGGAACTTCGGGCGGACCGCGGCCTATGACATCGGGTTCTCCTTCGCCAATCCCCCGACCGTGGCCGAATACGAGAACGCCACCGACGGCTACGCCGACGTCGTCGAACTGCGGCTCCCCCGCGAACTGCCCATGTTGGCGTCCGGCCAGGAGTGGCGCATGGTGTGGGATTCCGCGCTCGACCGCGCCGAGATCGGCAGCGGCATCGAATCGCGCTTCACCGGCATCCTGACCTACTACGACCGGCCCGACCGCGGGCACGGCCGGCGGTTTTGGGAGCGCGAGCGTTCCCCGCTGCACACCGACGTCGTGCTGGACTGGGATGCGCTGCCGCCCGTCCAGCGCATCGAATTGATGACCACCCACGATTTGGCGAAGCGGGAGAAGGAGAAGCTGGAGCTGCTGCGCGGCCTGCTCACCTATTTCCACTACGTCAGCAAGGAAACCCGGCCCGAGGTGTTCCGCAGCGAGATCGAACGGATCAACGCCGCGGTCCGGGAAACCCAAGACAGATGGCGCACACGCCAACTCGACGAACCGACCGATGTCAGCCTGCGCTGGAGTAACGCCGAAAACGATCTGGGCAAACACCACAGCCAGCCCGCCTGACGGCAAGGAGTAACCGATGAGCGCCCCGGTCCACTACAGCACCAAGGACTCCATCGCCGTCATCAAGATGGACGACGGCAAGGTCAACGCGCTGGGCCCGACCATGCAGCAGGCCCTCAACGACGCGATCGACCGGGCCGAGGCGGATGACGCCGGAGCGCTGGTGATCGCCGGCAACGAACGGGTGTTCAGCGGCGGCTTCGACCTGAAGATCCTGACCTCCGGTGAGGTGCAGCCCGCGATCGACATGCTCCGCGGCGGGTTCGAGTTGGCGTATCGCCTGTTGTCCCATCCGAAGCCGGTGGTGATGGCGTGCACCGGCCACGCGATCGCGATGGGGGCGTTCCTGTTGTCGGCGGGCGATCACCGGGTGGCCGCACACGCCTACAACATTCAGGCCAATGAGGTCGCGATCGGCATGGTCATTCCCTATGCCGCGCTGGAGATCATGAAGCTGCGGTTGACGCCGTCGGCCTACCAGCAGGCCGCTGGGCTGGCCAAGACGTTTTTCGGCGAAACCGCCCTTGCGGCAGGCTTTGTCGACGAGATCGTGTTGCCCGAGGTGGTGATCGATCGCGCGGAAGAGGCCGCAACCGAATTCGCCGGCCTGAATCAGCGGGCGCACGCCGCCACCAAATTGCGCACCCGCGCCGACGCGTTGACGGCCATCCGCGCCGGCATCGACGGGATCGAAGCCGAATTCGGGGTATAGCGGGGGGGCGTTCGCCCGGACCGGTTTGAGGGGCCGCCGCCGGGGAAGTCAGCGGAATGGCCATAGATCGCATCGCTGACCCCTGGGGAACACGGACTCCCTACGCACCCGGCACGCGGTGGCCGGAACGAGTCGACTCCTACCTGGCCGACGGAGTCAGCGCCGAGTCGGTCGACCGCTGGGTGCAATCGGCCGCGGTGTTGCACTCCAACGGCGACGGCCTGGACATCGCCGTCAAGGACGGGCGGATCGTGGGGGTGCGCGGGCGCGCCGTCGACCGGGTCAACCACGGGCGGCTCGACCCGAAGGATCTGTTCGGCTGGCAGGCCAACGCGTCGCCCGACCGCCTCACCACGCCGATGATCCGGGTGCGCGGCGAGCTGAAGCCGTGCGACTGGGACACCGCCATGCAACGGATCGTGGACCGCACCAAGGAGTTACTCGGCAGCTACGGTCCCAGCTCGATCGGGTTCTACACCTCCGGGCAGCTGTTCGCCGAGGCGTATTACACCCAGGGTGCGATCGCACACGGGGCGATCGGCACCAACCACGTCGACGGCAACACCCGGCTGTGCACCGCGACGGCCGCCGAGGCGCTCAAGGAATCGTTCGGCTGCGACGGGCAACCGGGCTCCTACACCGATGTCGACCACGCCGACGTCATCGCGTTGTTCGGGCACAATGTCGCCGAGACGCAGACGGTGCTGTGGGCGCGAATGCTGGACCGGCTGGGCGGCGAGTCGCCACCGGCGATCATCTGCGTCGACCCCCGGCTCACGCCGGTGGCCCGCCACGCCACGGTTCACCTGGCGCCGCTGCCGGGCACCAACGTGGCGTTGATGAACGGTCTGCTGCACGAGATCATCGGCCACGGCTGGGTCGACCAGGACATCGACACGCACACAGTCGGTTTCGACGAACTGCGTCGCCGGGTCGAGGAGTTTCCGCCCGAGCGGGCCGCCGACATCTGCGGTGTGGCGGCCGACGACATCCGGCACGCGGCGCGGCTGCTGGGCACGGCCGAGCGGCTGATGTCCACCGTGCTGCAGGGCTTCTACCAGTCTCACCAGGCCACCGCGGCGGCCGTGCAGGTCAACAACATTCACCTGGTGCGCGGCATGCTGGGCAAGCCGGGTTGCGGGGTGCTGCAGATGAACGGGCAGCCGACCGCGGAGAACACCCGCGAGTGCGGGGCCGACGGGGACCTGGCCGGCTTTCGCAACTGGTCCAACGACTCTCACGTGGAGGAGTTGGCGAAATTGTGGAACCTGGAACCCCTGCAGATTCCGCACTACGGCCCACCGACGCACGCCATGCAGATGTTCCGCTTCGCCGAAGAGGGAACGCTGCGGATGCTGTGGGTCACCGCCACCAATCCCGCGGTGTCGCTGCCGGAGCTGGCGCGGATCCGCGACATCCTGTCGCAGGAACGGCTGTTCCTCATCGTGCAGGACATCTTCATGACCGAGACCGCCGCGCTGGCCGACGTCGTGTTACCCGCCGCGGCATGGGCGGAGAAGACCGGCACCTTCACCAACGCCGACCGCACCGTGCACCTGTCCGAAAAGGCCGTGGAGCCACCGGGTTCCGCGCGTTCGGACCTCGACATCTTCCTGGACTACGCGCGCCGGATGGACTTTCGCGACAAGGACGGCCAGCCGTTCCCGCCCTGGACGGACCCGGAATCGGCGTTCGAGGCGTGGAAGAAGTGCACCGCGGGCCGGCCGTGCGACTACACGGGCCTGACCTACGACAAGCTGCGCGGCGGCAGCGGCATCCAATGGCCTTGCAACGCAGAGCATCCCGACGGCACCGAACGGCTCTACGCCGACGCGAAATTCTGGGCAGCCCCGGACTACTGCGAGGCATACGGCAAAGACCTGATCACCGGCGCCCCACTGCAGCCCGACGAGTACCGCTCGATGAACCCGTTCGGCAAGGCGATCATCAAGGCGGCCGAGTACGTGCCCCCGCACGAGCAACCGAGCGCCGATTACCCGTTCGCGTTGATCACCGGCCGCACCGTCTACCATTTCCATACCCGCACCAAAACCGCCCGGGCACAGCAACTTCAACGGGCCGCCCCGGACGTGTGGGTCGAGGTGTCCGACCGCGACGCGCGGCGCCTGGGCATCGGGGAAGGCGATCTGGTCGAGGTGAGCACGCCGCGCGGCTGCGTGGTGTGCGCCGCGCGCATCTGCGGCATCCGCGACGGCGTGCTGTTCGTGCCCTTCCACTACGGCTACTGGGACACCGACGGCAGGGCCCATCACCGGGCCGGCAATGAAATGACGCTGACCGATTGGGATCCGGTGTCCAAGCAGCCGATCTACAAGACCGCCGCCGCCCGGCTGCGCAAGGCTCGGGTGAGGCCGCCCGGCCGGAACGGGCAGGCGCCGACGACGGCGGCGTCAGCCGGTGGATCGGTGCCCGCGACGGTAGGCGGCGCGATGGCCGGCGTCACCGAAGTCGTCCCCGGGGGAGGCCGGCCATGAAGCTGAAGTTGGCGATCCGCGAGCTGCACCGCTCCGAACGCAAGCTGGCGCACGAGCTCAACGTGGTGGCGGCGCGCCACCACAGTGACCAGGACATCCACCACCTCGCAGGCGACATGTCCCGCTGGTCGCAGCATCACGTCAGCGAGCTGGCGCAGCACGGGCGTCACTACGGTCTGCGCCTGTCCTCGGACCCGCGCACCGGCGCGATCACCGGCTTTCTGCAGTCGCGGATGAGCGGCCTGCTGCGACACCGGCCGGAGCCCGGCCTGGCGCTGCTCGCCGACCTGCGGCGGATTCACCGGCTGTCGGCGGGGGTGTCGCTGGATTGGGAGCTGCTGGCGCAGGGCGCACAGGCCGCCAAGGATTCCGAACTGCTGAGCCTGTCGTCGCGCTGCCACCCCGAGACGTTGCGCCAGATGCGCTGGGCCAACGCGATGCTCAAAGAGCTGTCCCCGCAAGTCTTGATGAACTAAACGGCGAACGCGGTGGCCGCCGCTGGCCGCCACCGCGTTCCCTTCGCCTCCTCGACGCTAGTTTGACACGCCCGCGACGCGCCGTCACTTCACTTTGGCGTGCTCGCCTCAGCCGTCCGCCTCGACCCATTGATAGGGAAGGAATTTGCCGTCGAAGGTCACTACGACCCGGTCGCCGGACGGGTGCGGCCTCTTCTGCACGTCGAGGCTGAAGTTGATCGCGCTCATGATGCCGTCGCCGAACTGTTCGGCGATCACCTCCTTCAGCGCGCCGCCGTACACCTGCAGGGCTTCGTAGAAGCGGTAGATCGTCGGGTCCGTCGGGACCGCGGTGGGCAGCCCGCCGCGCATCGGCGCGGCGGCGAGCACCGGCACCGCGGACTCGTCCAGCTTCAACTTCTCCGCCAGAACCTTGGCCTGCTCCACCGGAATCGGGTGTTGGCCGAGCAGCGCCGCCGTGGTCCACATGAGTGGCCTGCCGATCGCGTCGGCCAGCTCTTGCCACGTCAGACCCTCGCGGAGCCGGGCTATGACGACCTGTTCGGTGATTTCGGTTCTGTTCATGGCCCTAAGCATGCCCGCCGGGCATCACTCCGGCTTGGTCGCGGTGACCACGCGGGTGGAGAACCAGGGTCCTCCGTACCACATCCGCCAGCCGAGGTTGCGCCGCCGCACGTCGCGCCAACCGAGTTCGCGCAGCCGGGCGGCGTGTTGACGCGTCTCCCACAGGTCGGCGATGGCGAGCCGGCCCCCCGGCCGCAGCACCCGCACGGCTTCGTCGAGCGCGCGACGCCGCCCGGCGTGCCCTGGGATGTTGTGGATGGCCAGGTTGCTCACGATCACGTCGACGCTCTCGTCGGGCAGCGGCAGCGCGGTCATGTCCGCGGTGTGCAACTCGATGCGGTCGGCGACATCTTCGGCCACCGCATTGGCCAGCGTGGCCTGCTCGGAGTTGTCGGTCTGGTCGGCCTGCCAGAGGTCGACGCCGATCGCGCGGCCCCGCGGCAACCGCTTGGCCGCCGCCAGCAGCACGGCGCCGCGCCCGCAGCCGAGGTCGAGCACCGTTTCGTCGCCCGTGAGCCGCAAGTCACGCAGAATCCGTTCCCACACAACAAATTTCCCGGTGCGGGTGGCGTACATGTAGAGGACCACCGCACCCGTGACCCCCGCGGAGGACACCGCGGCCAGCGCCGCCCGAAGCCGCCTGCCGCGCGCCCAGCTGATACCCGCGAACACGGCCAGGGCGGCGGCTTGAGCGCCGATGCCTATCGCCTGCGCGCGCGCCGAGATGGTGTGAAAGGAACCGTCGACTCCGTAATCGCCCTGGTGTTCATGCACGCCCATCAGCTTAGGACTCGGTAAGGCGCCGAAGGTTTTTCGTGGTAGCGATCACCAGCGGCCGTGGTGGACGACCTCGGCGAACGGCCGCCTATTCGGCTTGCGGATCGCGGTGAGCGGGCGATCGGCGGGATAGCCCACTCCGAGCAGGAAGGCCACCAGGTGATCGTCGGGCACGCCCAGGAGCGCGCGCGCCTTGTCCTGCTCCCCGACCGACGAATGACCGGTCCCGATCCCCAGGTCGGTGGCGGCGATCATCATCGCCATGGTGGCCTGGCCGACGTCGTAGTTGTCGGTGACCACTCGGCGCTCATCGGGCGGCACCGGGACCACGATCGCGATCGCGGCGGCGGCCCCGGCGATGTGGCCGGCGCCCCGCCAGACCGTGGACAGCTCCGTCAGCTGGTTGCGGTCGGTGACGATGACGAAATCCCACGGCTGGCGGTTCTTCGCCGACGGCGCGCGCCAGCCGGCCTCGGCGATGCGGTCCAGATCCTCGGCCGGTATCGGTGTCGGCTGGTACTCCCGGACATTGCGACGTGCGCAGATCGCGTCCCAAGCTTCCATCTGGGTCCCTCCACTAGCTGTTTCACGGATCAACCGGCCTGGCATGGCACCGATTCCCACGGATGCCGCGCCCTAAGCGCCCACTCTCGTCGGTGTCGGGGTTTATCGTGACAGCGCAATGCCGCTTCATCTTCACCGCGCCGAGCGCACGGATCTGCTGGCCGACGGTCTCGGCGCCCTGCTGGCCAACCCGCTGCCCGACCCGTTCGCCACCGAACTCGTCGTCGTGCCGGCGCGCGGGGTGGAACGCTGGCTGAGTCAGCGGTTGTCGCACGTGCTGGGTGCGCGTGGCGGTGACGGGGTGTGCGCCGGGGTGGCGTTCCGCAGCCCGGGCTCGTTGATCGCCGAAATCATCGGCACGGCCGACGACGATCCCTGGTCGCCGGACGCCATGGCCTGGCCGCTGCTCGAGGCGATCGACTGCTCGCTGGACGAACCGTGGTGCCGCACGCTGGCCATGCATGTCGGCCACTTCCACACCGGCGCGGAGGCCGAGCTGCGCCGGGGCCGCCGCTACGAGGTGGCACGCAGGCTGGCCGGCCTATTCGACTCCTACGCGCGCCAGCGCCCGCAACTGCTCGTCGACTGGGGCAACGGCAACCCCGGCGAGCTCGACGAGGACCTGCGCTGGCAGCCCGAGCTGTGGCAAGCGCTGGTGGCGCGGGTCGCCGCCGACCCCCCACACATCCGGCACGCCAAGGCCATCGCGCGGCTGCGCGAGGCGCCCGGCGAGCTACCCCCTCGGCTGTCGCTGTTCGGGCACACCCGCCTGACCCGCACCGACGTCGAGCTGCTGGACGCGGTGGCCGCCCACCACGACCTGCATCTGTGGCTACCGCACCCGAGCGAGGAGCTGTGGCGCGCACTGGCCGGCAGCCACGGCGCGATCCGCCGGCGCGAGGACGTCAGCCACCGCGCGGTGTCCCACCCGCTGCTCGCGACCCTGGGACGAGACCTGCGGGAGCTGCAACGCAGCCTGCCGGCGGATCCGGTGACCGACGACTATCTGTCCGGCGACGTGCGCTCGGACACGCTGCTCGGCTGGTTGCAGTCCGATATCGCCGCCAATGCCGTTCGCCCACTTGGCCGCACGATGCGAGCCGACGACCGATCGGTGCAGATTCACAACTGCCACGGCCCGGCCCGCCAGGTCGATGTGCTGCGCGAGGTGCTGCTCGGCCTGTTGCAGGACGACTCGACGCTTCAGCCGCGCGACATCCTGGTGATGTGCCCGGACATCGAGACCTACGCGCCGCTGATCATGGCCGACTTCGGCCTGGGCGATGTGGTGCACGGCGCCCATCCCGCCCACCAGCTGCGAGTCCGGCTGGCCGACCGCTCCCCGATCCAGACCAATCCCCTGCTCGGCGTGGCCGCGCAACTGCTGGCCCTGGCGGCCGGACGGGTGACGGCCAGCGAGGTGCTCGACCTGGCCCAGTCCCCGCCGGTGCGGGCCGGGTTCGGGTTCACCGATGACGACCTGGAGGCCATCACCCGCTGGGTCCGGCAGGCGAACATCCGCTGGGGGCTGGACCAGGAGCATCGGCGGCCCTACCACGTCGACTTCGTGCACAACACATGGCGTTTCGGCATCGACCGGATACTGGCCGGCGTCGCGATGTCCGACGATTCGAACGCATGGATCGACGCGACGCTGCCGCTGGACGACGTCAGCAGCAACCGCGTCCAATTGGCCGGCCATTTCGCCGAATTCGTCGCACGGCTGCAGCACGTCCTCGACTCGCTTTCCGGAACCCGCCCGCTGACCGAGTGGCTGGACTGCCTCACCGAGGGCATCGCGCTGCTTACGCACGTCCGCGATGCGGACGCATGGCAGACCGGTCAGATGCAACGCGAGTTCGCCCAGACGGTTGCCCAGGCCGGACCCCGGGCCGGAACCGCGCTGCGGCTTCCCGACATTCGCGCGCTGCTCAGCCACCGCCTGGCCGGTCGACCGACGCGGGCCAACTTCCGCACCGGCACCCTGACGGTGTGCACCATGGTGCCGATGCGCTCGGTGCCGCACCGGGTGGTGTGCCTGGTCGGGCTGGACGACGGGCTGTTCCCACGGCTCGGCGTCGTCGACGGCGACGACGCGCTGGCCCGATGCCCGATGACCGGCGAGCGCGACATCCGTTCGGAGGACCGGCAATTGCTGCTCGACGCGATCGGCGCGGCCACCGAGAAACTGGTGATCACCTACACCGGCGCCAACGAATATTCGGGCCAGCCGCGTCCACCGGCGGTGCCGCTGGCCGAACTCCTGGACAGCCTCGACGTCACCACCCCCACCAAGGTGCGTACCCACATCGTCGTCGAGCATCCGTTGCAGCCGTACGACATTCGCAATGTCATTCCCGGCGGCGTCGTCGGCGACGAGCCGTTCAGTTTCGACCCCACGGTGCTGCGTGCGGCGCGCGCGGCCACCGGCGAGCACCGCGAACGGCCGAGGTTCATCTCGGCGCCGCTGCCGCCACCGCCGGCCGCCGACGTCATCCTCGCCGACCTGGTCGCCTTCTTCAAAGACCCGGTGAAGGGCTTCTTCCGCGCGCTGGAATTCACGCTGCCCTATGACGTCGACGGCGTGCAGGACGCGATGCCGGTCGACATCGACGGCCTCGAAGAATGGACGGTCGGCGACCGGATACTGGGCGACATGCTGCGTGGGATGACTCCGGACGACGCGCGGCAGGCCGAGTGGCGGCGCGGCACGCTGCCGCCGGGCCAGCTGGGCTGGCGCAAGGTCACCGAGATCCGCGACCAGGCAGCGCTGTTGGCGCGCGAGGCGCTGGGCCATAGGCAAGGGCACGATCACGGCGCCGCATACGATGTCGACATCGACGTGGGCGGCGGGCGGCGGCTGACCGGCACGGTGTCGCCGGTGTACGGCGATCGCACGGTATCGGTGACGTATTCGCGCCTCGACGGCAAACATCTGCTCGAATCATGGATTTCCTTGCTGGCCTTGGCCGCCCATGATCCCGACCGGGACTGGTCGGCGGTGTGTGTGGGCCGCATGCGCAGGGGCGCCGGCACCCGGGTCGAGGGGCTGGGCCCGCCGCGCGACCGTGCGCAGTCCGTCGAGGTGCTGCGCGAGCTGGTGACTATCTACGACGCAGGCCGGCGTGAGCCAATCCCGTTGCCCATCAAGACATCCTATGCCTGGGCGGCCGCCCGGTATGGCGGCGACGACCCGGTGACCGAGGCGCGGTACCGATGGAGATCCACCGACCGCGTCCCGGGCGAGGATCAGGCCCCCGCTCACGCGCGGGCGTGGGGCAAGGGCGCGGCGCTGGACGAGCTGATGGCGCCCGTGCGCCCGGGCGAGGAGTGCGACGGCGAGGACAACCGGCTCGGTGCCTACGCCGCGCGGGTCTGGCTGCCGATGCTGCGCGCCGAGAGGAAGCCCACGTGATGCAGCGCTTCGACCTGCTGGGTGCGCTTCCGGCCGAACGCTCCACCACCGTGCTGGAGGCCAGCGCGGGAACCGGGAAGACTTTCGCGTTGGCCGGTCTGGTCACGCGGTACATCGCCGACGGGGCCGCGACACTGGACCAGATGCTGCTCATCACGTTCGGCCGCGCCGCCAGCCAGGAGCTACGCGAACGCGTCCGCTGCCAAATGGTCGATGCCGTAAAGGCTTTCGCCGATCCGTCGACCGTCGGCGACAACCAGGTGGTTGCCCACCTGCTGGACGGCACCGACGAGCAGCGCGCGGCGCGCCGACAGCGCCTTCGCGACGCGCTGGCCGGCTTCGATGCGGCGACGATCGCCACGACCCACCAGTTCTGCCAACTGGTGCTGCGCTCGCTCGGCGTGGCCGGCGACACGGCGGCCAGCGTGACACTGCTCGACAGCCTCGACGACCTGGTGACCGAGATCGTCGACGACCTGTACCTGGCGCACTTCGGCCAGGAGCGCGACGACCCGGCGCTGCACTACCGCGAGGCGCTGCGACTGGCACGCGCGGTCGTGAACAATCCGTCGACCGAGCTGCGGCCGCGCGACCCGGATCCCGATTCGCGGGCCGCCGCCAGTGTGAAGTTCGCCAAAGATGTTCTGGCCGAGCTTGATACGCGCAAGCGCCGGCTTGGCGTCCTCGGCTATGACGACCTGCTGATCCGGCTCGCCGACGCGCTGGCCACCGACGACTCCCCCGCCCGGCTGCGCATGCACCAACGCTGGCCCATCGTCATGGTCGACGAGTTCCAGGACACCGACCCGGTGCAGTGGCAGGTGATCGACCGGGCCTTCAGCGGCCGTTCCACCCTGATCCTCATCGGTGATCCGAAGCAGGCGATCTACGCGTTTCGCGGCGGTGACATCGTGACCTATCTGCGGGCGGCCCAGTCGGCGGGCGAGCGCAGGACGCTGGACACGAACTGGCGCAGCGACTCCGCGTTGCTGCAGCGGCTGCAGGTGGTGCTGCGCGGCGCCCAACTGGGCGACCCCGCGATCGTGGTGAACGACGTGGACGCGCAGCACCGCGGTCATCGGCTCGCCGGCGCACCGCACAACGATCCGTTCCGGCTGCGCGTGGTCGCGCGAAAGACGTTGGGGCGTCGCGGTGTTCAGAACCTGCCGATCGACGAGGTGCGCGAGCACATCGGCGCCGATCTCGCGTCGGACATCCGGGCGCTGCTGGCCGGCGGGGCGACGTTCGACGGCAGACCACTGCAGGCCCGCGACATCGCCGTGATCGTGGAGAAGCACCGCGACGCGCACGCGTGCTTCAAGGCGCTCTGTGCGGCGGGTGTGCCGGCGGTGTACACGGGCAACTCCGACGTGTTCACCTCCGAGGCCGCCGAGGATTGGCTGTGCCTGCTGGAGGCCTTCGACCAACCGCACCGGCCCGGGATGGTGCGGGCGGCCGCCGCGACGATGTTCTTCGGCGAGACCGCCGAATCGCTGGCCGCCGGCGGCGACGCTCTCACGGACCGGGTCGCGAAAACCCTGCGGGAGTGGGCCGGTCACGCCCGCGAGCGCGGGGTGGCGGCAATCTTCGAGGCCGCTCAATTGCTGGGCATGGGCAACCGCGTGCTCGCCTGGCGGGGCGGTGAGCGGCACATGACCGACCTGGCGCACCTCACCCAGCTGCTGCAGGACGTCGCGCACCGCAACCACTACAGCCTGCCCGCGCTGCGCGATTGGCTGCGCCGGCAGCGTGACGAGCGCGGCGGCGCGCCGGAACGCAATCGCCGGCTCGACAGCGACGCCGCTGCCGTGCAGGTCATGACCGTCTTCGTCAGCAAGGGCCTGCAGTACCCCATCGTGTATCTGCCGTTCGCGTTCAACCGCAACACCCAGGACAGCGACGTGGTGCTGTTCCACGACGAGGACGGCACGCGCTGCCTGCACGTCGGCGGCAAGGACAGCCCCGACTTCAAAGCCGATGAGCGGCTGGGGCGTAAGGAGGACGCCAGCGACGACAGCCGGTTGACCTACGTCGCGCTGACCAGGGCCCAGTCCCAGGTGGTGGCGTGGTGGTCGCCGGCGTACTACGAACCCCACGGTGGGCTGTCGCGGCTGCTGCGCGGTCGCCGGCCCGGCGAACCGGTGGTGCCGGACCGATGCGAGCCCGCCCGGATCTCCGACGACGACGCGGTAGCCCGGCTGCGGGAGTGGGAGGCGGCGGGCGGGCCGGTGATCGAGGAATCGGTGGTGGCGCCTGCCCCGTCGCTGCCCGCCGAGCCGATGGTTGAACGCCTGGCGAACCGGCATTTCCACCGCGCCATCGACACCGGCTGGCGGCGCACCTCGTATTCCGGTTTGATCCGGGCGGCGCAGGCCAGCGGGGTGAGCAGCGAACCCGAAATCGGCGAACTCGACGACGAAGTCGCCGACATCCCCTTGGTGTCGGCGGCGGCCGGGCCCGACGTGGCCTCGCCGATGGCCGACCTGCCGGCGGGCGCCACGTTCGGCACCCTGGTGCACGCCGTGCTGGAGACGGCCGACCCGTTGGCCGCGGACCTGGCCGCCGAACTCGAGGCGCAGATCCGGGCGCACTCGGCGTGGTGGCCGGTCGCCGCGGCCCCCGAGGAGCTGGCGGCGGCGATGGTGCCGATGCACGATACGCCGCTGGGCCCGTTGACGGGTGGCAGGACGCTGCGCCAGATCGGTTTGCCGGACCGGTTGCGCGAACTGGACTTTGAGCTTCCCCTGGCGGGCGGTGACCGCCGCTCGACGGCACCGGAGGTCCGGCTCGCGGATCTGGCGCCGCTGCTGCGCGCCCACCTGCCGGGCGACGATGTGCTGGCGTCGTATGCCGACCGGCTGGCCGAACCCGGCCTCGGCGATCAGTCGCTGCGGGGATACCTCACCGGGTCGATCGACGCCGTGCTCCGCGTCCCCGACGGATCTGGCCACCGCTTCGTGGTGGTGGATTACAAGACCAACCGGCTCGGAGACCCCGAACGACCGCTCACCGCCGCCGACTACGACCGGTCACGGATGGCCGAGGCGATGTTGCACTCGGACTATCCGCTGCAGGCCCTGCTGTATTGCGCCGTGCTGCATAGGTTTTTGCGGTGGCGGTTGAGCGATTACGATCCGGGCCGGCATCTCGGCGGCGTCCTCTACCTCTTCGTGCGGGGAATGTGCGGCGCAGACACGCCCGTGCTCGAGGGCCACCCGGCGGGCGTCTTCGACTGGCGCCCGCCGTGGCCGTTGATCGCGGCCCTGTCGGACCTGCTCGATGCCCAGGGGGTGGCCGCGTGACGGTGGAGGTCATGTCCGCGACCGGGCTGCTGCGCACCTTCAGCGACGCCGGCGTATTCGAGCCCGCCGATATCCATGTGGCGCAACGGCTTACCGCGCTGACCGGCGAATCCGATGAGCGGGTGGCGCTCGCGGTCGCTGTGGTGGTGCGCGCGCTGCGGGGTGGTTCGGTCTGCGTCGATCTGCGCGCGGTGCACGCCCAGATCGAGGAGGCCGACCTGCCCTGGCCCGACGCCGACGATTGGATCGCGACAGTGCGGGCGAGCGCATTGCTCGGGTCGCCGCCCGTGCTGCGATTGTTCGGCGACCTGCTGTATTTCGACAGGTACTGGCTCGAGGAGGAGCAGGTGTGCACCGATCTGCTGGCCCTGTCGGTGACCCCGTCGGCCGTCGAATCGACCAGCTACGAAAGGCTTTTCGGTCCCGGCTACGAGGAACAGCGGGCGGCCGCCGAGGTCGCGGTCACGCAGGCGCTGACGGTGTTGACGGGCGGGCCCGGCACCGGCAAGACCACCACGGTCGCCCGCCTGCTCGCCCTGCTGGTCGAACAGGCGGAGCGTGCCGGTCTGCCGCGACCGCGGATTGCGCTGGCCGCGCCGACCGGCAAGGCGGCGGCGCGGCTGGCCGAGGCGGTGGCCGCGGGGAGCGAGGAGCTCGCCGCGGCGGACAGGGCGCGGCTGACCGGCCTGGCCGGAACCACGCTGCATCGACTCCTGGGTCCCCGGCCGGACACCTCGGTGCGCTTCAAGCACAATCGCGGTAATCGACTACCGCACGACGTCATCGTGGTCGACGAGACGTCGATGGTGTCGTTGACGATGATGGCCCGGCTGGTCGAGGCGGTCCGGCCGAACACCCGGCTGATTCTGGTCGGCGACCCCGACCAGTTGGCCTCGGTCGAAGCCGGTGCCGTGCTGGCCGATCTGGTGGACGGGCTGGCCGCCCGCGATGACGTGCGGGTCGCGGCCCTGCACACCCCGCACCGATACGGCACGTCGATCGGCGCCCTGGCCGAGGCGATCCGGGTCGGCTACGCGGACCATGTCGTGCAGTTGCTGGCGGCCGGCGGCGAACACATCGAGTGGGTCGACTCCGAGCGCCCGGCCGAGCGGCTGCGCGAGGTGCTGGTCGCTCACGCGCTGCGGCTGCGCTCGGCCGCCCTGCTGGGCGCGGCGGTGGAGGCGTTGGCGACGCTGGACGAGCATCGGCTGTTGTGCGCCCACCGCGCGGGACCCTACGGGGCGGCGCACTGGAACACGCAGGTGCACAAGTGGATTGCCGAAGCGACCGGCCAGCCTGCCTGGTCGCAGTGGTATGCCGGTCGACCCTTGCTGGTGACGGCGAACGACTACGGGCTGCGCCTCTACAACGGCGACACCGGCGTGACGGTGGCCGCCGCGGACGGTCTGCGCGCCGTCGTCGCCGGCGCCACCGGGCCGCTGGACTTCGCGACCAGCCGCCTCGGCGAGGTGGAGACGATGCATGCCATGACCATCCACAAGAGCCAGGGCAGCCAGGCCGACGAGGTGACGGTGCTGATACCGCCGGAAGATTCGCGTCTGCTGACGCGAGAATTGTTCTACACGGCGGTGACCCGGGCGAAGACCAAGGTGCGGGTGGCCGGGCCCGAGGCGTCGATCCGGGCGGCGATCCAACGCCGGGCGGTGCGGGCCACCGGAATGCGGCGGCGTCTGCGGTCGTTCAGCCCGCGGTAGGGGCGCTAGCGGTTCGGGCCTTCGCGGCCATCTGCTTGAGCATGCTGTCGTGGATGATGTCGATGCGTGAGCGCGCCTCCGCGCACACGTACGGATCGCGGATCACGGTGAGTTGGTTGTCCTGCTTGGATTCCCCGCCCGTGGACCAGTTGGTCGACCCGGTGATGACGTCGACGCCGTCGATGATAACCATCTTCAGATGCATGATCGCCGACTTCTCGCTGTGCCCGATTGCGATGCTATTGCCGATCTTGTCGTTGAGCCACGGGGCCAGCAGCGGACGCTCGGCGGCTCCCGCGGCTTGTGTCGAGTCGAGACTCATTTGTACATAGACCTTTTCGTCGTTCAACGCGGACTGCAGCACCGCGTTGAGCTCCGCGTCGTCGAATCCGTACATCGCCACGATGATGCTCTTGCTGGCCGACGTCAACAAGGCCTTGAGTGCCTCGTGCACCTGGTCGACGGGACTGTAGAAGGTTCGCGTGGTATCGGGATAGCCGGGCGGAAACGGCGCCGCTTTGAACTTGTCCAGTTCGGTCAGCGAACTCAGGGCCATGACGGTTGCTCCTTCACAACGCGAGAGAGATCCAGTCTGCCGGGTCGGCGCTGAGCCGCTGCTGCTCGGCGCTGAGATCCGGTAGGTAACTTGGGTTGTCGCGGCGGCGCAGCAGAACGCTGGGATGCACCAGCGCGTCGGGGCCCATCGGCCGGCGCCGGCGGCCGAGCAGGTACCACAATCTGCCGTTGTCGTGCAGCGGTGCGTCCGCGAAGTCCTCCGCCACCACACACTGCCGCCGGTAGGCAGCGGCATCGAGCGCCAGCTCGCCGACGATTCCGTCGGTGACCCATTTCAGGGCGATCGTGGCAAGCCGGTGGTCGGGCATGAACGTGCCGCCGACGTCGGCGTGCACGCCGGCGAACCAGCGCTCCTGAAGTCCCACCGGATGCCGTTCGACGAGGTATTCGCGATAGGGACGGCGACGTTCGTCGATCGACACGGCGTGGCGAATCCGCGCCACATTGGGCAGCGCGCGGGTGTAGGGCCACTCCAGCGAGCCGAACCCCATGAAGCCGGCCGCTTTTACTGTGTCCCACAGCCCCAGGTATGCGACCGGCACCGCGTAGTGCGACAACTGCTCCGGGTCGCGTTGATGCACCATCGAGAACTGTGGCTCGCGATCGGTGCGCCAGCAGAAGGCGCGGCCGAACTCGTCCCATTCGGCATGCTGATCCTTAGTGAATTTCCCATTGATCGCGTACTTTTCGATCGCATAGCCGAGCAAGTTCTCCGAACCGGGCCGCATGAGTCCAGGCCTCACCAACATGCCTGCCAGCGCGCGCGCCGTGTACGAGCCGCGGCTGAAGCCGAAAATATAGACCGCGTCCCCGGGACGCCAATGCTGCATCAGATACCGGTAGGCCTGCGCAACATTGTCTTTCAGGCCGATGCCGAATGCCTGCTCGAACAATAGAGACAGGGTGCGAGTGACACGCCAATGCGCCGACGGAGGCGCCAGTGTGCCGACACCGGGGTCGTAGTAAGCGAGCTGGCTGGCGGGATCGTCCTTCTGAACCATCTCGAAGATCTTGGCGACATTAGTGAGATTGCCGGCCCCGATTTGGTTGGCGGTGCCGTCAAAGCAGATGACAATCCGCTTTCCCATATGCGGCACTCTACGGTGATGACGTCCGCACCGGGCCGAGTTGGAAACAGCCGGGTGCGTCCAGCGCGAGGCGGTGCGGAACAATCATGGCCGACATGGACGACAGTGACGGTCCCCCACCGACATCGCGACGGGTTCACGTCGTGCGGCTCGCGGTGTTCGCCGGGTTTCTGGCCGTGGTCTTCTATCTGGTGGCTGTCGCGCGGGTGATCGATATCGACGAGATCCGGCGCGTCGTGTCGGCGACCGGTCCTGCGGCGCCACTGACCTACGTCGTGCTCTCGGCGATGTTGGGCGCCTTGTTCGTCCCGGGATCGATTCTGGCCGCGGGCAGCGGGTTGTTGTTCGGTCCGTTGGTGGGCGTCTTCGTGACGCTCGGCGCGACGGTGGGCACCGCGATCGTCGCGAGCTTTGTCGGCCGGCGAGCCGGCCGGGCCAGCGCCCGGGGCCTGCTCGGGGACCAACGTGCCGACCGCTTCGACGCGCTGATCGAGCGGCACGGGTTGTGGGCGGTCGTCGGGCAGCGCTTCGTCCCCGGCATCTCAGATGCGTTGGCCTCGTACACGTTCGGCGCCTTCGGCGTTCCCGTGTGGCAGATGGCGGTTGGCTCTTTCATCGGGTCGGCGCCGCGGGCGTTCGTCTACACCGCGCTGGGCGCCTCGATCGGGAATCGGTCATCGCCGTTGGCGTACGCGGCGATCGCGGTGTGGTGCGTCACCGCCGTCGTCGGCGCGTTCGCCGCGCATCGCGGGTACCGCAACTGGCGCCGGCACGGCCGTGCGGACGACGAGGACGACGGTGCGCCAGAGGCGAATTCGGAAACTCGCTAGCGGGGATCGGGCGGACCGAACTTGTCGGAGGGGGCTGTCATGATGTCGTTATGTCCCCGACCGTGATGGCAGCCAGTGTCGAAGTGCGCCCGAAGGATCGTCTTGAGGTGCTGTTCGAGGAGATGGCGGAGTTAGCCGGTCAGCGCAACGCGATTGATGGGCGCATGGTGGAGATCGTGGCCGAGATCGATCGTGACGGGCTGTGTGGCATGACGGGCGCGCGGTCGGTGCCGGCGTTGGTGGCCTGGAAGTTGGGCTGTTCGTCGGCGAACGCCCACACGATCAGCACGGTTGCGCGCCGGTCGGCGGACTTCCCGCGTTGCGTCCAGGGCCTGCGGGAGGGTCGGTTGTCGCTGGATCAGGTCGGGGTCATCGCGGCGCGCGGTGGTGAGGGATCTGACGAGCACTATGCGCAGTTGGCGGCGGTCGCCACAGTCAATCAGTTGCGTACGGCGGTCACGCTGGAACCGCGGCCCGACCCCGCACCGCGGCCAGAACAGCAGGCAGCGATCACCAAGACCGGCGACGAGTGGGGCAGCCGCTATCGGATCACACTTGGCCATCATGACGCCGCGAAGTTCGACGCCGCCTTGGCGTCGCATCGGGATGCGCTGATCGCCGAGTGGAAACACGATCACGACACCGGCGACGGCGCTTCGGACACCGCGCCGCCGGTGCCGGGGAGCGCCGAGGCGTTCATGCGGCTGGTCGAGGCCGGCTGGGATGCTGAGGCCGCGCGGCGCCCGCACGGGCAGCACACCACCGTGGTGGTACACCTCGATGTCGAGCAGCGCGCCGCGGCGCTGCATCTGGGTCCGCTGCTGACCGAGGCCGAGCGGCGTTATCTGACTTGTGATGCCACCTGCGAGATCTGGTTCGAACGTCACGGCGAGGTGATCGGTGCGGGCCGGTCGACTCGGGTGATCAATCGGCGGCTGCGCCGCGCGCTGGAGTATCGCGACCGCACGTGCGTGGTGCCCGGGTGTGGGGCCACGCGTGGCCTGCACGCCCATCACATGCGGCACTGGGAAGACGGCGGCCCCACCGAACTGTCCAACCTGGCGCTGCTGTGCCCGTACCACCACCGGCTGCACCATCGTGGCGCCATCACCATCACCGGACCTGCACACGCCCCCACCGTCACCGACGACGCCGGCCGATCACTGGCCCCGGGATCGCTGGCGCGCCCACCCACTTCGCCCGCGCCCGCGGTCCCGCCCTGCCGTGGGCCTCTCGGCGAGCGCGCCGACTGGTGGTGGTACACACCGTTCCAACCACAACCGCCACCGACAACCAACTAGCGCTGGTCGCCCGTCGCCGTCACCCCGCCGAGCCCAGCATCGTCTTCCACCCCTCGTCTCCGATGTTGGTCGAATTCGCAACGGAATAGACCACACCGTCGGGGCCCACGACCTTGCCGCTGCGCACGTCGTACAGCGCGGTGGGCAGGGTGTTGGGCGTGTAGGTGCACGGGTTGGGCTGCTGCCCATTGCACAAGACGCTGCCCGATCCGGGACGCTGCAGCGGGTCGCTTTTCGGCGGCGGTGTGCCCGGCACCTGATCGGCGGGCGCGGGGTTGAGGCCGTTGTTGACCGACGGCGCCGGGATCACCAGCCCCGGTTTCACCGGCTGGTCGCAACGCGCGCCCGGCGCGGGACACGTCAGTATCTGATTCGGGTCGCCATACCAGGGGTTGGTGCCGGCCGGCACGTACGGTTCGGTGCTGCGACATTCCCGCGGCGTCGCCGCCCGCTTTCCCGGTACGTCCACACATGGGTAATTGCGCGCTCCGCGAACAACATTCGTCGCATCCATCGGGATCTTGCAGTAGGTGCCTGCCGGGAGCGGGGCGGTGCTGGTATCCGCGGGAGCCCGCCACTCCGATGCCGGCAGGAAGCCGGTCAGGCACGGCGGCGGCTGGTTGAGCGAGATGGCGCCGACGCCGAGCGCTGCCTGCCCGGGAAACTGTGCGGTCACCGACTGAGCGATCGCACCCGACTGGGGTAAGAACACCAACGCCTGCTCGACGCCGTTGTGATAGCGCTTGAGCATGTCGATCACGACCTCGAGATTGGCCAAGGTCTGCGGCAACGACTCCCGCACGTCGCCGAACGTGCTGTTCACCTGCGCGGCCGTCGGCGCCGCGTTGGTCAAGATGCTGCGCACCGCCTGATCGGCCTGCGCGGTCTGTGCGGTCAGCGTGTTCAGATTGGCGGCCCAACGACCAATCGTGTCAGCGGAATCCGCCTGACTGTCGATGATGGGCGCCGAACGTCCGATGATGTCGTCGACATCGTCGATACTCCCCCGGAAGTCGTGGGCGATCGCCTGGGTGGCGTCGACCAGGCGTCGCAGGGATGGCCCCAGGCCGCCCACGGCCTGTGACGTCTCGTAGAGCAGCGAGGCGATCTTGTCTTTGGGTAGCACCACGAGGCCACGGTTGGCGGCGTCCAGCGCGGGACCGATCTGGCTGGGAACGGTGCTTTTGCTGATCGTCTGACCGTTCGCCAGGTACGGACCCCGGCCGGCGGTCGATACCAGGTCGATGTATTGCTCACCCACCGCCGAGACCGAATGCACATTGGCCGATGCGTCGGCCGGTATGCGGTATCCGTCCTCGATGCTCATCGTCGCGCGCGCGCCGCGCTGGGTCGGTTCGACGCCGATGACCTTGCCGATGGTGATTCCCCGGTATGTGACGTTGGCCGTTCGGTACAGGCCCCCGGACTGGGGCAATTCGGCATAGAGGGTGTAACGACCGACGCCGACCAGGCTCGGTATCCGAAGGTAATACCAGCCGAGAACCACCACGGCGGCCACCGCCACCGCCGTCAGAAGCATCAGCTGGGTTTTGATCAAGCGGGGCAACATCTTTCATTCGCCCCTTTCCACCAGCGGCCCGCCGGGGGCGTCATTGGGATTGGGCGTGTAGCGGACGTCCGGGATCATGGTGTCCGGATTCCGCCCCCATGATTGCTCGAGCGCCCGCAGCGCACCGGAGAATCCCGTACCGGTCAGCGTCGTGTTGTCGATGGTGGACAGCGTCAGGTCGAGCGCGCCGGAAACATTGACGTAGTCACCGCGGATCACCTGGGAGACGTCGTCGATATTGAACGGCGCCGTGAGACCCAGCTTCAGCGCGCCGGCGATGAACGGAGAGGCGAGAACGAGTTGGCGTAGCGGTCGCTGCAGCGACTGCAGGCTGCGGTAGAGGTTGGGCCGGGTGTCGGCCAGCGCCCGGTTGGCGGCGCTGCTGAATCGCCCGAGGGATTCGGTGGCGTCGGCGAACAGTTCTCGGGTGTCGGCGAAATGCTGGATCAGCGGCGGGATGTCGGTCAGGACCCGGTCCAGCGTGTCTTTGCGGTTCGCGAAGATCCTCAGGAGTTCGTTGCTCGAATCGATTGCGCGCGTGAGGTCGTCGCGTTGACGGCTCAAACCGGTGATGAAAGTGTCCAGCCGACCGAGGAATTCGCGGATCTGATCGGCGCGGCCGTCGAGGATGTTGACGACCTCGGATTGGATCGCGTCGAGGTTGGCGATGCCGCCGCCGTTGAGGATCACCGCGACGCTTGCCAACGTCCGTTCGACGGTGGGGTACGCCGAGGCACTTCTCAGGGGGATCGTGTCGCCGCTTCTCAGTTGCTGCGCGGACGGGTTTTTCGGCGCGGCCAGCTCGACGTGCTGCGTGCCCAGCAGGCTGGTCTGGCCGATCTTCGCGGTCGCATTCGCCGGCAGCTTCACGCCCGGATCGAGGTCTAGCCGAACAGTGGCGATCCAGTTCTTCAGGGTGATGGCACGGACCGTGCCGACCCACACGTCGGCGACCCTCACCCGGCTATTGGTGTTGAGCGCCAACGTGTCTGGCATCTGCACGTAAATGGTCATGTGGTCACTGCCGGTGCCGTGGCCGACCGGGAGCGGCATGTCGGCGATGCCCCGCCAATGGCAGGACGCCAGCATCGTCCCGGCCATTAGGAACGCCAGTGCGCGGCGGACCACTCCGATGACGCGCCGCCGTCTCGCCGGTCGGCTCGGCACGCCGCTCGCGCTCACCGGCCCGGCCCCGGCTGTGCGGGCCGCGGAAACCACGGCGGGGACGGCGGATTCGACTCGTCATAGGCGTTGGGCGGGCCGGGTGCGTTGGTCCCCGGCGGTGGCAGCGCGATGTCCTGACCGCCCACCAGCTCGGCGAGCGATTCGGCGGTGAGCATGTTGGCGGTGGCCGGCTGGACCTGCGTGCCCTGCATCCCGGGCGCGACCACCCAGCCCGGCTCGTGGTTGCCGTACGAAAAGGGGGTGTCGCGCGAGAAGATCCCCGGAACGGTGGTGTCTTTGTATCCGGGCGGCGGGTGCAGCCGATCTTCGGAGTACGCGACTTCCTTGGGCAGCGTGGCCGCGGAGTTGAACGGATTCAGGCTGGCCGGCAGGTAGTTGAACTTGATGGTGTCCAGCACCGGGGCCAGATACTGTGCGCACAGCTCGGCCGAGTCCTGATACCCCAGCCGGCTGCCGGCCTGAATCGCACTGCAGATGAAATGAATCGGGTTGGCGAAGTTGGGAAAGACGAACAACCCCACCAGCGAGCTGTGGGCGGGCTGGTAGAGGTTGTTGAAGTTGCCCGCAAAGGTGGGCAGCACGTGTAGGGCGGTTTCCAGCCCATTTCGCGGCTCGGGTTGCAGGATCGTGGTGGTCACGTCAGCGAGGTTGTCGACATCGTGAGTGAGCTCGGCGCCGTTGTCGTGCAGGAACTTTCGGGCTGCGTCGAGTACGTCGTCTAGGTGGGTGATCGTGTCGCTCACGTCGTGATCGGACTTGGTGAACCAGTCGGTGAACTGTGCCAGGTTGTCGTTGAGTGCGACGAACTGTTGCTTGTGCTGGTATAGCGCGGTGACGAACTGCGCCAGGCTTTTGGTGATGGCGACGAAGTCCGCCCGGCCCTCGTTGAGCGCGGTCAGCGCCTGCGACAAACTGTTCAGGGTGTCGTTGATCTGCTTGCCCTTGCTGGCCAGGTTCTCGGCGGCCGACTCGATGATGTCGCCGAACGGCCCCGCCGGCTGCTGGGGTGTCGGGCCGAGCTGCCGCAGGATCCCATTGATGGAGTCCCGCAACTGATCCCACTCGACGGGCACCTGAGTGCGCTCGATCGGGATGACCGCGCCGTTTTTCAGCACCGGGCCGCCGGTGTAGGGCGGGGACAGCTGGATGGTGCGCGAGGCCACCAGGCTCGGGTTGAGAATCGATGCGGTGGCCTTGGCGGGCACTTTGTATTTGTTGTTGTAGTGCAACGTGACTCGCATCTTGTCGCCGGCCGGCTCGATCTTGTCGATCGATCCCACCCGGACACCCATGATCTGAACTCGGTCGCCTGGGTAGAGGGCCAGGGTCTCGGAGAAGTACGCGACGACCGTCGTGGTGGTGAGTTTTCGGTAGAGCTGCACTCCGGCGACCGCCGCGATGAAGACGAAGGCCGCCGCCAGCGCCGCGACGACCAGTACCCGCGCGG
Organism: Mycobacterium sp. NGS11; assembly: GCF_059813315.1. Taxonomy (NCBI): domain Bacteria; kingdom Bacillati; phylum Actinomycetota; class Actinomycetes; order Mycobacteriales; family Mycobacteriaceae; genus Mycobacterium; species Mycobacterium sp. NGS11. Next base: position 92,218 of record NZ_JCALEJ010000008.1, read on the forward strand.
ACACGTTGGGCAGTCGCAGGTTGCGGATGTCGAAGATGGTGCTCATCGGTCGCTACCCCCTCGGTCCTGGGTCGGACCGGCCGGGCGAAGGTCCTCGGTGCGCGCCCCCGGTGGCGCATGCTCCGGAAGCGGCACCGCGGTGCCGGGAACGTCCGGCGGCGCCTCGCCCGGCCGGGCCGCGCTCGGGATACCGGGGGTCGGCGGCAGCCCGTCAGGCTTAGGCGGCGACGCCCCGACGTCCAGCGGCGCCGGAAAGCCGCCGAGGACGGCGCCGAACGGACCCTGGTCGGAAAGCGCGCACGGCAACGGGTTTCCGGGCCGCGGCGGGCTATCGGGCGCCGGTGTGTACGAACAGGGCGATCCCGGCGGTACGGCCGGTCCCGGATGGTCCGGGGTGCCCTCCAGCACCGGCGGGCCCGGCGGGGGTGCGCCATTGGGAAACCGGGTGCCGTTCGGGTCGGGCCAGCGGAATGCCGGCACCCCGGCGCTGCGCCAGAAGTTCTCCGGGTCGATGCCCCGCTTCTTGAACGCCGCGTCGAGCCACGGCTGAAGCACTTGCGCCGGAATCAGATTCGCCACGATCGCCTTGAAGAACGGACCGGACGCGACGGCTTCGGTCAGGGCCGCGGTGTATCTGCTGACCAGCACGAGCACATCGGACAGTTCCTTCTTCCGCTTGACCAGCTCGTCGCTGACCGTGCCCAGCTGCTGCAGCACACGGTGTGCATTGGGGTTTTCCTTGATGAATCCGGACATCTGCGTCGACACCGCTGACACGTTGCTCAGCAGGATGCTCAGCGCCTGGCTGCGCTGCCGGAAGGCGGCCAGCAGGGTGTCGGCGTCGACCAACAAACTGTCGACCTGTTGGCTGCGGTCGCCGAGCACGCGAGTGATCTTGTCGGCGTTGGCCAGCAGCTGCTTGATCTGAGCGTCCCGATTGCCGATGGTGCCGGAGAATTTGGAGACACCGTCCAGTGCCGCCTTCAGGTGCGGGGCGGTCTGATCGAACGTCTCCGACAAGACGTTCAACGACCGTTTGACGACGTCGATGTTCCAGTCCGTCGCCGCCTTCGTGACATCGACGAACGCGTCGTAGATCTGATACGGGGTGGTGGTCTGCCCGGAAGGGATGATCCCGTTGGGCCGCAGCGAATCCGAACCACGGGGCTGGATCGCCATGTTCTTGCGCCCGAGGAAGGTGTCGGTGCGGATCGCGGCGCGGCTTTGCGTCCCGATCGTCTTGCCGGGCATCGAAAAGCCAACCAGGACCTTGTCGCCGCTGATCACCAGCGAGCGCACCAAACCGACGTTGACGCCGGCGATTTCCACCTTGTCGCCGACGCTGATACCGCCGGTGTCGGCGAATTGCGCGTAATAGGTCGGGGTGGCGAACAGGATCGGCACGCTGGTGAAGCTCTGCCCCACACCGACGGCGAGCAACGTCACCAGCGCGCCCATCAGACCGACACGCGTCCGGTTGAACTCCGTCAGGGTTCTCACTGCGGGGTGCACCTTCCGGTCGGCTGCCCGAAGAGCTTGATCGTGCGTACCGGGCCGCCCGGCTGCAATCCGTTGACCTTGATCGAGAGGTCACACAGGTAGAAGTTGTAGAAGTCGCCGTAAATGCCGCCGGCACGGCCGATTACGCGGAACGCGCCCGGGAGCTTTCCCAGCACGTCGTCAACCGTCGGCAGGTCGCTGATCAGCGACTGCTGGATGCCCTCGAGGTGGCCGAGCGTGTCGTGCAGCGGTGGCCGGTCCTCGCTCAACAGGCCGGCCACCGTTCCCGCGGCGTCGCTGATGTGTGCGGCGGCCGCGGCCAGCGGATCGGCCCTGTTCTTCAATCCGGTGATGAGCAGTTCCAACTTGTCGACCGTTCGATCGAACTCCTTCTCGTGCTTGACGGTGGTGGCCAGCATCGTGCTCAAGTTGTTGATCACCTCGCCGATCGCCTTGTCGCGGTCGGCCAGCGCCCCGGTGAGTGCCGCGGTCTGGTCGAGGATGTCGTTGATCGTGGCACCTTGTCCCTGGAACACGGTGATGATCGACTGGGCGATGCTGTTGACCTTGTTGGGGTCCAACGCCTTGAACAGCGGCCGGAACCCGCCGATCAGTGCGTCGAGGTCGAGCGCCGGCTGGGTGTGTTCGAGCGGGATCTCGCCGCCGGGGGCCAGCCGCTGGCCGCTCTCGCCGCGTTTGAGCTCCAGGTAGCGGTCACCGATGAGGTTGAGGTAGCGAATCGACGCGGTCGTCGCGCGGTCCAGTGTCAATGAGCGATCCACGTTGAACTCCACCAACACCCGGGTGTCGCCGTCGGTCAACGTCACCTTGGCGACCTTGCCGACTTCCACCCCCGACGCGCGTACGAATTGCCCGGCCCGTAGCCCGCTCGCGTCGGTGAACACCGCGGAGTATCCGGTGGTGCGATCGAATCGCACCTGGCCGAACACGATGATGATCATCACGGTGAACATCGCCAGCACTGACCAGAAGACGCCGAGTTTTACTGCTGTACCAGTGATTTTCATGGGTTGATCGTGTTCTCCCCGAATTGGCGTCCCCAGACGTATTCGGTGGCCAGCGGCTGGCCGAGCCCGAAGTGGTTGTAGGGCGCGAGGCTGGCGCCGGTGTCCATCACCAGATACGGGGCGGGCCACAAGTCCCGGGTGATCTTCTGCCAGCAGCCGGGCCGCCCGCCGGGGCCGCCGTGAGCGTTGACCCGCGGCAGGTTATCCGGATAGACATAGGGATTGGGCGCACCGATGATCGATCCGGCCGCGGCCAACGAATAGCCGTTGCCGCCAGCCGCTTTCGCGACTTCCGGAGCGGCGTCGTGGAAGTTGCGGATCATGCAGAACAGTTCGGGGCTGTAGGTGTCGAGCAGGTCGGCCGTCGGCACCAGATCCGCGGCGCCGCGGGAAAGGTATGGTCCGCCGCGGGTGAAGATGTCCTCGCCGTTGCGACCGACGCCCACCGCCGCCAGCAGCGCGGCGTCCAGGTCGCCCTGTTGCCTGGTCAGGGTGCGTGCGGTGGTCACCGCCTGGTGCAGGAAGTCCCACAAGTCGGGTGAGGCCTTGGTGTAGACGTCGGCGAGGTCCGCCAATCGCCGTACGTCATACCGGATCTGGGGCATCCGCGGGTTCAGCTGGGCCAGAATGGCGTTGCCGTTGACGATGGATTCACCGAACCTGCTTCCCAGCCCGTCCAGCGCCTGCGCCAGCGCGGACAACGTCGCGTTCAGCTCGATAGGACTCACTTTCTCGGATATCGAGGTGACCGTCTCGAACAGCGTGTTGAATTCGGTGGTCACCGAGCGCGCGTCGATCACGTCGTGCGGCGAGATGCGCTGTCGCGATGCGTTTTCCGGCGCGATCAGCGACACATACTTGTTGCCGAACAGCGTCGCCGCCTCGATGTTGGCCACGACGTTCGCCGGAATAAGCGTGACGTAGCGCGGATTCACGTCCAGTACCAGCTTGGCGGCCGGGGCGCCGTCACGCTCGATCTCCGAAATGGCGGCGACCCGGCCGATCTCGACGCCGTTGTAGGTGACCTTGGATCCCGGCTCCATCACCAGGCCCGCCCGGGTGGCGACCATCGTCAGCTCGGTCTTCGGGGTGAAGTCCCCGCGAAATTGCAGATATACCAGCGCCAGAACCAGTCCGCAGACCGACAGCAGGACGACGCCCTCGACGTACACCCAGGCGCGTCGACCCTTCCGCGGCACCGGCGTCATCGGTTACACCGTCAGATTGAAGTTCGGGTCGACGCCGTAGAGCGCCAACTGGGCGAGCAGGACCACCACCACCACCGAAACCAGCGAGAATCGCATCGACCGGCCGACCGCCTGGCCGACCCCGACCGGGCCACCGCTGGCGGTATAGCCGTAGTAGCAATGGGTGATCATCACCACCACCGCGATGATGACGACCTCCAGCACCGACCAGCCGACGTCCTCGGGGCGCAGAAAGGTGCGGAAGTAGTGCTCGTAGGTGCCGTTCGACTGGCCGTAGAACACCGTCGTGACCACCTGGCCCGACGTGAAAGCCATGTCGAGGGCGAGCGCGTACAGCGGCACGATCACCGCCAGCCCGCCCAGAATTCGGGTGGAGACCAGAAACGAAATCGATTTGATGCCCATGACTTCCAGCGCGTCGATCTCCTCGCTGATCCGCATGGCACCCAGCTGGGCGGTCGCGCCGGCGCCGACCGTGGCGGCCAGCGCGACCCCGGCGACGATCGGGGCGGCGATGCGGGTGTTGGCCAGCGCGGCGAAGAACCCGGTGAACGCCTCGACGCCGATATTGCCCAGCGACGCGAAGCCCTGGATCGCGATCAGCGATCCGCCGGACAGCGTGACGAACCCGATGATCGCGACCGTGCCGCCGACCACGGCCATCGCGCCGGTGCCCATGCCGATCTCGGCGATGAGCCGCAAGGTCTCGCGTCGGTAATGGCGCACCGCCCACCCGATCTGCCCGACGCTGGTCCGGGCGAACCGCGCGAAAATGCCGATCTGCCATAGCCTTCGGGCCGTACCGCCGCCGTAGCGGTTGAGGTTGGCGGCCGTTCGCGGGTAGCGGGCGCGCAGCGCGCCGGGAGCCGATATCGCGGCCACGTCAGCGACCCGTCCCGAACCGCACGCCGATCGTGGTGAGCACCACGTTGACGGCGAACAGCGCGATCACACACAACACCAGCGTTTCGTTGACTGCGGTGCCGACGCCCTTGGGGCCGCCCTTGGTGGTCAGCCCGCGATAGCAGCCGACCAGGCCGGCGATCGTTCCGAAGATGGCCGACTTCACCACCGAGATGACCACCTCGGGCAGGCCGGTGATCAAGGTGAGGGTGCCGACGTAGGCGCCCGCCGAAATGTGTTGGATGAAAACACCGAACACGAATCCACCGACCAGGCCGATGGTGATCACCGCCCCGTTGAGCAAGGTGGCGACGATGGTCGCGGCGACGACGCGCGGCACCACCAGCCGGTGGATCGGGTCGATGCCGAGCACCTCCAACGCATCGATCTCCTCGCGGATGGTGCGCGCGCCCAGGTCGGCGCAGATCGCCGTGGACCCGGCGCCGGCGATCACCAGCACGGTGGTCAGCGGCCCCAGCTGCGTCACCGCGCCCAAAGCCGCACCGGCGCCGGAGATGTCGGCGGCACCGAACTCCGCCAGCAGGATGTTGAGGGTGAAGATGATCAGCACGGTCAGCGGAATCGCGACCGCGAGGGTGGGCAGCAGCGAGACGCTGGTGATGAACCAGCCCTGCTCGATCGTCTCCCGCCACTGGAAGGGCCGGCGGAACAGCGCCTTGCCGGTCAGCACGCAGGTCCGGAAGAACCCGCCGATGGCGTCGACCCCCGGCTGGATCTGGCCGCGCAGATACGTTGCGATCACGGTGTGGGTGCTCATCGCCGCGTCTCCCGCAGCTCGAGCGCGGCGATCATCGTGGAGTTGGCCAGTTCGAGGACGTGCTGGGCCAGGGTTCCCGCCTCGTCCGCGTCGCCGGCGCAGACGGCCTCGGCCAGCTTCCGGTACTGGTCCGTTCGGTTCGCCTCGGCGTCGATCGCGGCGGCCAGGGCGGTCAGGGCCCGCTCGTACGCGGCGCGAAAAGGGTTGTACATCAACCGGAACACGATCGAGCCGGAGCTGTCGATCATGTGATCCCAGAATGCGAGGGTGTCGCGGTGCCACTCGAGCGTGCCGGCCGAGGCCTCGAGGCTGCGCAGCGAATCTTGCAGCAGCGCCGCCAATTCGGGTCCGTGTTGTTCGGCCGCCAGTTCTGCGACCTTCGGCCCGATACGCAACCGGGCCTCGAGGATGCTGCGGAAAACGCCCGTGTCGAGTTCGTCATCGCGAAACAACAACTGGGGCAGCAGGTCCAGGCCGGCGTGCCGCCGAAAATCGCGCACGGTGGTGACGCCGCCCTGGCGCACCTCGACCAGGCTGGCCGCCGAGAGCCGCTTGAGCGCCTCGCGGACAGCGGGCCGCGATACCCCGAGGACCTCCGCCAGCCGGCGCTCGCTGGGCAGCGCCGCACCCGGGCGCATCTCGCCGCTGAGCACATCGGTCGCGATCTGGTCGAAAACCGCTTCGGGCACAGATCGGCGAATCACCGGCTGCAGCGCCATGCGGCCAGTGTGGCTGGCCGAAAGCCAGTCAGGTGGTCAGACCACCGGCGTGTCGCAAATCTTTCCGGGCGGCTACCGTTGCGTCCGCTGCGCCGCCACGAACAGATTGCTGGGCACGTAGTCCCGGACTTCCTCGGGCGCCGCGCGCCCGTAGCCGGCCATCAAGTCGTCGGCCGGTGTCACCGTCACGTCCCAGCCGTGGCGGCCGAACCACTCGCCGACGTCCTCGCGCTCCTCGAAATACCAGAGCTCGTCGGTCCGCGGCAGCTCTCGGTCCGGATCGACGCCGGCCATCAGCCCGCGGATCCGGTCCATCCGTTCGCGGCGCTTGGCGCGGGCCTGCGGGTCGAGGAATTTCGGGCCCAGCGCCTCCACGGCGACCCGGCTGCCCGGAACGGTCAGCCCCTGAATGCGGTCGAACAGCAGCTCCTGGGCGGCGGCGGGCAGATAGGGCATCAGCCCCTCGGCCGACCAGACGCTGGGCGCTTCAGCGTCAAACCCCGCCTGCCGCAACGCGGCCGGCCAATCGTGGCGCAGGTCCACCGGCACCGCGATGCGGTTGCAGGCGGGCTGTGCCCCATGCTCGGCCAGCGTGGCCGCCTTGAAGTCCAGCACCCGAGTCTGGTCGAGCTCGTAGACCGTCGTCCCCGCCGGCCAATCCAGCCGCCATGACCGCGCGTCCAGGCCGGCCGCCAGGATCACCGCCTGGCGGATGCCCGCGCCGGTGGCATCGAGAAAGAACTTGTCGAAAAACGCAGTGCGCGAAGCCATGTAGCCGACCATCGACTGCATCTGCAACGGCAACGTCGGTTCGGCTTCGATGACCTCGTCCGGCAGCTGACCCGCGGAGTGCCAGTTCCACACGCCGTCGCCGGCGGCGTCGAGGAACACCTGAGCGAATGGGTCTGTGATCAATGGGTTTTCGTTGCGGGTCTCCGCCGCGCGGGCCGAGGCCACACCCAGCGCGGTAGCCCCCACGCTTTCGGTGATCTCCCAGCTGTCGTTGTCGGTTCTGGCTCGGCTCATTTCTGGCGTCACTCGCCCTTTCCGGCCCGTTGCGCCCGTATCCGCCCATCAGCTCCGGCGCCGATGCGACCGTCCCGGGCCGGCCGCGCCGTGTCATCATCCGTCCTGGCCACGCCGCTGCCCCCTTGATTCGCTAGCACGCCTACGTACCCGACCCTACGCGCGCCGGATGAGTGGAAGCTGTCAACGAACCCGGTATTGAGTTAACTTGTCGGCGGGCCACTTGGCAGGCCGAAGGCAAGGCGCCAGCGCGCGAACCCGAAGGATCGTTGCTACATGCGAGTTGACGGGCGCGACATCGTTGTTTCCGGCAACTTGCTGCACCCGCTGACCCGGCGGACCAATGACATCCTGCGGCTGATGCTGGCCTCGCTGTTCCTGGCGCTGGTGATCACGGGTTCGCTGATCACCCGCCCGCAATGGATCGCGCTGGAGAAATCCGTTTCGCAGATCGTCGGCGTCTTGTCACCGACGCAATCCGACGTGGTCTACCTGGTGTACGGATTCGCGATCGTGGCTTTGCCATTCGTGATCCTCATCGGCCTGATCGTCGCCGGGCAGTGGAAACTGCTGGGCGCGTATGCCGCGGCGGGCTTCGGCGCGATCCTTCTGCTGTCGATGAGCGCCAGCGGCATCGCGTCACCACGATGGCACTTCGACGTTCACGATCGGCTCAGCACGGTCCCGGCGCAATTCCTCGACGACCCGCGCTGGATCGGGATGCTGGCGGCGGTGCTGACGGTCTCGGGCCCGTGGCTGCCGGCGCGCTGGCGGCACTGGTGGTGGGCGCTGCTGCTGGCCTTCGTACCCATCCATCTGGTGATCAGTGCCATCGTCCCGGCGCGCTCGTTGGTGGGCCTGGCGGTGGGGTGGATCGTCGGCGCGCTGGTGGTCCTCGTGGTCGGCACTCCCGCGCTCGAGGTGCCGCTGGAGGCCACGGTGCGGGCGCTGGCCAAGGGCGGCTTCGCCGTGTCCCGGCTGACCGTGGTCCGGCCGGCCGGCCGCGGCCCGCTGATTCTTTCGGCCGACGGCGAACATCTCGGCGAGACGGCGCTGATCGAGTTGTACGGCCCGCACCAACGCAGCGGCGGAGCGCTGCGCCAGCTCTGGGAGAAGCTGAAGCTGCGCGACGCCGAAACCGCACCCCTGGTGACCTCCATGCGCCGGGCCGTGGAGCACCGCGCACTGATGGCGATCGCGATCGGTGAGGCGGGCCTGGCCAATACGGCGACGATCGCCGTCGCCCCGCTGGACCGGGGCTGGATGCTGTACTCGCACCGGCCCCCCGCCGGGACGCCCATCGACGAATGCGCAAAGACGACTCCCGTTGCCCGGCTGTGGAAATCGCTGCGAGCCCTCAACGACCACCGGATCGCCCACGGCGACCTGCGCAGCCACCACATCACGGTGGAGGACGACACCGTGATGTTCGGTGGGTTCGGCAACGCCGAGTACGGAGCCACCGACGCCCAGCTCCAATCCGACATCGCGCAGCTGCTGGTGACAGCCTCGGCGCTCTACGAGCCGAAATCCGCGGTGAGCGCGGCGATCGAGGTGTTCGGCAAGGACACCATCCTCAGCGCTTCCCGCCGGCTCACGAAAGTGGCTGTGCCGCGATACATTCGGCGGTCGGTGCCGGACGCGGGTGCCGTCATCTCCGGCGCGCGTGCCGAGGTCAAGCGCCAAACCGGCGCCGACCAGATCAAGCCTGCGACCATCACCAGATTCACCCGCAGCCAGATCGTGCAGCTGGTGCTCTTCGGCGCGCTGGTCTATGTCGCCTACCCCTTCATCAGCACGGCACCGACGTTCTTCTCCCAACTGCGGACGGCGAACTGGTCGTGGGCGCTGCTGGGCCTGCTGGTGTCGGCGCTGACCTACGTAGGCGCGGCCGCCGCATTGTGGGCCTGTGCCGACGGCATGGTGAACTTCTGGACACTGTCAATCGCACAGGTGGCCAACACTTTTGCCGCAACCACCACGCCGGCGGGGGTCGGCGGGCTGGCACTGAGCACGCGGTTCTTGCAGAAGAGCGGCTTGTCGGCGATGCGAGCCACCGCCGCCGTGGCACTGCAGCAGTCGGTTCAGGTGATCGCGCACCTCGCGCTGCTGGTCTTGTTCAGCGCCGCGGCCGGCGCCTCGATGAACCTGCGCCATTTCGTCCCGAGTGCGACGCTGTTGTACCTGATCGCGGGGGTCGCGCTGGGCATCGTCGGCGCGTTCCTCTTCGTGCCCACGCTACGCAAGTGGCTGGCGGCCGAGGTGCGCCCCAAACTGAACGAGGTGGTGACCGATCTGGTCAAGCTCGCCCGCGAACCGCGGCGGCTGGCCCTGATCCTGCTGGGTTGTGCGGGCACCACCCTGGGCGCTGCGCTGGCGCTATGGGCGAGCGTCGAAGCCTTCGGTGGCGGAACGACTTTCGTTGCCGTCACCGTCGTCACCATGGTCGGCGGGACGCTGGCGTCTGCCGCGCCCACGCCCGGCGGCGTCGGAGCGGTCGAAGCGGCGCTGATCGGTGGCCTGGCCGCGTTCGGTGTGCCGGCGGCCGTCGGCGTGCCGTCGGTCCTGCTGTACCGGGTGCTGACCTGCTGGCTACCGGTGTTCGTGGGCTGGCCGGTGATGCGGTGGCTGACCGCCAACGACATGGTCTGAGGATCCGGTCCTCGGATTCGGCCGCAACACCGCGAGCCGTTTTGGCCGAGGAATTTGATTGCAGCGGCGTTCGGCGGCGCCGCGGCATAACGCCGGAAAAGATTTTGGCAAACCGGCGAGATATTTCGGTTACTGTCATCCCACCATGGCTGGCGCTGGTACCGGCCCAATTTTCGGGAGATTGGATCGATGAAACATTTGACGCTAGCAACCATTTCTGTGGCGCTGAGTTTGGCGCTCGTGGGTTGCGGCAGCGACAACAAATCGGGTGACAAAACGTCGACGACCACTTCGACGACGACGTCGACGGCCTCGTCAACGTCGTCGACAACGAGCGCGGCACCGGCGGCCAAAGCCAAGTACACGATCGCCGACTACGTGAAGGACAACAACATCGCCGAGACACCGGTGCACCACGGCGATCCCGGCCCGAACGTCGACTTGCCGGTGCCCGCGGGCTGGCAGCTGAACCAGAACTCCGGCACCTCCTACGGAGGAATCGTGCAACTTCAGCCGTCCAATCCCTCGGATCCGCCCACCGTCTCGGCGCTGTTCTCCAGGCTCAGCGGCAACGTCGACCCGGCCAAGCTCATCCAGTACGCGCCGGGCGAAGTGCAGAATCTGCCCGGGTACCAGGGCCAGGGCGACGGCTCGGCGTCCACGCTCGGCGGCTACCAGGCGTGGCAGATCGGCGGCACGTACCAGCGCGGCGGTCAGACCCGCGCGATCGCACAGAAAACGGTGATAATTCCCAGCCAGGGCGCGGTCTACGTGTTGCAGCTCAACGCCGATGGTCTGGAGGCCGATCAAGGACCGTTGATGGACGCGACCAACATCATCGACGACCAGACCACCATTACCGCCGGCTAGACCGGCTCACGCAGGTCCCGCGCCCGCGGCCGCGCGGGTTCGGGTGACGACGGGTTGCTCGAAGCCGGCGCCGGCCGCGGCGCGCCGCACCGCCTCGCCGACCGTGTCCGCGCGGTCCAGCGGCACCAGGGCGATCACACAGCCGCCGAAGCCGCCGCCGGTCATCCGCGCGCCCAGCGCGCCCGCGCGCACGGCGGTGTCGGCGATCAGGTCGATGCGTTCGGTGGTGATCTCGAAGTCGTCGCGCATGGAGGCGTGCGAGGCGGTGAAGATTCGTCCGGCTTCGGGATAGTCCGAGTCGCGCAGCGCCGCAACGCAATCGATCACCCGATGGTTTTCGGTGAGCACGTGGCGGGCGCGGCGGGCGTCGACGGGATCACGCACGCCGGCCAAGGCGGCGAGGCCCTGCCCGCCCGCGGTGTCCTGCAGCTCACGCAGCGACGATGCCGACAGGTCGGCGGCCGCCCGCTCGCACGACGCGCGCCGTGCCGCGTAGTCGCCGCCGGCGTGGGTGTGGCGCTCGCGGGAGTCGATCAGCAGCAGCACGACACCCGCCGAATCCGGGTCGAAAACGACCGGCGTGACCGTGAGGTCGGCGAAGTCGATCAGCACTGCCGTCGCGTCCCGGCCGAACAGCGCGGCCAGCTGATCGAGCAAACCCGTTGGCGCGCCTACGTATTCGTTCTCCGCGCGCTGAGCCAGCCGGGCCTGCTCTGCCGCGTCGATGCGGAGACCGGCGGCCGACGCGATCGCGCCCAGCGCCGCGCACTCCAGCGCCGCCGAGGATGACAGGCCCGATCCCATTTCCACGTCGCTGGTGATCGACATCGTGCCGCCGGGTACCGGATGACCACCCTGGCGCAACGCCCAAACCACGCCGGCCACGTAGGCGGCCCAGCCGGCCACCTCGCCCGGAGCGATACCGATCCGAACGCGCACCCGTCCGTCCGCGCGGTCGCTGACAACGGTGATCGCATCGTCGTCGGCGGGGGTGAACGTCGCGACGGTCCGCTGCGGTAGCGCGATGGGCAGCGCGAAACCCAGGTTGTAGTCGGTGTGTTCGCCGATCAGATTGATCCGCCCCGGCGCGGCGTAACGGATCGTCATCGCAGGTCCCGCAGCCGCTGGGCCACGCTCTCCGGCGTGACGTCACCGATGAAGGCGTCCATGGCCGATTCGGAGGCCGCCAGGTATTTGAGCTTGGTGGCGCTGCGCCGGATGGACATCAATTCGACGTGGAAGTAGCCCTCGGCTAACGCGGCGGTGTCGGCGTATTGGTGCAGCGCCGAAATGTAGGGCAGCGGTGCGGAATACATCCGGTCGAAGCGCCCGAGCACGTCGAGGTAGACGGCCACGAAAGCGTCCACTTCGGCCTGGCTGAGTTCGGTCAGGTTGCGCACGAACCTGTTCGGGTAGATGTGCACCTCGACCGGCCAGCGCGCCGCGAACGGCACGAACGCGGTGAACAGCTCGTCGTGGGCGATGATGCGGCTGCCGTCGGCGACCTCACGCGCCAGCAGATCACCGAAGAGGTTGGTACCGTGCCGTTTCCGATGCCGGCGCGCCTGCTCCAGCATCGTGGAGGTGCGCGGCGTCAGGTACGGATAGCCGTAGATCTGACCGTGTGGATGGGTCAGCGTCACCCCGATTTCCTCGCCCCGGTTCTCGAAACAGAACACCTGCTCGACACCCGGCATGGCCATCAGGTCGGCGGTGCGATGCCGCCACGCCTCGACCACCAGCCGCGCGTGCGCGGGCTCCAGCTGGGCGACGGACCCGTTGTGGTCGGCGGAGAAACAGATCACTTCGCAGCGGCCATGCCCGGGCGCGGTGACGAAGCCGTCGTCGCCCGCAACGGGTGCCGAGGCGGGTGGTGCCGGCAGCGCGCCGGACAGACTCGGGAATCGGTTCTCGAACACGACTACGTCGTAATCCGGGGCGGGTACCTCACTGGTCAGCCCGGTCGGGCCCGGACACAGCGGGCATGCCTCCGGTGGTGGCTTGTAGGTGCGGTCCTGGCGCAGCGCCGCGATGATCACCCATTGCCCGGTGGATCGGTCGAACCGCAACTGCGACTGCGCGGCGGGATCCCGCGACGGCAGCGGTCGGCGATCTTCCACCGGCGCCGGGCGATGCCCGGGCAGCGCGAAGAACAGCAGGTCACGACCGTCAGCCAGCTTCGCGCGCGTCGGCGGAGTCACGATGTCGAAGACTAGCTTGTGCCGATTTTCGGGTAAGCATGTTGGGTTAGCGCAAGAGAGGTGGTCCGTCGATAACTGTTCTCTACGAACGCGCCCGCAACTGGGTGATCGGCTCGGATCCTGGCTTGCTTCGGCTGCGGATGGCGACTCGGACCACGGCCGCGCTTGGATGTTCACTGCTGGCGCTGTTCATCCTGACCAGGGCGACGGGACAACCGCTGACCGTCGCCCTGTTGGGCGTCGTCATCACCATGGTCGCGTCGCGCTCGGTCAACGAGCCCGACCCGCGCCGCCAGCGGGTCACCATGGCGCTGCTGCCGCTGCCCGCCGCGGTGTCCATCACGGCCGCGGCGGTGCTGGCGCCGCACACGGTGGTCAGCGACATCGTCTTCGTGATCGTCGTGTTCACCGCGGCCTACATCCGGCGCTTCGGCGCGCGGGGCAGGGCGCTGGGCATGGTCGCGTTCATGTCCTACTTCTTCACGCTGTATCTGCACGCCCGCCTCGCGGAGCTGCCCTGGATGATCGGGGCGGTCGCGGTGGGCACCGTGTGCACGTACGTGATGAGCGCCTACGTGCTGCCCGATCGGCCAGAGCGGGTGCTGCGGGCCACGATTCGGGCGCTGCGGGCGCGGATGGCGATCGTCCTCGACACGACCGCCGAAGCGGTGCGGACCGGACGCCTCGATGAACGACGGCGCCGCCGCATGCGGGCCCGCACCGTCCGGCTCAACGAGACCGCCCTGATGGTGCAGAGCCAGATCGAGGACAAGGCCGACCCCGGCACCGTGTGGCCCGGCGTCACCGCCGAAGAACTGGTCCCCTGGCTGCTGGACGCGGAGCTGGCCATCGAATGGGTCGCCACCGCCGGTCGCCGGGCGGCCATCCTCGCTTGCGAGGATCCCGCTGCCATGCCCTCGCCCACCCGGGCCGCGCTCGTCGGCGCGCTCACCCAACTGTCGCGAGCCATCCGGCTGCCGGAGCCCGACGGTCTGCGCCGCGCCGCCGACCAGGCGCAGCGCCAGCTCGACGAGCAATGCGAGGCCGGAGCCGACGACGCGGGCGGCGCCGCCGTCCGCCGCCTCGCCCTGGCGATCATCAACGCCGCATCGGCGACCTCGGACGTGCGGGCGATCGTCGACCGGGTTGCCGCCGGGCGCCCCCTCGACGATGCCGACGGGCAGCGACTCCCGGTGCCCGAGGGCGCCGTCTCCGACGAGGAAGCGCCGGGCCCCGGCTTGCGCCCGACCACCCGGCAGGCCATCCAGGTCTCCGTCGCCGCGTCCTTGGCCATCGTCGTCGGCGAGCTGGTCTCGCCGGCGCGCTGGTACTGGGCGGTGATCGCCGCGTTCGTCATCTTCGCCGGCACCAACTCCTGGGGCGAAACCTTGACCAAGGGCTGGCAACGCCTGGTCGGGACGCTGCTCGGCGTGCCCTGCGGGGTGCTGGTGGCAACGCTGCTCACCGGCCACAAGAACGCGGCGCTGGCGGGCATCTTCGTGTGCTTGTTCTGCGCCTTCTACTTCATGACGGTCACCTACAGCTTGATGACCTTCTGGATCACCACGATGCTGGCGCTGCTGTACGGCCTGCTCGGCCAGTTCTCGTTCGGCGTGCTGATGCTTCGGATCGAAGAGACCGCGATCGGTGCCGTCATCGGAGTGACCGTCGCCGTCGTGGTCCTGCCGACCAACACCAGAACGGCGATCCGCGGCGACGCTCGCGCCTTCTTGACGAGCCTGTCCGTGCTGATCGAGGTCTCGGCCGCGACGATGTTCGGTGTCCAGGACAGCGCCAGCCCGTCGGAACAGGCGCGCCAGCTCGACCGCGATTTGCAGCAGTTCCGGGTCACCGCCAAGCCGCTGCTGGCCGGCGTCGCCGGACTCGCCGGCCGGCGCAGCATCCGGCGCGCCCTGCGGATCTTTACCGCCTGCGACCGCTACGGCCGGAGCCTGGCGCGCAGCGCCGAGCAGTATCGGGATCCGGTGCGGTCAGCATCGCTGGTTTCGGAACTGGCGCAGGCCTTTTCGGTGGCCGCGGCCCAGACACGACGAAACATCGACGCCCTGCAGGAAGCCATCGAGGGCGGCCACGCCCCGACCCTGGTCTCGGCGACAGACGAGCTCGACGCCGCCGAAGCGGTGGCCCGACAACAGGACGGCGACGGTCCCGGCGGCACCAGCCCCGACACCCGGCGCTTCCTCACCGCGGTGCACGCCCTGCGCCAGATCGAACGCGCCGTCATCACCGCGGCCACCAATCTCGGTGGGCGCGAAGGCGCGAAAGTAACCGCGGCAACTGCGAGCTGACCCGACCACGCGCTGACGTGCACCGCTGCGCCTTTCCCCGAAGCCGCGAAGAACAGCCGTGGCCCGCTTAGCATGTATTGCGGGTCGAGCGGTGAGGACTGCCATGTGGGATCTGAAGTCGCCATTGGTGCTTCTCGGTGTCGTCTGCATTCTGGCTGCAATCGTGGGGGGCGGCGTGAAAGCGCTTGGCGCCGAATTGCCGTTGATCAACAGTTGGCGTCGGCAGGGCGTGCTCGCGGCGTTCGGTATCGCCCTCATCGCGATTCCGCAGATGGTCATCCGGATTGGAGAGTTCCGGGTGACAAACGTGACGGTGTCGTGGGATGGCAACCAGTACAGCGGTTGTGTGGTCCGCGCGCGCTACACCGCATCGATCACGACCAAGGGTTCCGCCGGCGAGTTCGAGAGCCGGGCATTGGTTGTCACGACCTACACCAGCCCTGTGCGGACACATGTCGACGGTCCTGGTTTGCACGTCATTCATGGAACCGCCGAGAACGAGTTGGCCGCTGGCAGCCATGGCAATTACCCGGTCTTCGTGGAAGTCCTTGCCCCACAGAAACTCAAGTCGTCCCCGAGTTATCTCCATGTTGTCGACTGTTGACGCCTTTTAGCGATCGCGTGAGGAGCAAACCCATGGCGACACCGGACCTCCCGCCGGGCTTCGATTTCACCGACCCCGACATCTACGCGCACCGGCTGCCCGTGCGGGAATTCGCCGAACTGCGTGCCACAGAGCCCATCTGGTGGAACGAGCAGCCCCTCGATCAAGGGGGCTTCGGCGACGGCGGCTATTGGGTGGTGACCAAGCACCGCGACATCCGCGAGGTGTCGCTGCGCAGCGACGTTTTCTCGTCGGCAACCAAGTCGATCGTGCCGCGCTATCGGCAAGACCTGGCGCAGGGGCAGATCGAGGCGGGGCGGGCGTCGATGATCATGATGGACGACCCCGAGCACAGCCGGCTGCGCAAGATCGTCTCGCGTGGCTTCACGCCGCGCGCGGTCGAGCGGTTACGCGCCGAACTCACCGAACGCGCGCGACGCATCACCGCCGAAGCCGCCGCGCAGGGCTCGGGCGACTTCGTCCGTCAGGTGGCGTGTGAGCTTCCGCTGCAAGCCATTTCGGGCCTGCTCGGGGTGCCGGCGGACGACTACGACAAGCTGTTCGACTGGACCAACAACATGATCGGCAGCGACGACCCGGAGTTCGCCGACCAGGACGCGCTGACCTCGGCGGGCGAATTGATTTGGTACGCCATGCAATTGGCGGCGCATAAGGCCGATAATCCGGGTGACGACATTGTCACCACGCTGATCGAGGCCGATTCCGAGGAGCAGCGGCTCTCGGACGCCGAATTCGGCATGTTCGTCGTCACGCTCGCCGTTGCCGGCAACGAGACGACCCGCAACTCGATCACACAGGGGATGATGGCCTTCACCGACCACCCGGACCAGTGGGAGTTGTTCAAGGCCCAGCGACCGAAAACCGCTGCCGACGAGATCATCCGGTGGGCCACCCCGATCACGGCGTTTCAGCGCACCGCGCTGGCGGACACCGAACTCGGCGGCGTGCGCGTCAAGAAGGGCCAGCGGGTGGTGCTGTTCTACCGCTCGGCGAACTTCGACGAAGAGGTCTTCGACGCCCCGTTCACGTTCGACATCCTGCGCAGCCCCAATCCGCATGTCGGATTCGGCGGCACCGGAGCGCATTACTGCATCGGCGCGAATCTGGCCCGCATGACGATCGATTTGATGTTCAACGCGATCGCCGACCACATGCCCGATCTGCGCTCGGCCGGTGACCCGCAGCGGCTGCGGTCATCCTTCATCAACGGCATCAAGCACTGGCAGGTCGCCTACTGACCGGACCCTAGTGGAGAAGCGAAGCGACCTTCTTGGCTGTCTCCTTGGCCGAGCCTGGATTCTGTCCGGTGACGAGGTTACCGTCGACCACGGCGTAGGAAATGAAGGGAAGCTTGGCCTTTTCGTAGAGCGCGCCACGATCTTTGGCACGTTGCTCAGCGTTGTAGGGCACGAGCTTGTCGACCCGGGCGAACACCTCTTCTCGCCAAGCGAAGCCCGTCATCTTCTTGCCGGCGATGAGGTAAGAGCCGTCGGAAAGCTTGGTGTTGAGAAGTCCGCAGTAGCCGTGGCACACCGAGGAGACGATGTCGCCGCGTTCGTAGATCTCACGGGTGATGCGTTGCAGCCCATCGCTGTCGGGGAAGTCGTACATGACGGCGTGGCCGCCGGTGAAGTAGATCGCATCGTAGTCGGCTGAGTCGATTTCGTCGGGGCTGCGGGTGTTGTTCAGAAGGGCCATCTTGGCCGGGTCGGCGCGCCAGGCCTTGGCGGTCTTGTCGTAATTGGGGAACTTCAGCGCTCTGGGCTCCAGCGGCACCTTGCCGCCGGCGGGGCTGACGAGGGTCTGCTCGAAGCCGTGCGCGTCGAAGATGTGCCACGCGTGGGTGAGCTCGGATAGCCATAGGCCGGTCGGGTGCTCGGGGTCGTCGTAGTGGGCGACGTTGGTGACCACGTTGAGGATGCGTTTTGTCATCGACGGCCTGCTTTCGTGTGTTTGATGAATCGGTCAACCGGTTTGGGCGGCGAGCACGGCGATGAAGGACGCGCGAACCTGGGCGGCGACCTCTTGGATCGACGAAGCGGTGAGCTTGCGGTCCAGGTATAGGCAGGCCAGGCCGTGGACCAGTCCCCAGCCCCCCAGGGCGAGGTCGATGGGGTCGGAGTCGGGGAAGACGCGCGTGATCGCAGTTGCCAGAAGTTCGTGCACCTCGGCGGCCGCTCGCACGCGTTCGTCGTTCTTGTCGTCGCACTCGTTGCCGAACATCAGCCGGAACAGCGCGGGTCGGCGCAGCCCGAACTCGACGTAGGCGACACCGAGTTCGGCCAAATCTTCGACATTGCAGGGCAATTCGCGATCCCGAGTCAAAGCGGCCTTCAAATCGCGCAGCCCTTGAGCGGCTAGTGCAGATTCCAACGACTCACGGTCGGGAAAGTGCCGGTAGGGAGCGGTGGGCGAAACACCGGCCTCGCGCGCCACGGCGCGAATGGAGAACGACTCGCCCCGTTCCAGCATGCCCATGGCCGTCGTCAGCAGCGCGGCACGCAAGTCGCCGTGGTGATAACTGCTCTTCGTCGTGGCAGTCATGGCCGCGTGGTCCTCCTGGTGGCTCTGGGCTCAATCATCAAACGCAGATTCCTGGTCAATCGGCGGACACGCCGGTGGGGGCGCTCGCCCCCTCCCGGAAGCGCGCTGCCCGTCGTCGCGCCGATGTTGACTCCGCTCACATTGGATTCTATCGTGCAATGTAAGCAATGCACACATCAAGAGAGGCGGTGGCGTCAAAGATGGTCTTCACGGAATGTCAGAACGCCCTGCACATTCCCGTACCCGTCTCGTTCCCGGCGTGAGCCCGAACCACTAGGAAACGCAATGCAGACCGTCCTGGGAGCCAACGGCCAGATCGCCGAGCAGCTCACCCGCTACCTCCACGACAACATCACCGAAAACATCCGACTGGTCAGCCGCAAACCCGCCAAGATCCATGACACCGATCACCTGTTGCCGGCCAACCTCATGGACGCCGACGCCACCGCCGACGCCGTCGCCGGCAGCGACATCGCCTACCTGACAGTGGGACTGCCCATGGACTCAACGCTGTGGGAGCAACAATTCCCGGTCATGATGGCCAACACCATTGCCGCCTGCCAGAAACACGGCACCAAACTGGTCTTCTTCGACAACACCTACATGTACCCGCGGACCTCGACGCCCCAGGACGAAGACACCCCATTCCAGCCAGTAGGCCGCAAGGCGGCGGTGCGAGCCCAAATTGCGAACATGCTGCTCAAAGAAATGGACTCTGGGTCAGTCGAAGCCGTCATCTGCCGAGCACCCGAATTTTACGGGCCCGGCAAGACCAAGAGCCTGTCCAACTCCGCCGTCTTCGACCGCATCAAACAGGGCAAGCGACCGATGATCCCGATCAACGCGCACACGAAACGAACCCTGATCTGGACCCCCGACGCCAGCCGCGGGATGGCATTGATCGGCAACACCCCCGACGCCTACGGCCAAACCTGGCACCTACCAACCGATCCCAAACGACTCACCTACGCGCAAATGATCGGCATCGCCTCGGATGTCACCGCGCGCGACATCCGCTACACGACGGTCCCAGAACTCGCATTCAAGGTCGGCGGATGGTTCAACCCCGCAGTCAAGGAAGCCTCCGAGCTGCTGCCCCGCTACCGCGACGACAACATCTTCGACTCCGCCAAATTCGCCCGCCGATTCCCCGACTTCACAATCACGACCTACCGAGAGGGAATCGCCGAGATCCTCAACGATTAACGAGGGTCTCCCGTAGGAAGCGATGCGCGCCGCACTCGATGATGTCGGTGACCGCTCGTTCGGCGTCAGTTGGGCTCTGACGGCTGTGGGCTCTGCGCATCGCGGCGCTCACCCGTGGCGATGAAGTCCTCGATCAGCTCCACCACCTGCTCGGGCGCCTCCACCTGTGCGAAGTGACCGACGTCGGGCAGCACCTCGAGCCTGGCATCGGTGCGCGCCTCGTGCGCGGCGTAGGCGTGGGCGACGGGAATGATGCCGTCGCGCTCCCCCCAGATAGCCATGACGGGTAGATCTTCGCGCAACCGCAGCCGGTTGAGCGCGCTGACCGCCTGCCCGCGGTAATCCACGACCGATCGCAGCGTCCGGAGGAACGACTGCCGCGTTTGGCCGTCCGACAACGACGAATAGGCGCTCCACAGCTCCGCGCCGCGCGGCGACCGGATGCCGGCGCTTTTCATCCAGGACCGCAGCTTGTTGCCGACGGACAGCACGGGCGGCGGAGCGACGATTGGCAGCACGAATTCCGCCCCGGGCGCCGAGAGCAGCCGCAACACCCATCCCACGTCGGGACCCAGGCCGCCGCTGCTGATCAGGATCAACCGTTGGGCGTAGTCCGGGTGCTGGTAGACGAACTGCATCGCGACGCCGCCACCGAGCGAGTGACCGACGACGGTCGCGTGGCTGACGCCGAGCTCGTCGAGGAAATCACGCAGCCATACCGCGAATGCGCCCAGCGAGTAGTCCGTGCGGGGTTTCGCCGACTCGCCGTGGCCGAGCAGATCCGGGGCGATCACCCGGAACTTCTTGGACAGCGGCGGGATCACCGACCGCCACGTCTCCGAACTGCCCGCCATGCCGTGGATGAGCAGCAGCACCTCGCCGTCACCCTCATCGCGGTAGGCGATGCGGTCGCCGTGTAGTTCGAGAACCTTCAGCTCATTCATGTGGCCTGTGTACCCGCTTTGGTCCTGCTCAGCAATGATCTAGTGCATGACCGAACCGGTTGCGACCCGAGTGGCCGTCTACCTCGACTTCGACAACATCGTGATCTCCCGGTACGACCAGATCCACGGGCGGAACTCGTTTCAGCGGGATAAGGCCAAGGGGCTCGAGCAGCACGGGGAGCGGCTGGACCGCGCGACGGTCGACGTCGCCGCGATCCTCGACTTCGCGTCGTCGTTCGGGACCCTGGTGCTCACCCGCGCCTACGCGGACTGGTCGGCGGACATCAACGCCGGGTATCGCGGACAGCTGGTGGCCCGCGCCGTCGACCTGGTGCAGTTGTTCCCGGCGGCGGCCTACGGCAAGAACGGCGCCGACATCCGGTTGGCCGTCGACGCGGTCGAGGACATGTTCCGGCTGCCCGACCTGACCCACGTGGTGATCGTGGCCGGCGACTCCGACTACATTCCGTTGGCCCAGCGCTGCAAGAGGCTCGGCCGGTACGTCGTGGGCATCGGTGTGGCCGGCGCGTCGAGCCGGGCGCTCGCGGCCGCGTGCGACGAGTTCGTCATCTACGACGCGCTGCCGGGGGTTCCGGTGCCCGAACCGGCGCCGGCGGACGCGGAGGCGGACAAGCCGAAAAAACGGACTGCCCGCGCCGAGTCGGCAAAGCGGGACGAGCCCGACGAGCAGCCCGACCCGCAGGCCGCCGCCACGGCGCTGCTGACGCGGGCGCTGCGGATCGGCTTGGACAAAGACGATGTCGACTGGCTGCACAACTCCGCCGTGAAGGCGCAGATGAAGCGGATGGACCCGTCGTTCAGCGAAAGATCGCTGGGATTCCGCTCGTTCAGCGATTTCCTGCGTTCGCGCTCGGACGTCGTCGAGCTGGATGAGACGTCGACGACGCGGATGGTGCGGCTGCGCGCGCAGGATTGAGCGGCGCGGCAATTATTCAGTGGGTCGCCGGACGATCGGATGCCCAGGGATGGGCCGATTCCAACTGGGACGCAACACGAATGAGGACGTCTTCGCGCCCGTAGGCGGCGGCGAGCTGCACGCCGACGGGAAGACCCTCAGCGTTGCGATGCAGGGGAAGGCTGATCGCCGGCTGTCCGCTCATGTTGAAGGGGGGCGTGAACGCGGCGAACCGGCCGGCCCGCCGCATCGGCGCCGTCGGGTGCTCGGGATCGTTCTCGAATTCGGTTAGCAGTGGCGGTGGTTCGGTCACCGTCGGCGTCAGGAGCAGGTCCCAGCCGTCGGCCCACCACTGCTGCAGCGCCCGCCGAAACGCATAGACCGCCTCCTGCGCCACCGCGTAGTCGAGCGCGCTCACTTCGCGGGCCCGCTGGGCGAGCACCCAGTTCACCGGCTCGACCTCGTCGGAGGTCAGCTCACGCCCGAGCGTCTGGCCGAAGGCGCGCACCCCCATCGCCATCTGCGTGGCCCACAGCGCCATGAACTTCTCGGTCAAGGTGGTGTCGGCCAGGCAGGCCGGCCACGCCGGCTCGACGATGTGCCCGAGGCCCTCGAGCATCGATCCGGCGGCACGCACGGCCGTGACGCAGTCGGGGTGCAGGACGTCGTTGCGCGGGTGGACGTCGAGCAGCCCGATGCGTAGCCGGCCGGGTTGGGCGCCGACCTCGTCGCGGTAGGCGCGCTCGGGCGGCGGCGCGATCACGGTGTCCCCGACTCCGGGCCCGCGCACGGCGTCGAGCAGGCCCGCCGTGTCGCGCACCGTGCGGCTGACGCACAGCTCGACGCCCAGGCCCACCTCGGCGCGCACCGGCCCGACGGTGATCCGGCCCTGGCTCGGCTTGAGTCCCACCAGCCCGCAGCAGGACGCCGGGATGCGGATGCTGCCGCCGCCGTCCGAGGCGTTGGCGAACGGCACCATCCCGGCGGCCACGGCGGCGGCCGCGCCGCCACTGGATCCGCCCGGCGTGCGGTCCAGCGCCCAGGGGTTGCGGGTCGCCCCCCACGCGAGCGGCTGAGTGGTCGGCAGGCTGCCCAGCTCGGGGCTGTTGGTCCGGCCGGCGATCACCAACCCGGCCGCCTTGAACCGGGCCACGAGCGTGGTGTCGCGGGCGTCGACCTTGGCGGCCTCTTTCAGCGCCACATTCCCGTTGGACAGCGTCTGGCCCGCGAAGCTGGTGTAGAGGTCCTTGAGCAAGAAGGGGACTCCGCGGAACGGGCCGTTGGGCAGGCCGGGGTCGGCCGCCACGGAGCGCGCATGCCCGAACCACTCGATGACCACGGCGTTCAGCGTGGGGTTGAGACGCTCGATCCGCTCGATCGCCGCCTCCAGCAGTTCACTCGGCGTGACCTCGCCTCGGGCCACCAGCGCGGCCTGATCGGTGGCGTCCATCCAGCGCGTCTCGTCGGCCAGAGCAGTCATGACTTCCGGTGTATCACGGGGTCAGCGTCACACCCGCGCCCGCGCACGAGTCGCGGTGCCGGCGCACCGGCCTTACGCTCGTTGGTTGCACGAACTCAACGGGGGTTTATTGATGCGTGGGATCAACGGGCGAACCGTGTCCAGACGGTGGTTTGCCCCGATCGTGGTCGCGTCGGTTGCCTGCCTGCCCATCGCGTCCTGCTCGGAAACCGCGGCACCTCCCCCGCTCAGCGCCACCACTTCGACATCCGCCGCGAAAACCAGCACCCGCGCGCCAGCCCCGCCCGCCCCGATAACCGGGCCGCTGGAAAAGGATTGGAAAAGCTACGGCGGGACGGCGTACTTCGGTTGCCCCGAGAAGTTCTCGGCCGGCAGATTGGCGCTCGAGGATATCCGGCCGAAAATCTTCGACCCGAAATCCGGGCAGTACGTCGCGCCGGGCATCCCCTCGCTTCCGGCCGGCGAGAACCTCACCGGCGCCATCTGCGCACCGACCGGCACGGCCGACGACATGAAGGTGGTGTACGTCGTCACCACGGTCAAGGCGGCGCAGGCTTCCGCCCCGGAAGTCGCCAAAACCACCGCCTACGTGTTCGACACCAAGTCGGGCCGTCAGTTGGCCGACAAGGAGCTGCAGCCGCCGGCCCCGGAGCTGAAGCTGGCCGCGCCGAAGGAGTGGGGGTTGGCCTCGACCGCCTCGGGCGTGGCGTGGCTGAACGCCTTCACCGACGGCCACGGCGCCGCATCGCCACCACGGACGGTGGTCCTGTCCGGCGGCGACCTGTCGATGATGTGGAACGACCCGCAGCCCGGGCGGGTCTGGCAGGACGTGCTCGCGTTCGCGCGCAACACCGAGCCCGGCAAGTCTTCCGGCGCGGAGCTGCGCCGGCCCAGCGGGGAAGCGATCTATCAGGACAACGACGCGCAATCCGTCGATGCCGAATTAACCGACGGCACAACCAAACTGGTGAAGATCACGCACTGGGATTCGTACAACCCGCCCGTGCTGTCGACGATGTTCTACGACCTCAACGCCAAGTCCGTCATCAAGATCGGCGATTCCGACCGGCTCCCCGGCGGCGGGCTGGCCGCGGCGCTGTCCGACGGCAAACTGTTCGTCGACGGCCACGGCTCGGACACCTCTCAGCTCGGCTTCGGCGTATGGAACCTGCGCAGCCAGCAGTGGGACTTCCAGAAGAGCCGAGACGACGCCAAGAAGCTGTCGGTCTCCAAGCTGGCGTTCTTCGAAGACCACCTCTACATCACCGGCACCGGCGGGACGTTCTCCGTGATCGCCCTGCCCGCAACCGATCCCGTGGCATCGAACTGGACACTACGGCCTTTCGAGCGGATCTCCGGGTGGACGCTAGTGTGCCGCGGTGAGACCGCGCCGGCGTCCAACGGCGAGTGCAAGGAGATCGTCATGGTGCAAGATCAGGACGGCCACTACCCCGGCCCCTGGTTCTAGGGAACGCTCGCCGGCGTGCCCTCAATCGGCCTGCCTTGCAACGCTTCTCGCTCTGACAACAATGAGTGCGGTGCAGGCCACCAGCACACCGGTGGCCGCGGCTTCGGCGATCAACGCACCGGAGTTCAGCACTTGCCGGTCGGCGACCAGAGATATTCCCATTTCATTCTTGGCGTCGCCGACCAGTACCGACGGATAGACCAAACACAAAACAACCGTCACGAACGCGATGACCGCGCAGCCGCATGCGACGATCCCGAGCCAGCGCGCCCGCGTCGCGGCGAGCAGCGCGCCGCCGGCCGCCAGCGAGGTGATCACCACGATCCACCCCGGCGTGCTGTCCACCATGTCGGTGAGCAAGGAGCCGTAGTATTCGCCGTGCTCACCGATGTAGATGCCGAGGCCATTCCACCGAATGGGTAATCCCAGCTGGCTCACGTCGATCCAGGGCAGAAGTGTCAGTGCGGCCGACGCGATGGCCGCCGCAACGGCCACTGCGGTGATTGCTTTGGTACGCAACATGTTCCTCTTCGATAGTCGGGACGAACTTCCAGCCGGCCAGCCAGGTTACGCGTGCCAGTCACTAATCCGGGCGCCGCGAGTTAACCGGGCCGCGCTCGGGGGTACCCGACGGGGCATGGGGTGGGTGACGATGCACGCGGTCGCGATCGTCTCGGCTTTGCTTTCCGCTTTCTGGGCTGCGGTGGGAATCGTGGTCCGGCAACGAGCCACTCAGCGCGTTCCGAGTGATGAAGCCATGTCCGCGACCATGGCGACCAACCTGGTTCGCCAACCGTTGTGGTGGGCCGGGACGTTTGCCGCGGGGGCCGGCTACGCGTTTCAGGCCGCGGCGCTGGCGCATGGATCCCTGCTGCTCGTCCAACCGCTTTTGGTGTCGTCGTTGCTGTTCGCGTTGCCGTTGGGCGCGGCACTGTGCCACCAGCGCATCAGCCGGGCCCAGTGGGGCTGGGCGATGTTGCTGACGGCCGCACTGGCGGTTTTCCTGCTGGTGGGCCAGCCCCGCGAGGGCCACGGCCGTCCCCCGATTCCGGCGTGGACGCTGGCGCTGGCGATCACCGTGCCGTCGGTGATCGCGTGCGTCATCGCCGCCCGCCGCGCCACCGGCCGGGTGCGGGCCTCGCTGCTGGGCGTCGCGGTCGCGGTCCTGCTCGGCATGATCGCGGTAGTCACGAAGGTCTGCACCCACCGCTACTCGGTCGGCGGGTGGCATGAACTGATGACCGTCCCGGCTCCGTACGTGCTGTTCGGGCTGGCGGTCACCGTGACCGTAGTGCAGAACTCGGCGTTTCACGCCGGTGCTCTGCAGGCGTCGGTGCCGATCATGCTGGTGGGCGAGCCGGTGGTCGCCGTCCTGCTCGGGGTTGTCGTCCTGGGTGAGCATCTGGCCGTGGGCGGGCCGACGGCGTTGATCCTTCTCATCGCGGTGGTGGCGATGGCGGCGGCCACGGTCGCCCTGAGCCGCAGCCAGGCGATGGAATACGGCGACGTGCCAAGTGAGCGGCTACCTTCGCCGAGTCCGGACGAGGCCGCTCTGGCGGCCGCCGGGGCGAGCCGGGGACTTGCGGAGGGGCGACATCAGCTCGAGTGAGCGTCGAAGTCACTTTTTGTCGCGCGGCAACCGGCAGCCGGTGTAGCCCGAGACGACGAGGTTGCCCCGGTAGCCGACCTTGACGAAGACGCCGGTCGGGCCGTAGAAGCCCACGTCGTGGTTCCCGGGGTTGTCGTGCATGACCTGCATGTCGGTGGCGTCGAGTTTGGCGGCCGCCTGTTTGGCTGCCTCCTGGATGCTCGCCCACTGCTGCTCGGAGACCTCGACGCTGGCGGCCACCTCGTCGGGGAGGAAGTAGCCACGTCCGTCGGTCTGATCGTAGGGCCGTTCGCAACCCAGGCCCGAGCCCTCGTGCGGGGTTTCCCAGGTGATCGAGGGTATCAGTTTGCTTGTCGCCGAGGTGATTTCGTTCATCGCCGCCTGCACCTGAGTTTGGGTGTCCTCGAACGACGGCAGGGATTTCAGCGTCGCCAGCGCCTTGGCGGCGTCGGTGGGCGGGGTGGGGTGATGGGGCTGATTCACGTGGCATCCTGTCGCTAGTGCGGTGGCGGTCACGGCGGCCAAGATCAGTCCGTGGCGCCGCCGGCTCGGGGTGCTCGTTATTCGATTGTTCGTCACTTCTGCGGAACCGCCTGATCTCCCAGTCCGGCCAGCACGGCCGCGATGTTGTAGTTGGTCGTCCGGGTGCCGCCGCCGTCGGGGAAGCGGGGGTAGTCGCTGTGCCCGTGCGCGTCACTCAGGTTGAGGGTGCCACCGTGGCCGTCGGGCACCGTGGCGGCCCCCGTCGCCAGGTGCGTGAAGTTGGGGTTGGTGGCCGGATTCGGGCCGAAGTGGCCGGCGCCGGTGGCGTCGGCCGCGCCCAGCACGGTTTCGGCCAGGGTGCTCAGCGGTGGGGGCAAAAACGGGGCGACCGTGTGGGCGATGGCGGGGCCGTCGTAGGTCCACTGGATCGGGTCGTCGGGGGTTTCCATGGTGAACACATGGCCGGGCTGCAGGTGGAGTTGTTGCGGCGTGGACGCTTCGATGCCTGGGGAGCCGTAGAACAGAGCCCGCGATACGCCATGGTCGCCGGGCTCCTGCAAGGCCAGACCGGTGGTCAGCGACCCGTAGGAGTGGCCGATCGCGGTGAGATCGGCGGGGCCGCCGTGGTGGGCGGCCTGTAGCCCGTCGTAGAAGCCGGCCAGGTCGTGGGCGCCGGCCCGCGCGATGTCGTCGTGGCTGACACCCCAGCCGCCGGCCAGCGACTTGCCGAGGTCGTCGAAGCCGGGCACCTGCGGCGGGTCGTACCCGATCCAGGCGATCGCCGAGACGGTGTCGTGTTCGTGGCCGGGGGCCAGGCTCAGCTGTCGCAGCGCTTCGCTTCGGAGCCGGGTCGCCTCGTCCGACATGCTGCCGATGGCGCCGTGCACAGTGGTGTTGAGGCCGGGCACGGTGACCGACACGTGGGTGGACGCGTCGGGGTCGCCGACCGCGATCGCGGCGCGGGCCTGCTTGCCGGTCTTGGTGTCCAGCAGCATGAGTTTTCGATCCGGGCTCATCTTGACGGCCTTGTCGACGGCCTGGAGGTCGGGCAGGTACTTGGCCCCGTCGCGGGCGGCATCGTATTGGCGTTGCCAAGCCTCGTACGCCAGGCGATCGTCGAAGATCGCTCCCGGCTCGTTCGGCGGCGGAATGTTCTTGCCCTGCGCCCAATCCGGATGCTGCGCCCTGAGGGCGTCGGCCTGGGCGGCGGCCGCCTGGGCGCCGGTCAACTCGGTGGCCAGAGTGAGCCGGTTGTAATGATCGCGGTCCACCGTGGGCATCCCGTTGTGGTTGCCGATGTACGGATTGTGTTGGTACTCGGCGTCTTTCTGCGCCGGCGTGAGCGAGCTCCACACCTGCGCGAATTGCTTGGGGTCATCCGGCAACGCGGGCAGCGGCGACAGCGGACCCTCCACGGCCTGGATGGCCGCGGGGTCATAACCGTCGCCGTGCAGGGCCCCGAGTGCGTTCTGCAACGTGTTCGAGTAGCAGTCGCGCGTCGCCTGCAGCTGGCCCAGCGCGGCTTTGGTGTCGCTGATGGCGTCCTGCTCACACTTGGCAATGAGCGTCTCGAGCGCATCGATGTCGGCGGCCGTAAGGCTTTCGTCGTCCTCCATTTCCTCGGCTTCACCGATCAGGTCGTCGAGCTCCTGCAGCTGGGCCTCCAGCGCGGCGATCTGTGCGGCCGCTGCCTTTTGCGCCTCGGCCAGGCTTGCGGCGATGTTCTCCAGGTCCGCCCCGATCTTGGGCAGCTGCAACGACTGCGCCCCAAGCGATTTGGTCACCCGCTGCACCTCCTCGGAGTCGTTGATCGGATGGCCGCCGTCCTGGTGGTTCCAGGCGGCTTCGAAGCGGGTGCGGGCCTGTTCGAACGCGTTGTTGCTCTCCGCAGTGCATACGCCCGCTTTACGAAAGGCCTGCGCCAGGTTGGAGA
Source organism: Mycobacterium sp. NGS11 (assembly GCF_059813315.1). Lineage (NCBI taxonomy): Bacteria > Bacillati > Actinomycetota > Actinomycetes > Mycobacteriales > Mycobacteriaceae > Mycobacterium > Mycobacterium sp. NGS11. Next base: position 120,620 of record NZ_JCALEJ010000008.1, read on the forward strand.
TCTGCAGCGGGCTGCCGGCCTGCAGGCTTCGGTTGATCGCCCAAGGGTCGCCACCGACTGCGGCGATCAGCGCCGGGATGCTCAGGTAGCGCAGTTGCATGGGATCCTCAGCCGCTCTCCCGACCAGTACCCATGGCCACCCCTTCGACGCTTGGGAAAAGGTTACCGCCGCAGCTTCGCCAATCAATTCAGCCGCGGGTGACCACCACGTGTTGGAAGGCCGGCCCTTCGCCACGGGTCTATCGCGACCATTTGTTTGAACTAGACCAGAATCAGCACGGCCCTCGCCTTCCGGCCTCGATATGCGACAAGATCGAGCGCGAAAGTTCGCCGCGGAAAGGACAACGATGCCGCCCGAGTCACCGACATCAACCCCGAAGCTGCCGCCCGCCCGGGTGGCTCGCGCGGTCGAGCGAATCCGTCATCATGTGGGGCGTGTATACCAACGACTGGCACCTCCGCCGATCACGGTCATCGACCTCATCTTTGGAGGTTTTCTGTCGCAGGCCATTTCGGCTGCCGCGCAGCTTGGCATCGCCGACGCGCTTGCCGCGGGCCCGTTGACCAAGCAGGATTTGGCGCGTCGCGTCGGAGCCGACCCGGACAGCGTGGCGCGGCTGATGCGGTTGCTGATCAGCCGCGGCGTGTTCCGCAGGTGCCGCGACGGTCGCTTCGCGCTCAACGCTTTAGCCGACACGTTGCGCACCGATTCGCCGATTTCGACGCGTGGGGTCGCCTTGCTTTACGGCTCGCCGCAACACCGGGCGAACTGGACGCGGCTTGCCGATGCGGTGCGCACCGGAGAGCCGAACCCCCCGAAAGTGTTGGGAAAGGACGTGTTCGGCTACCTGCGCGAGGATCCGGAGTTCGCGGAGATCTTCAACACCGCGATGACGTCCACGTCGGCGATATTGGAGGCGGCGGTGGTCGCGGCCTACGACTTCAGCGACTTCGGCGTCATCGCCGATATCGGGGGCGGCCACGGCCGGCTACTGTCATCGCTTCTCGCCGCCGCCCCCAATGCCCGCGGCGTGCTGTTCGACCTTCCCGAGGCGGTCGAGGGAGCGCCACCGTTACTGGCCGCGCACGGTGTCGCCGACCGAGTCACGGTGACCGGCGGATCGTTCTTCGACAGCGTGCCGTCCGCCGATGCCTACGTGTTGAAGAACGTCATCCACGACTGGCCCGACGACGAAGCCATCGCGATCTTTGGCACCATCAAAGCCGCGGCTCCTCCGGGTGCGAAACTGCTGCTGTTGGAGATGGTCATCCCGGATCATGACCGCGAGTTCCTTGGCCACTATGCCGACATGGAGATGCTGGTGATGGCCGGTGCGCTGGAACGAAACCGCAAGCAATGGACCGACCTACTCCAGCGTGGCGGCTTCCGGCTGCAGCGAGTGGTGCAGACGGCAGGGCCGCTGTGCGTCATCGAAGCCATTCCCGCCTAGGAAGCGAACCCCTCGGCGCGGCCAAGAACGCCCGTAGACCCAGAGTCACCCGCAAAGTTGCCCCAACTGTCCGTGATTGGAGCTCGCGTCGCACTGCGTCTGCTCGCGTCTTTGAATGAAGTCGTTTATGCAGTCCTGGTGGGCAGCGGGATCGACAATGCCGGCGCAGGGGTCGCCGGCGTGTGCTTGGGCGGGTGAAATGCAGAGCGGCGCCAATGCCAGGAGTGCGGCCGCCAACAGGCCGAATATTGCCTTCTTCATCGGAATCTTCCTTCCACACCCCCTATCTTCTATCGATTGGACGCCTGGATCACGGAATGTGTCGAGTAGGTGGCGAACCAAAGCGCGTCAAGGGGTCTGCTGCCAGGTCCCACAATTCCGTGTCAGGAAAGCGGTGTCACTGCCCCGGATTCCGACTACCTGCGGACCGTCTGTCTTCTTGCTATCGATTACGTCCCCTGGATCGGGACTACCCAGCCGCGCCCAATAACACGTCGGCCCACCGGCGCTGCGATACTTGCCCACCGCAATGTCAACGCCGACAAGGAAAGTCCCGTCATTGTCGATGACTGACCAGTACGAGCCCTGAGGGTCGCCAACGGTCTTACTGCCCGGCGGCGTGCGACCTGCCGTTTGACTGGCGGTGGGGCTAAGGGTGCCGGCCACGGTCGGAGTTGTGCTGTTCGTGGCGGTTGCGCATGCCGCAATCAACAGCGTGGGCGCGGTCAATGCGAGGCGCTTCATGCAGGTGGATTGTAAAAACAGCCGATGGCGGTGTCCACCATGTCGACGCTCGCCGCTCAATCCGACTGAGGGCGGCGTCACCGGTTATTGTCCGACGCGCATCTCGTAGAAGCGCAAGCGCACAGCGCCCTGCTGACCTAGGGACGAGGTATGGCCGACCACTCCGATGGTGTGGGCGTCAATCTGCAGGTTCGTGCCGTTTACGAGCACAGGCGTATTGAGGAGGAATGGCTCGGCGGCATTGGCGCCGATTAGGCGGTAGGTAACCCCGTCGAGCACGACGGTCCAGGCGGTCGGCGGAGCGATGGTTCCTTGGAAGAGCCGGTCGACGACGGTAGGTTGCAGGTCGATCCCGACCAGGACCGCCATGTTCGGTCCGCTGGGGGTTGGGACCGCGATCACGTCGTTTCCGTGAACGGTGACCTCCGACAGCGCAGTGAGCGGACCACAGTGCGGGCCGGTACGGGTGAAGAGAGCCCAGCGGTTCTCGACCCCGGTCAATGTGTAGTTGCACAGCAGCGCACGCGAATATCGTGGGGATTCCTCGACACCCAGCCGCCCGCCCATGCCGCCGACGCCGGTAGCCGGCGAGGCCGGCGACTGCCTGGACAAGATGAACTCTGGCCCGTTAGCCAATGATTCGCTGTTCAGGTCATCGAGGGCGGGCATGTACGCCGCGGACGTCTGATAGACGGGCGCGGGGCGCCATGTCAGGTCGTAGGCCCACGCAGCCGACGTCTCATAGGGATCGACGTGAACCGTTGACGACCCGATGGTTTTGATGAAGCGGTCCGGAATCGCGTAGAGCGCACGCTGGCGTGCCTTGGCCTCTGCGACGCGTTGGTCGACGCGCCCTGGCAGGGCGAGCGTGACCAGGCGGTCGACCGCTTGCGCGGGCGCCCGTAGCGCCTCCGCGACGCGCGACGTATCCGAGGGATATCCCCCTGCGAGCACCACGACGGCATACTCGGCGCCGAGCAGGACCAAGGTGGTAGCCAGCACCACCACTACTAACGCCCGACCACGGGTCCTAAAAAGAGGCGTGATGGCCACCGCGACGACGGCGAGGCTGAGCACAGCGTAGAGATGCCATATGTCGGGTTTGGCCATCGCACTCTTGGCGGGGATCAGGGTAGCGAGGCCGATGAGTACCACAAGACGCCGGGGAATCTGCGGGCCGCCACGGATGAACATCATCCACAGCGCGCCTATCCACGCAAGGATCAACAGGACCGCGACGACGTTGAGCAGGGTGGGATCATTCTCCGCCGCGCTGTAACCCGATGCGAGGGCGGCGCTGGACCTGAGCCACGAAGGCAGGTTCTCCGGTCGTTGCCCGTCGAGCACCCACCAGATGAATGTCGACGCCGCGAATGCAATCACCGTGGCGCAATGGCGTCCCAGAGCTCTCCAGTCGAGCAACACCGACAGGGCCAGTGCGATGGCCAAGATTGCGAGGCCGGCGTTGAGTTTCACGAGCAGCTGTAGGCCCGCGACCGCCCCGAGCACAGTGCACGTGGTGAAGACCGTCGAGCGCTTGGGGTCCTGCTGCAACAGGGGCACCGCCGCCCACGCGAGCGCCGCGAGATCGGCCAGTTCGTTGTACTCCAGGCCCGAAACGCCACCATGACCGATGTGGAGGATGGCGACGACGCCTGTGGTCAGGAAGGCGCCCAGAAGCGAAGCCATCGGGGCGTGGCGCTGGCGCAGCGCTGCCGCAATGCCAAGGAACAGGGCGGCGACGATGATTGGCTGGTAGATCGTCGCGAGCAGCGATTGATCGAATGAGTAATAAGGGGTGTTTTGGAGGAAAGCAAGGGGCCCGTAAGTTAAGACAATCTCGGGGCCCCACTCGAGGTGATGAATCCGTGCGAGGGCGACGCCGGCCAACGTCGATTGGTCGGGCCCAACCGCCGCGTCGACCGATGCCTGCGGCCAGAAAATCACAGCTGTGATTACGGCGGCGAGGACCCGTTGCCAACGCTTAGAGCCAAAAGTTGTGGTCGAGCACCATGTCCTGATGCGTCCGAATGCCGTCGTCGATACCGACGCGGTTGTCGCCATTGCCCAAAACTATCAACCAGTTCAAAGGGTTTCGGACCTTTTCATTTAATCGCGCTGTGGCCTCTAACTGGGTCGATGCCGTTGCGCGAAATGTTCGCCGCTTGAAACTCGGGCTCGTTTGATTCGGTTCCTAGAGCGCCACGGCGCAAGTATCTTGGCTGACTATGGGCCTTTCACCATTAGGCACCAGAGGGGCACACAAAAAGCTTCGTTACGCCGCTGTGTCGGTCGTGTTCGTCCCGGCGGGGCAGATCCTCATCCAGCTTTTGGGCATATGGCTGCACAATTACGCCGCCGCGTCTTTGCTGGCGGCCGCTATCGTGACCATCCCCAACTTCTTCGCCAACAAGCTTTTCGTCTGGCGGATCAGGTCGCGCGAGAACTTGCACAGCCAGGTGCTTGTGTTCTGGGTGGCCATGATGCTAGGTGTCGCGTTAGCAACGTTGTTCACCTACCTCGTCGAGGTCGCGATCGCCGAGCAGGCGACGCTCGTCCGCGGCGCAGCCGTGTTCCTCGCCCAGCTGCTGGGATTCGGCATCGTCTGGGTGGGTCGTTTCCTCATCCTGGACCGCTGGCTGTTCAAGCTGGCGGGCGACACGTCTGAGCACGCCGACGAGGTCATCGGCGAGATTCCTGTCTGAGCCAATCGAGCCACTGGGCGGCTCTACGCGCATGGACGCGATCGGGCGGTTCGCCCTACGGCAACCCGGTGTAGCCAAAATCACAATTGACAGGACCCACCCCGCCATGCATCGGTACTGTTACTCCACTGGACGCGTACGTTCAGGGAGGCAAACGCGTGACTGGTGACCACCAATCGAGCCGTGTGGACTCGATCAGCGTCGTGATCCCGGTCTACAACGGAGCCGCGACCTTGCCGGGGTTGGTAAAGGAGCTCGAGCAGCACCGTTCGCTGCAGGAGACCCGCGACGGCCGCAAATTCCGCGTCGACGAGGTGCTTCTCGTGTGGGACCGCGGCATCGGCGGTAGCGAAGAAGTCGTGCGCGATTGGCCGCGCGCGACGAGTGGCTCCGCCCGGTGTGGCTCTCCCGCAACTTCGGACAACATCCCGCGACGCTGGCGGGCATGACGTCATCAGGTGGCGACTGGATCGTGACGATGGATGAGGACGGACAACACGATCCGGCCTATATCGGCGACTTGCTCGACACGGCGTACCGCGACCGCACCGAACTGGTGTACGCGTCGCCGACGAACCGACCGCCGCACGGTGCATTGCGCAATGTGGCGTCCTGGCTGACGAAGTGGTTGTTCCTACATGTCCTGGTGTCGTCCAAAGGTCTTCGAGCTTTCAACAGTTATCGACTGGTCCTCGGCGAGGCCGGACGAAGTGTCGCCGCCTACGCCGGCGCCGGGGTGTTCCTCGATGTCGCCCTGTCTTGGGTTGTCACCGAACCCTCAACCTGTCCCGTGGTGCTGCGCCAAGAGGGCCGGCCCGCCAGCGCGTACACCCTGCACCGCCTCGTCTCGCATTTCTGGCGGCTGGTCATCTCCTCGGGCACCCGGCCGCTGCGCTTCGTCTCCACGATGGGCGTTCTGTTCGCTCTTCTGGGCTTCGCCACCGCGATTTACAGTGCGGTTCGGAAACTGGTGGGCGATGTCAACGTGCAAGGTTGGACATCGGTATTCGTAGCGGTGCTTTTCATCGGCGGGGCGGCCTTGTTCTCACTGGGAATCATTGCCGAGTACATCGCAGCTGCCGCCGGCATGGCGATGGGAAAGCCGGTATATGTCATCGTGCGCGATCCCGGCGAAGCATTCGATAGCCCGCGGGACTAATCGATGCTCTCCTGGATCGTCGGCCGCCGCGGACTGCTGGGCAGCGCCGTCTCGCGGTCGATCGGTTCGGAGTTCATCGGCACTCAGGTGCCCTGGGAAGATCACGATGCGGCGGCTGCAGCGCTCGACTCCGACCTCGACGAATACATCCGGGCGGCGCGCGACGACGACTGGTCGGTCATCTGGGCCGCCGGCAGCGGTGTCATAGGTTCCACGATCGACAAACTCGCAGCGGAGACCCGCATCATGTCCCACCTGCTCACGCGAATCCGAGAGTCGCGGCCAACCGGTCGGGGTGCGTTCTTCCTGTCCTCATCCGCGGGCGGCATCTATGCCGGGTCGACTAACCCCCCGTTCAGTGAATCGACGGCGCCGCAGCCACTGAGCCCGTACGGGGAGGCGAAACTCGCTCAGGAGGAGATTTCGCGGTCGACGCTCGAGGGCTGCGTCCCACTCGTCATTGGACGATTGTCAAACCTTGCAGGGCCCGGTCAGAACGTCATGAAACCGCAGGGTCTGGTCAGTCAGCTGTGCCGAGCGGCCGTGACACGACAATCGGTGAACGTTTTCGTGCCGATGGAGACCCTCCGCGACTACTTGTATGTCGATGATGCCGCCGCGATGGTGCGGACGCTGGTCCAGAGAGCGGTGGAAACGCAGCCGGCCGCGCCGGTGCTGCGCAATCTGTCGTCTCAACGACCTCTGCCGGTTTGCGCCGTCTTGAGGACGGTGGAGCAAGTGGCCCATCGCACGGTTCGTATCGCACTGGGAACGAGCCCGTCGACGAGATATCAAGTCCGGGACCTGAGGCTGTGCACACAGTTCGCGCAGGACTTTCAGGGCGTCGCGATAACTCCGTTTCCCGTCGCGGTTAAACGTGTATACGACGATGTACTGCGTCGACAGCTATCTCCGAACTGAGTTAGGAGAAACGTGTGACAACACTTCGCGTAGTGCGCCGCGGGGTCCACGCGCTGGCAGTTGAACCCCGCACGTTCGATTTCCTCCGCTGGGTCCTTGAGGCGGGATACCGAAGCGAGAAGGAAGTGCTGCGCAATGAGGGAATCGCCGAGGCGGCATCGGTCCTTGACATCGGGTGCGGGACAGGCGCATTGGCGAAATCTTTTCGCCCTGACAGCTACGTCGGCATAGATATGAATGCCGACTACATCGCGAGGGCCTCGGCCACGAGGAAGGGTTACCGTTTCGAGGTTGCGGACGGACGGACCTTGCGATTCCCGGACGGATCCTTCGATGCTGTCCTGATCAGCGGAGTAATACACCACCTCGACAACGATTCGGCGCGCAGTCTGCTGCAGGAGAGCCGCCGCGTACTTGCGCCCGAAACGGGTGCCCTCGTGATCAGCGAGCCCGTTCCGACGCGGAACAGATGGAACTGGATCGGGCGCATCGTGGTCCGGCTCGACGAAGGCGACTTCATTCGCCCTACGGAACGGTACGTAGAGATGGCCTCAGAAGTTTTCGGCGAAGCAGCCGTCCGTCACTACCCGATCTCGAGTGGGGTGTCGGATCGCGTGGTGATCGTGGCCCACGACGTGTCTTGAATCCCTGAGGGCGAGGACCCGCGGTTTCGTTCGGCAACATCGCTGCTCGCCTTCTCGAAATCAAAGCAACCGAGGTGAACTGCCCCGTCCGCCGGAGGATCTCAGCGTCGGCGCTGTTGGTCTGTTGACGGAGATTTTCACAGTTTTCGATGTAAATATGCGCGGAAGTGTTTACGCTCCTGATCGACGAATCGGGCCCCGTCACTAAAACAATTGTCATGAACCGCGAGGTTCGGGGGGTTTCGGGGGAGGTGTCCCCGAGACTTGCGCCCGGAGGTGTTCCCACCCTCCCGGCTGCAGCCTGCTGACTAAAGCACCCGCGTTGGTCTTCCGCCGGCGTGGCGATTTAGGGCGCTTTGGCCGCGCATTCTCCTGCTATCTCGCGTGGGGCCGCGCGCCCTAAAGAGTATGGGAGGCGGTACATTTGACGGCGTCACGCGTGACAGAAGCCCGCGGATTGACAACCGCACGGATCACTTTGACACGGCGAGGCCTACTCCTGCTGGCAGGTGTCATCTGCTTGTGCGTTGGTTGGCCCATGTTCCTAGCCGCCGCAACGGGAAGCTGGGCAATCCCCCACAATGATGCATGGGCGTACGCGTTAATTGCCCGGCACTATGCAGAGCAAGGCTCGATCGAACTCGCTGGATGGAACCGCAGTGCGCTAATCGGGCAAATCGTTGTCCTTGGCCACCTCGGCAGCTCGCTCATCGTTCAGAAAGTGTTTGTTGCCGTCTTGGCGGCATTAGGGCTTCTCGCCACCTATGGCTTACTCGAGCCCCGCGTGGGGGGGAATAGGGCGCTACTCGGAACCGCCCTCGTGGGGCTGATGCCAGCTTTCGGACTGCTGGCAACGTCCTATATGGCAGACGTTCCCGCCTTCACAGCCGTCATTGGTGGCCTCTTTTTAACTGACCAAGCGCTCCGGACTGAAAGTACCCGGTGGCTGCTAGGGGCGCTCGCGGTCGCAACCTGGGGCGTCACAGTGCGCGAACAGGCACTTGTTGGACTCGTCGTCATTGTGATAATTACCGTGACTTCCTGGCACGGCAGAAAGCGCCAGATCGCCCTGCTCGGCGGACTGATGTCCATTCTGGCGATCACCGGGTTCGAGCTGTGGCGTCGATCGCTGCCACATGACAGCGGCGCCCCACTGGCGTCGACTGGCATCAGTTTGGCACTCGCCCTTCCAATTGCGATTTGCACGTGCTTGACCGTTGCCCTTTTCGTTTTCCCAGCGGTGCTCGTCACCGCGCGACCACGCAGTTGGTCGCGACGCACGCAGCTGACTAGCGTGAGCACGCTGGTACTCACTGTCCTAATCGTCATCGCGGCGGTGCTGTTTCGCATGGGCAGCCACATTTTCCTGCCGTGCTATTTGGCCCCAGGGGGGGCCTACAGCGCGAGCTCGATCGGAACGCGGACCGCGCTGCCGGGCTGGTGGTGGTTCGCGCTGGTGGCGATGGCTTGCATGTCGCTGGCTCTTATCGTGGGGCATTACATCGACGCAGGGGCGCCGCTGGACCGGATGTCCGGACTCGTGCTCATCCTGATAGCCGCTGGCACGTTGGGGGAAATAGTGCTCGGGCAGGCGCCTTACGCGCGATTTTTCCTCGTCCTAATTCCCTTTGCTTGCGTTGCCTTACTTGGCACCCGGGAAGCGAACAACCGTCTGATGCCACGCTGGTACAACTGGTTACTCTCGCTAACTGCCCTGGCCGCTCTGGCGGCGACAACCACCCTCATCACCGCCAATGCCCTTGCCTTCGATGCGGCCAGATGGAAGGCGGCGTCCTCTCTTGTGGCTCGAGGCGTAGCGCCCACGGACATTGATGCTGGGATCGAGTGGGTCGGATACCACGCGTCCGAGCCAGCCTCCCTGAGTTCCGCCCATACCCAGGCGTTGGGTTGGTACATGCGTATGTTCGAGCACTCCCGGGAGTGCTATGTCGTCTCAGCGTCCCCGCTGCAAGGTATGACCTCAATCGCCACCACGCAGTACCGAACATACGCACTGGCCGGCTCCTCGAAACTCTGGACCTATCGAGTATCACCCTGCCGGTGACAATTTTTTCGGTTAGCGTGACTGGGCTCGACGTCGTAGCCCCGTCATCTCGGCCAACCGGCTGTTACACGCCGGCGCCTCCACGAGGCGCATCGGCCGATAAGGCGGTCCGCGGCAAACGGGTTCGGCGCAGTGTGACCTGTCGTGGTGCAAAACCGGCCCAGACCCGGCTGAGGCTTGGTGGCAGGTACAGGATTCGAACCTGTGAAGCTTTCGCGACGGATTTACAGTCCGCTCCCATTGGCCGCTCGGGCAACCTGCCGCCAGACAGGTTACAACGAGCGAGTAGACAAAGCACAAACGCCTATCACCGGATGAAGGGACGGAATGCATGGCGGACTCATCGTTCGACATCGTCAGCAAAGTGGATCGCCAAGAGGTCGACAACGCGCTCAACCAGGCCGCCAAGGAATTGGCCACCCGGTTCGACTTCCGCGGCACCGACACCACAATCGCCTGGAAGGGCGACGAGGCTATCGAGCTCACGTCATCCACCGAGGAACGCGTCAAGGCGGCGGTCGACGTCTTCAAGGAGAAGCTGATCCGCCGCGACATCTCGATGAAGGCCTTCGACGCCGGCGAACCGCAGGCCTCCGGCAAGACCTACAAGATCAGCGGGTCCCTCAAGCAGGGCATCAGCAGCGAGAGCGCCAAGAAGATCACCAAGCTGATCCGTGACGACGGCCCCAAGAACGTCAAAACCCAGATCCAGGGCGACGAAATCCGGGTCACCAGCAAAAAGCGCGACGACCTGCAGGCCGTCCAGGCGATGCTCAAGCAGGCCGACCTGGACGTGGCGTTGCAGTTCGTCAACTATCGCTGACCGGCGCGGTCCGTGCCGCGCGGCGCGGATTCGCGAGTTACTAGCCCGACCAACCGGTGGGTCTCTACGCTGGTACGAGTCCCACAATTCGAGCGAGGTTCACGATGACCGCGACTCCCCAGGAGGCCGCCGATAACGGTGCCGCCGAGGCCGGATACTCCGACGTGATCATCGTCGGTGCCGGCATCTCCGGCATCGACGCGGCATATCGGATCACCGAGCGCAATCCGCGCCTGACGTACACCGTCCTGGAGCGGCGCGCGCAGATCGGCGGGACGTGGGATTTGTTCCGCTATCCCGGCGTGCGATCGGACAGCAGCATCTTCACGCTGTCCTTTCCGTTCGAGCCGTGGACCCGCAAGGAGGGCGTCGCCGACGGCGTGCACATCCGCGAGTACCTGGTCGCCACCGCGCGCAAGTACGGCATCGACCGGCACATCCGGTTCAACAGCCATGTGCGCTCGGCGGACTGGGACTCCGCAACCGACACCTGGACGGTCACCGTGGAGCAGGACGGGGCACGCAAGCTGTATCGCGGCCGCTTCCTGTTCTTCGGCAGCGGCTACTACAACTACGACGAGGGCTATACCCCGGACTTTCCGGGCATCGAACAGTTCGAGGGCACCGTCGTGCACCCGCAGCACTGGCCCGAAGGCCTGGACTACACCGGCAAGCAGGTCGTGGTGATCGGCAGCGGGGCGACCGCGGTCACGCTCCTGCCGTCGTTGTCGGACCGCGCCGCCAAAGTGACCATGCTGCAGCGCTCGCCGACCTACCTCATTTCCGCGTCCAAGTACGGCGCCGTCGCCGCGGTGGCTCGAAAGTTGTTGCCCCGCAACCCCGCTCACCTCGTCATCCGCATGTACAGCGCCCTGACCGAGGCGGTGTTCTTCGCGTTGTCCCGCAAGGCGCCGGGGCTGGTGCGGTGGCTGTTGCGGCGCAAGGCGATCAACAGCCTGCCCGCAGGCTACGACGTCGACACCCACTTCAAGCCGCGCTACAACCCGTGGGACCAGCGGATGTGCCTGATCCCCGACGCCGACCTGTACAACGCCATCACCGCGGGCGGCGCCGAGGTGGTCACCGATCACATCGACCATTTCGACGCGACGGGTATCGCGCTGAAATCCGGTGGACACCTGGCCGCCGACATCATCGTCACCGCCACCGGCCTGCAGCTGCAGGCGCTTGGCGGGGCCGCGATCAGCCTGGACGGCAACGAGATCAAGACCAGCGACCGCTTCGTCTACAAAGCGCACATGCTCGAGGACGTGCCGAACCTGTTCTGGTGCGTGGGCTACACCAACGCGTCGTGGACGCTGCGCGCCGACATCACCGCCCGGGCGACGGCGAAGCTGATCGAACACATGGGTTCTCACGGCTACACCCACGCCGCACCGCATCGGGGCAACGAGCCGATGGCCGAGAAGCCATCGTGGGACATCAACGCCGGCTACGTGCTGCGCTCGGTGCACATGCTGCCGAAGTCGGGCACCAAGCGGCCATGGAACGTGCGGCAGAACTATCTGGCCGACGCACTCGACTACCGGTTCGACCGCATCGAGGAGGCGATGGTGTTCGGCCGGGTCGAGGATCGGGCGCCGCTGGCCGGCTAGGCTAGCCCGCGGCCGGCGGCCTGGCCATCACCGACGGTTTGAATCCGTAGCTCGGCAGGTTGCGCCAGCCGCCTTGTCCGACCATCGGCCCGAACGGTGTCATCGGCACGGCAGGCAACCCGTTCGCGGCCGGCGGAGCCGTGGACGTCGCGCTCACCAGCGTCGCGACCCCGGGGTTGGTGACGGCGTTGACCGGAGCCCAGCTGGGCGGCACGGACAGCGCTCCCAGCGGAACCGCGCGCCCCACACCCGCTGCCACGGAGCCGGCGTTGCCCAGGCCGGCACCGGCCGCGCCCAGCGCCTTGGCGCCGTTTCCCGCCGCCTGAGCCGCCGAGGAGGCCGCCGGGGCCAGACCCTTCGCGAATGTGCTCATGGCCGTGATCCCGTTGCTGATCTGCCCGAAGGACTGTGCCGTCTGAACGCCGACCTGCCCCGAGGAGATATACGGCACAACGTATTTCGAGTACATCGAGGCGATGTCGTCGAACGGGGTGTTCTCCGAGATCCATTCGTCGATCGGCTTGAGGTTGCCGAGGGTGGGCTCTGCCAGAGTCTGCAGGTTCTCGGCAGCCTGCGCGTTCGCGTTCGCCGCGGCGTCTTGCGCACCGCTGCGAGACGAATTGCCAACGGCTTTCGCGACCGCGGCGGCCTGCTCGGAGGAAGCGGCGGGATTGGTCACTTCCGCCGGCTCGTCGAATTCGGTCAGCTGCGCGGCCGTCGCCGAGGACCCCGCGTAGCCGTACATCGCCGCGGCGTCTTGTGCCCACATCTCGAAATACTCCGCCTCGACCGTCGCGATGGCGGCGGTGTTCTGTCCCAACACATTCGACGCGATCAGCGACGCCAGCAGCGCGCGGTTTGCCGCGATCACCGGCGGGGGCACCGTCAGCGTGAACGCCGTCTCGTACGCGGCCGCCGCCATGGTCGCCTGGCTGGAGGCCAGTTCGGCGTTGCCGGCGCTGGTGCGCAACCACGTCACACAGGGGGTGGTCGCCGCCGCCAGGGCCAGCGCCGACGGACCCAACCACGGTCCGCCGGTCAGCGCGGAGATGACCGACTGAAAGGAGGCGGCGCTGCTGTGCAACTGTGCCGCCAGCTCGCCCCAGCTCGCCGCGGCGCCCAACAACGAACCCGCTCCCGGCCCCGCATACATTCGCCCCGAGTTGATCTCCGGCGGCAGCAGCGCATAGTCCATGTGCGTCTCCGCTCTTACAGCGCCGACGCGGCGGCGTTGGCGGCCTCGGTGGCCGCGTAGGTTCCCGCGCTCTGCGCCAGGGTGGCCGCGAGCAATTCATGCACCGCGATGGCCCGGGCGGCCAGCGCCTGGAACTGCGCCGCATGGGCGGCGAACCTCGCCGCGGTCAGCGCGGACACCTCGTCGGCGGCGGCCGGAACGACCCCCGTGGTCGGGATGGCCGCGGCCGCCTTGCCGACGTTGAGCGCCGCGGTGATCGACTGGAGATTGCTTGCCGCCGCCGACAACTTGTCCGGCTGGACAGTCACGAAAGACATACCGTTTTCCCTTCAGCGTGTGTTCGGATGTCGCGAAACGCTAAACGAGGGTTCGGCGAATTCAGTGCCGACAATTCATTCAAATGGACCTTGAGCTTGTCTTTTCGGCAACACTCATGCTGATTTTTAGCCGCACGCCGTTTCGCGTGCTTTTCTCCGTCACCGCTCCGACGCGAGGCTCACCAGTGGCTTTGAGCCGGTTGGCTTTTGGCGGGAATGGCGCACACCTGTTGATTGCCCTACCTGAGCGGGTATCCATTTACCTTTTTATGAATCTCCCATGCATTTTCAAAGGTATTCCGCACAAATGACCGGCGCCGACTCGCCGAACGCAAATGTTGTCGCCGATAAATATGAATTCGGCATGGATAACCGCGGATACCACGCCGGGCCGTGCGGGGTGTGCAGGCACGGTGTCGCCCCGCTTCGTGAACTCCTACAAAATCGCAGGTGTCCGCAATACGCTGATCGCCATGGCATCTGAGAAGCGCGAACCCAAAGTCGTTGTCCTCGGTGGCGGTTCCTGGGGCACCACCGTGGCGTCAATCTGCGCGCGTCGCGGGCCGACGCTGCAGTGGGTGCGCTCCGAGGCCACCGCGTCCGACATCAACGACAACCACCGCAACAGCCGTTACCTCGGCAACGACGTCGTGCTCAGCGACACCCTGCGCGCCACCACCGACTTCGCCGAGGCGGCGAACTCGGCGGACGTCGTCGTGATGGGCGTTCCCTCGCACGGCTTTCGAGGGGTGCTGAGCGAGCTGGCCAAAGAGTTGCGGCCGTGGGTGCCGGTGGTGTCACTGGTCAAGGGCCTCGAGCAGGGCACCAACATGCGGATGTCGCAGATCATCGAGGAGACGCTGCCCGGCCATCCCGCGGGCATCCTGGCCGGGCCGAACATCGCGCGCGAGGTGGGCGAGGGCTATGCCGCCGCGGCGGTGCTGGCGATGCCCGACCAGCATCTGGCGACGCGACTGTCGGGCCTGTTCCGCACGCGGCGCTTCCGCGTGTACACCACCGACGACGTCATCGGGGTGGAGATGGCCGGCGCGCTGAAGAACGTCTACGCCATCTCGGTCGGGATGGGCTACTCGCTGGGCATCGGCGAGAACACCCGGGCGCTGGTGATCGCCCGCGCGCTGCGCGAGATGACCAAACTGGGCGTCGCCCTGGGCGGCCATCCCGACACCTTCCCGGGCCTGGCCGGCCTGGGCGACCTGATCGTCACCTGCACCAGTCAGCGCAGCCGCAACCGGCACGTCGGTGAACAACTGGGGGCGGGCAAACCGATCGACGAGATCATCGCCTCGATGAACCAGGTCGCCGAGGGCGTCAAGGCCGCCAGCGTGATCATGGAGTTTGCCAACGAATTCGGCCTGACCATGCCGATCGCCCGCGAAGTCGACGCCGTGATCAACCACGGCTCCACCGTCGAGGAAGCCTATCGGGGCCTGATCGCCGAGGTACCCGGCCACGAGGTGCACGGTTCCGGCTTCTGAACTGGCGCTTTGACGCCAGGCAATTCAAATCTTTGCGTTCTCTATGGGCCGCGCCAGTCGGCTTGACCGGCCTTTGCCAGCAAAATACCGTCGACGCAGGTGGCCAGGGATTTTCGGGCGCGATGCAGCGGGTCCATCCCGTCGTAATCCTCTGTACGCCAGCGCGTTACGAAGAGGTAATGGGCGCACAATGGGGCGGATATCGGAACATCCCCCGCTAACACCTACCGAGGGACGCGACCGATGCACAACGCCGAACAAATGGGTGACAAAGCCCGCGCTCAAAGCCTCGCCGAACCGCGTCTCGAACGGTTGCGCGGCATCATCCGGCACGATCTGCCGTCCTCACTCGTGGTTTTCCTGGTCGCACTCCCCCTGTCGCTGGGCATCGCGATCGCTTCGGGCGCCCCAGTACTCGCCGGCCTGATCGCCGCGATCGTCGGCGGAATCGTGGTGGGCTCGTTGGGCGGATCCCCGCTGCAGGTCAGTGGCCCCGCGGCCGGACTGACGGTGATCGTCGCCGGCCTGGTTTCCGATTTCGGTTGGGGCATAACGTGCTTGATCACCGTCGCCGCCGGAGTCGTGCAGGTTCTGTTGGGGCTCAGCCGTGTTGCGCGCGCCGCCCTGGCGATCTCACCTGTCGTCGTGCACGCCATGCTGGCGGGCATCGGCGTCACGATCGCCCTGCAGCAGGCGCACGTGTTGCTCGGCGGAAAATCCAAGAGCTCGGCCTGGCACAACCTCATCGGGCTTCCGGGCCAGATCGTCGGTGCGCACCGTCCGGGGGTGATCCTGGGTGTGCTGGTGATCGTCATCCTGGTGGCCTGGCGATGGGTTCCCGCCAAAGTGCGCCGCGTCCCGGGGCCACTGGTCGCCATTGTCGCGGTGACGGTCATCTCGGTGGTCTTCCCGTTTCACGTGCGCCGGATCAACTTCGAGGGGTCGCCGCTGGAGGCGCTGCGGTTGCCCGATCTTCCCCACGGCAACTGGGGCGCGGTCGCGATCGGGGTGATCACGGTGGCGCTGATCGCCAGCGTCGAGAGCCTGCTGTCGGCCGTGTCGGTCGACCGGATGCACAACGGGCCACGAACCGATTTCAACCGCGAGCTGGTGGGGCAGGGAGCCGCCAACATCGTGTCGGGCAGCATCGGCGGGCTACCGGTGACTGGGGTGATCGTCCGCAGCTCGACAAATGTCAACGCGGGGGCCAAATCCCGCGCCTCGTCGATCATGCACGGCGTCTGGATCCTGTTGTTCACCATCCCGTTCGCCGGGCTGGTCGAGGAGATTCCCACCGCCGCCCTCGCCGGGCTGCTCATCGTCATCGGGATTCAGCTGCTGAAGCCGGCTCACATCGAAACCGCAATGAAACACGGCGATCTCGCGGTCTACGTCGTGACCGCCGTCAGCGTCATATTCCTCAACCTGCTGCACGGCGTCATGATCGGACTCGCCCTGGCCATCACACTGACCGGATGGCGGGTGATCCGCGCCAAGATCGAAGCCACGCCGACCGACGACGGATGGCGGGTGAGCATCGACGGCGCGGCATGCACCTTCCTGGCGCTGCCGAGGCTGACGCGAGTGCTGGCGTCGGTTCCGCAGGGCGCGACGGCGACGGTGGTCATTGCGGTCCACTACCTCGATCACGCTGCGCATCAAGCCATTACCGACTGGCAACAACAGCATGAGGCGACGGGCGGGGCGGTGGCGATCCACGGCGGAACCGAGACGGATCAACGCGACCCGCGCCCATCCTCGGTCGAAGCCGAAACATCCGAGGCCGCAGCGTAATCGGTTCGCCGCCCGGCCGAGCCGGGTCAGTCCACGTCGATGCTGATATGCAGCCGCTTGCCGCACACCTGCGCCAGCCGCTGCAGCACGTCCACGCGGGGCACCTCGGTCCCGTCCTCCCACGCGGCGACGGCTTCCTGGGTAGTGCCCATCGCTTCGGCCAGTTGGGCCTGGTTCATACCGGCGCCGGCGCGTGTTTCGAAGATCAAGTCCGGCAGATCCAGCGCGAGGCCGGCTTCGTGAATGTCCATCGAGTTGGGTTCAGTCATCGCCATCACCATCCGACCTCAATGGTACTTGCGAATCGGACTACCGCCCCGCCATTTCCTCCAGCCGGCGGATACGGTCCTCTATCGGCGGGTGCGTGGAAAACAGCGACCCGATCCGCTCGCCCACCCGGAACGGGTTGGCGATCATCAGGTGCGCCTGGCTGGCCAGCTGGGGCTCCGGCGGCAGCGGGGCCGCCTGGACCCCGCCGGAAATCTTGCGCAAGGCCGACGCCAGGGCCAGCGGGTCGCCCGTCAACACCGCGCCCGATTCGTCCGCCTGGTATTCGCGTGACCGCGACACCGCCAACCGCACCACCGTCGCCGCGATCGGGCCCAGCAGCGAAACCAGCAGCAGCGCAAAGGGATTGCCGCCTTCGCGGTCATTGCCACCGAAAAACATTGCCATGTAAGACAGTGCGGTGATCACCGAGGCCAGCGCGCCTGCCACACATGAGATCAGGATGTCGCGGTTGTACACGTGCGAAAGTTCGTGACCCAGCACCGCGCGCAACTCACGCTCGGTGAGGATGTCCAGAATGCCGGTGGTGCAGCAGACCGCCGCGTTGCGCGGGTTGCGCCCGGTCGCGAACGCATTGGGCGCGTTGGTGTCGCTGATGTAGAGCCGGGGCATCGGCTGGTGCGCGCCCGTCGCCAGCTCTCGCACGATCCGGTACATCGCCGGCGCCTGCACCTCCGAGACCGGCTGCGCGTGCATCGCCCGAAGCGCCAGCTTGTCGCTGTTGAAGTACGTGTAGACGTTCATGCCGATCGCGAACAGCACCGCGAGGAACATCGCGGTCCTGCCGAACATCGAGCCGACGAACACGATCAGCGCGGACATGCCAACCAACAACGCGAACGTCTTGAACGTGTTGTGATGCGGATGCCAGGTCATCGGTGTCCTCCTTGCGAACACTCGGGAGCGCGCGCTACTGCGGTTACAGCTCTTTGAACGCCCGAGATGGCCTTGTTGGTTCCGCAGGACTTCGCGATCGCCACTAGCCGTGCCGGCTGATGGTGTAGTCGACCAGCGTCTGTAGCGCCCGGCGGCCGGGAACATCCGGTAACACGGCCAGCTCCTGGCGCGCCTGCTCGGCGTACTCGTGAAGCGACTGCTTGGCCTTGGCCATGCCCGGCGAGGCCCGCAACAGTGCCAGCGCCTCGGCCACCGCGTCGTCGTCCTCGATGGGGCCGACCAGCAGCTCGCGCAGCCGCGCCGCCTCGGGCCCGGGCTCGCGCAGCGCGTAGACCATCGGCAAGGTGTGCACGCCTTCGCGCACGTCCGTGCCGGGCAGCTTGCCGGACTCGTGGGAGTCGCTGTCGATGTCGATGATGTCGTCGGAGATCTGGAACGCGGTGCCCACGATGCCGCCGAGACGGCTCAGCCGCTCCACCTGGTCGGCGTCCGCACCCGAGAACATCGCACCGAACCGGCCCGCCGCCGCGATCAGGCACGCGGTCTTCTCGTACACCACCCTCAGGTAGTGCTCGATGGGGTCCGATCCCTCGACGAAGCCTCGGGTCTCGCGCATCTGCCCCGTCACCAACTGGGCGAACGTCTCGGCGATCAGCCGCACCGCCTCGGGGCCCAGCCGCGAGACCAACCGCGAGGCCGTGGCGAACAGGTAATCCCCCGCCAGGATCGCGACGTTGTTGCCCCAGCGCACGTTGGCGGTGGGCGCACCGCGACGGACCTCCGCTTCGTCCATGACGTCGTCGTGGTACAGCGTGGCCAGGTGCACCAGTTCGATGACGGCGCCGGCGATGGTGACGTCTCCGCTGTCCGGGTTGGGCCCGATCTGGGCCGACAGCACGGTGAACAGCGGCCGGAACCGCTTGCCGCCGGCCTTGAACAGGTGCGTCAGCGACTCGGTCATGATGTCGTCGGCGCTGAGCAGCTCGGTGTCCATGAGCTGCTCGATCCGCCCCACACCGTCCCGTACGGTCGCCGCGAAACCGGGGTTGCCGAAGTCGACGCCCGCCACCACCGTTGCCGGAGTACTCACGGCACCAAACATACTGGTGTGCATGAAGACGGGAGCGACCCGAGCCCAAGTGGTGGTCGTGGGCGCCGGGCCCGCCGGTTCGGCCGCGGGTGCGTGGGCCGCCCGCGCGGGCAACGACGTACTGGTCATCGATTCGGCGAGCTTTCCCCGCGACAAGGCCTGCGGCGACGGACTGACCCCGCGCGCGGTCGCGGAGCTGGAACGGCTGGGGCTCGGCGACTGGCTCGACAGCCGCATTCGGCATCGCGGGTTGCGGATGAGCGGATTCGGCGGCGAGCTGGAAGTCGACTGGCCCGGTCCGTCATTCCCGTCGACCGGCAGCGCGGTGGCCCGCTTGGAGCTGGACGACCGGATCCGCAAAGTCGCCGAAGATTCCGGGGCGCGAATGCTGCTTGGCACCAAGGCCGTTGCCGCGCAACATGATTCATCGGGCCGCGTGACATCGGTGACATTGGCCGACGGCACCGAGGTGAGCTGCCGTCAGTTGATCGTCGCCGACGGCGCCCGCTCGTCGCTGGGCCGCAAGCTGGGCCGGCGCTGGCATCAGGAGACGGTGTACGGCGTTGCCGCCCGCGGCTATCTGACCACCGCGCGGGCCGACGACCCCTGGCTGACGTCGCATCTGGAACTGCGCTCCCCCGACGGCTCCTTGCTGCCCGGCTACGGCTGGATCTTCCCGCTGGGCAACGGCGAGGTGAACATCGGCGTCGGAGCGTTGTCGACGTCCAAGCGACCCGCCGACCTGGCGCTGCGGCCGCTGATCGACTACTACACCGACCTGCGCCGCGACGAGTGGGGCTTCACCGGCCACCCGCGGGCGGTGGCCTCGGCGCTGCTGCCGATGGGCGGCGCGGTGTCGGGCGTGGCCGGCGCCAACTGGATGCTGATCGGCGACGCCGCGGCCTGCGTGAACCCACTCAACGGGGAGGGCATCGACTACGGGCTGGAGACCGGGCGGTTAGCCGCGGCGCTGCTGGACTGCCCCGACCTGTCGCAGGTGTGGCCGTCGCTGCTGCAGCAGCACTATGGCCGCGGCTTCTCGGTGGCGCGCAGGCTGGCGCTGCTGCTGACGTTCCAGCGGTTTCTGCCGTCGACCGGACCGATCGCCATGCGCTCGACGACGCTGATGACCATCGCCGTGCGGGTCATGGCCAATCTGGTCACCGACGACGACGCGGACTGGGTGGCGCGCGCCTGGCGGGGCGGCGGGCGGCTGTCCCGGCTGCTCGACCGCCGAACGCCCTTCAGCTGACCGAGTGCCGAGCATCGCCGCTGGTCGGCGGGTTTTCGTGGCCCCTTGCGGGCGCAAAATCGGCGATTCGCTTTCGGCCGCGCACCTTGAGCGGGCCGTGTATAGTCCAGCTAATGAAGGGAACGACGCTGGCTACTATCGGAGCCGCCGCTGCTATCGCGCTTGCCGCGCTGGCCGCGCCGGCGCAGCTCTCCGTGCCGGCGCAGGCGGATCCGCCGCCGACGGCGCCATACCCCACCCCGCGGACACCGTCGCCGCCGAGCGACTACGACGCGCCATTCAAGAACACCGTCAACGGCTTCGGCATCTACCAGCCGCAGGACCAGTTGGCGTGGCTGGGCAAGATCACCTGCGACCGGTTGGGCCGCGGCGTGGACCACGACGCCCATCAGTCCGCGACTTTCATCCAGCGCAACCTGCCGCGCGGCACCACCGAGGGGCAGTCATTGCAGTTCCTGGGCGCGGCGGTCGACCACTACTGCCCCGACCAGATCGGCGTGGTCCAGGCGGCCGGCAACCACTAAAACCTTCAGCGCCCGGGTTTGGTCCCGGCGTGTAGGGCGACGATGCCGCCGGTCAGGTTGCGCCAGCGCACCCCGGACCAGCCGGCCTCGGTTATCTGCTGCGCCAGCGCCGCCTGATCGGGCCACGCCCTGATCGATTCCGCGAGGTACACGTACGCGTCCGGATTGCTGGACACTGCCCGCGCCACCCGCGGCAACGCCCGCATCAAGTACTCCTTGTAGACCGTGGCGAACAGCGCATTGGTGGGCGTGGAGAACTCGCACACCACCAATCGGCCGCCGGGACGGGTGACCCGGGCCATCTCGCGCAGCCCGGCCTGGGTGTCGACCACGTTGCGCAGCCCGAAACTGATTGTCACGGCATCGAACACGTCGTCACCGAACGGCAGCCTGGTGGCATCGCCGGCGACCTTCAAAACGTCGCGCGCGGCGCCCGCCGCCAGCATGCCGACGGAAAAATCGGCGGCCACACACCAGGCCCCGGACTTCGCCAGCTCCACGGTGGACACCGCGGTGCCCGCGGCGAGGTCCAACACCTTCTGACCCGGCCCGATGGCCAGCGCCGACCGGGTGGCCCTGCGCCAGTACCGGTCCTGGCCCATCGACAGCACGGTGTTGGTCAGGTCGTACCGGCGGGCGACACCGTCGAACATCGACGCGACATCCCGGGGGTCCTTGTCCAATTCCGCGCGACTCACCAGAGGAACGCTACCCGTTGGGGGAATGAGGTGGCGCCGTCGGCGTTGTAAGGGGGCGTGACTGAAAAAGTTTGGTTTATCACCGGTACATCGCGAGGTTTCGGCAGGGCGTGGACGATCGCGGCGCTGGAGCGCGGCGACAAGGTTGCCGCCACGGCCCGCAACACCACCGCGCTGGACGACTTGGTGCAGAAGTACGGCGACGCGCTGCTCCCGATTCGCCTGGACGTGACCGATCGGGCGGCGGATTTCGCGGCGGTCAAGCGCGCGCACGACCACTTCGGCCGGCTCGACATCGTGGTGAACAACGCCGGCTACGGCCAGTTCGGGTTCGTCGAGGAGCTCTCCGAGCAAGACGCACGCGATCAGATCGAAACAAATGTGTTTGGGGCGCTGTGGATCACGCAGGCCGCGCTACCCTACCTGCGGGAGCAGGGCAGCGGCCACATCATTCAGGTTTCCTCGATCGGCGGCATCACCGCGTTCCCCTTGGTCGGCATCTACCACGCGTCGAAGTGGGCGCTGGAGGGCTTTTCGCAGGCGCTGGCGCAAGAGGTCGCTCCGTTCGGTGTGCACGTCACGCTGATCGAGCCGGGCGGTTTCGACACCGACTGGGCCGGCGACTCGGCCAGGCATGCCGATCCGCTGTCGGCCTACGACGATGTTCGCGCCGCCGTGCAGGCCGAGCGCAGCCGCCGGTGGGCCAGCCCGGGTGACCCGTCGGCGTCCGCCGCGGCCCTGCTCAAGGTCGTCGGCGCCGAAAAGCCGCCGCTGCGAGTGTTTTTCGGCGCTTCGCCGCTGGAAACCGCGAAGGCCGACTACGAGAGCCGGCTCGCGAACTGGGAGGAATGGCAGCCGGTCGCCGAGCTGGCGCAGGGGTGATTAGCGACTAGCTCGGAGCCGGTGTCACCCCAGCGCCGCGGCCCACGCGATGTGGCCGTCGTAGCCGTGTTCGTGGGCCATCGCGCGATAGCGATCCCTGAAGTCCTGATACGCGGCATCCTCGCCGCGTGCTCGCGCCAGCAGCGCCCGGAGCCGTAGCACCCAGACCTCACGTATCGCCAGAACCTCTTCGGCCGGTTCGGCCGCCAGCCGCTCGACAGCGGCCTCGGCTTCGGTCAGCTGCGCGGCGGATGGGCTGTCGAGCAATGCCTCCACCAGAGCACCCGTCGCGGGAAGGCCCCACCCCAGCGCCAGGCCGTTGCGGAACAGATGGTCGACGGTGGCCTGCATGAGCGGTATGGCCTGACCGCGATCTCCATGCCGAGCCCTCTCGCGCGCCACATACATTTCGACGATCGATAGTTGCGACAGAAGGTATTTGGGGCGTACGGACCCATCGTTGAGCCCGGCCAGCAGCGTATGTCCGCGGTCGCGCTCCATTCCGGCGCCCCGATGCACCAGCGCTACACCCAAGGTCATCCGGGCGATGGCCAGCGCCATGTCATCACCGGATCGTTCGGCGATCTCCAAGGAATTCTCGATCTCGCGTACCGCACGATCGTCGGATCTCATTGCGCCGAAAGCTATTCCCGCGAAGTAGACGTATGCCACAACGGTGACGTAGGACATGGGGTCGGTGCTGCGGGCCATAACAAGGCCCTGCTCCAGTCCTTCTCGCCATCCGTCGCGACCGAGGGCATAACGAGCGATAGCCTGGTTGGTCAAGGCCAGCGCTAAGGGAGATCCGATGATGAAGTTGCCCTTGGCCGGGTCACCGGCGGCGAGCTCGATGACTCGCTGGGACCAGCGCAACACATCCGAATATTCGACGTTCTCACCCTTGGCGAAGATGGGGGCGACGGACAGGCCTACCGTCAACGTCGGGTCGTCGATCGATTCGATGAGGGCCATGGCCTCCGATGCCACCTGCGAGGCCTCGCGCCGCCGGTCGTCAAGCGCATAATCCATCACGAGCCCCACCATGCCGATGGCCAGCGAGGGCTTATCGCCGGCCGCGGCGCACAATTCGCGAAACTCATCGAAGCGCGCACCGGCCACGTGCTCATTGACCCGGAAGGCGATGCCACACAACATGGTTCGGGGCGCGATGCGCATGGCCACGCGGTTCGGGTCATCGGCGGGTAGGGCGTCGGCGATCGTTCGGGCACGTTCCCAGCTCAGCCACGCCGCGGCGATGTCGCGGTTGGTCGCCCATGCCGCGGCGCGCATGTGCCAGCCGTAAGCGCCGTGCTCGTCACCGGCGGCCTCCAAATGCCCGGCGATCAGGGCGGCGTGTTCGTCGGCCGCTCCCGGAGCGCGTGATTCGATCGCGGCCGCGATGCGCCGGTGCAGCTCGGCACGGTCCGATCGAAGCTGCGATTCGTAAGCCACCTCCCGAATCAGCGGATGGTAGAACGCATACTCGGGTTGCTGGCTGGGCATTTGATTGATGAGCTGGGCCGACACCAGCTCCTCGAGCACCGGCTCGATGCCCAAGGTTTCCAACAGATCCCGGTTGAAGTTCGAGCCGATGACCGCCGCCGCGCTCAGGGTGCGTTTCGCCTTCTGGCCCAGCCGGTCGATGCGCGCGGCGATAGTGGCTTGCAGCGTGGCGGGCACGCGCACCGCAGCGCCTTCCGCCGTCGAGACGTAGGCGCCCGAAATGCCTTGCAACACACCGCGGTCGGCAAGCTCGCGCACTATTTCCTCGGCGAAGAACGGGTTCCCCGCGGCCCGCTCGGTGATCATGGTGGCCAACTCAGCGACCGACGGGTGTGCCCCGAGCAGGTGCGAGACCAGTCCTGCGGTCTCCGAATCGCTCAGTGGCGAAAGGGCGATGGTTCGCGCACCGGCGACTTCGCCCAACGCGCCTCGATATTCGGGGCGATAGGTGACCAGCACCAGCGTGGGTGTCCTAGGGATTATGGCGATGAAATCGGTCAGCAGCGACTCGCTGACCTCGTCGATCCAGTGCGCGTCTTCGATGACGAACAGCGCCGGGGTTTCGCGGGCCAGCGACGCGGCGTTGACCAGCCCGGTCAACCGCCGCCTGCGCGCCTCGGGATCGATCTTGGGCAGCTCGACATCGGGATCGGCGATGCCCAGCAGGTCGTTCAAGAGCAACAAGTCCTCTGGCTCCGCATGGCGAGCCCGACCCCGGATCCGCGCCCGGGCGGTGGGCGGGTCAAGGCCCTTGATGCCCGTGACCGCGCGCAGCAGTCGCCCCACAACGTAAAACGGGATCTGGCTGGTGTGCGATTCGCAGGAGGCGACGAACACGTCGGCACCCCGCACGGCTGCCATGGCCGAGACGTCGCGCACCAGACGGCTCTTGCCGATGCCCGGTGGCCCCGCGACTCCGACAACCGCCCCGTGGCCATCGAGCGCGCGCTCGAGCAAGCCCTCGACCGCCGACATCTCTCCGCCCCTGCCGATCAGCTTCGACTCGCCATGCCAGGCATCGCGCTGCTTTTCGCCCATGCCCAGCAGCCGATGGGCCGGCACTGGCGTGTCAGAACCCTTGATCCGGACCAACTCTGATCCACCCAGATTCGCCGCGCCCTCGACGAGTCGCGCTGTCGGGGCGCTGAGCATCACCCCGCCCGGCGGAGCCGCCGATTCCATCCGCTGAGCCATGCCGACTTGCTCACCTATCGCGGTGTAACCGAAAGGCCCCGAGCCGATTTCGCCGGCGATCACCTGACCGGAGTTGAGGCCTACCCGCAGCTGCAGATGCACACCGTCGCGGGCGTCGACGTCGATGGCTAGGCGCTTCACGTCCTCCTGAAGTCCCAGCGCCGCCAAGCAGGCGCGAACCGCGTGGTCCTCCAGTGCAACCGGCGCGCCGAACACCGCCATGATGCCGTCGCCGGTGAACTTGTCCACCGTGCCGCCGTAGCGCTGCACCACCGCCGCGCAGAGGTCGGCGACGTCGGCCATGATCTCTCGGAGTCGTTCCGCACCCACCGCCGCCGCGATGTCCATCGAATGCACTACATCGGCGAACAGGACCGTGACCTGCTTGTACTCTGCACGGACATCCGGTCCTTTGACCGGGGATCCGCAGCCGTGGCAAAAGCGGGCGTTCTCCAGCGGCTCGGTGCCGCACGTTTGGCACGCCGCTATGGCCGTCATTCGACCCTCCGCCGGTCCGGGGCCCCAAGGTTTCCAGAGTTCTCAAAGAATAGGCGGTGGGGCACCCGCACGCACCGGGCGGCGAGTACTGCTACGGCAAGACAGGTAGTCGGCTACGCATGTGCTTGAAGGCCGAACCGCCCAGGCTGAGGCGTGAAGGTACTTCGCCGACCAGCCCTGGGGGCCACCATGACCATCACCGTTGACGCGCCGAGCTGCCCGAACGTCTTCGACGCCGGACTTCCTGCGATTGATTATGAGCGTTGCCGAAGCCTGGAAGAGGCGCACGAGATCATCAGCCGCGCACGACGGCAGGCGCCGATCGCCATCGGCCCCCACGGGCCGGAGTTCTTGACCTATGAACTGGTTCGAACCGTCCTGCGTGACCCGCGATTTCGCGTGCCCCAGGGGATGTTCCTGGCCTCACAGGGCATCACCAGTGGCCCGCTGTGGGAGCGGGTGGCAACGAACCTGATCAGCCTCGACGGTCCCGCGCACCAGCGGCTGCGCCGCCTGGTGTCCAAGGCCTTCACACCGCGGGCCACCGCGCGGCTGGGCACCACGATCGTCGACGTGATCAACGAACTCATAGACCACCACAGCGCGGCCGGACGCTGCGAGGTGGTCAGCGACATCGCCCGCCAATATCCGATCCCGATCATCTGTGCGCTGTTGGGCGCCCCGGCCGAGGACTGGAAGCTGTTCTCGGAGTGGACAGACGACATCTTCAAGGCCTTCAGCTGGGAGGTCGCGGCGCATGAGCGGGCCATCCTGGCGGCCTGGGACGAGCTCGACGCCTACATCGACGACATGGTCGCCCAGCGGCGGCTCACGCTGACCGACGACCTGCTCTCGGACCTGATCCGCGCGGAGGACGACGGTGATCACCTCAACGCCGAGGAGCTGCGGATGCTGGTAGCGGGCCTGCTGATGGCCGGCACGGACACCACCCGCAACCAGCTGGCCGCCTCCGTGCAGGTGCTGTGCGATCACCCCGACCAGTGGGCGCTGCTGGCCCAGCACCCTGAGCTCGCGGCAAACGCGGTCGAGGAGACGATGCGGCATTCACCGATCGCGGGCCTCACCCTGCGCATCGCCCTCGAGGACGTCGAGGTCGCCGGGTTCATGATCCCGGCCGGCACACTGGTGATCGCCAACACGGCCGCCGCAAACCGCGACCCCGCCGTCTACGACGTTCCCGACCGGCTCGACATCACCCGCGTGGATGCCGCGCCGATGCAGACCTTCGGCGCCGGCATGCACTACTGCCTGGGCGCCAATCTGGCCCGACTGGAGCTGAGCGAAGCCCTGAAGGTCATGGCCCGGCGCATGCCCAACGCCCGCCGCACCGGCCCCGCCCCATGGAAGCCCCTCACCGCCATCAGCGGACCGGCCACGCTGCCAATCGAATTCGACCCGTCATAGGGTCGGCTCACTCGCCCTGCGCGTGCCGCCCGGCGGCGATCTGCCGCCGGACGAACGGCGACAGCACCGCCTCGTAGTGACCCAGCAACTCGTCGCAGATGACCGGCCAGCTCCGGCCGACCACACTGCGCCGGGCGGCCGGGGCGTAGCGGGTCCGTTCGGCGATCAGGTGGGCGACCGCGTCGGGCAGCCGGGACTCGAACTCGTTGACGGCCAGCAGCAGACCGGTACGCCACGGTGTGACGAGGTCACGAGGGCCGCCGGCGTCGGGGGCGATCACCGGCAACCCCGACGCCAGCGCTTCCTGCACGACCTGACAAAACGTCTCGTGCTCGCCGGGATGCACGAACACGTCCATGCTGGCGTACGCCGCTGCGAGTTCGTCGCCGTACAGCGCACCGGTGAAAACCGCTGTCGGCATTGCCGATTGCAGCTTGCTGCGGTCGACGCCGTCGCCCACGATGACGAGCTGAACCGCGTCGTTCGCGGCCAGCCCGGCCAGACGCTCGACGTGTTTCTCGGGCGCGAGGCGACCCACGAACCCGACGACGGGCTTGCCCTGCGGTGACCACTGTCGTCGCAGCGCCTCGTCGCGCGCTGACGGCGCGAACCGCAGCACGTCGACGCCGCGCGCCCATCGATGCACCCGCGGAAACCGGTGAGCGACAAGCGATTCCATGGTCACACTGGATGGCGCCAGGGTGCGGTCGGCGAGGCTGTGCAGATGACGGAACCAGGCCCAGGCGGCGCGCGCGGTCATCGGAATGCCGTAGCTGGCCGCGAAGCCCGGGACGTCGGTCTGGTACACCGCGACCGTCGGAATTCCCAGCCACCGGGCCGCCCGCAGCCCGCCGTAGCCCAGCAGCGCCGGCGACGCCAGGTGAACCACGTGGGGATCGAATCCGCGCAGCACCTTCACCAGCCGGGGCGTCGGCACACCGAGGGGCAGGGTGGTCACCTTGGGAAACATCCGGGACGGCACCCGGTGCACCCGGATCCCGTCGTAGATGCGATCCGCCCGCGGCTGCCCGGGAGGGGTGTCGGGGGCGACGACGAGGGCTTCGTGGCCCGTCCGGCGCAGATGCTCGAGCACCCGGATCACCGAGTTGCTGACACCGTTGACTTCGGGGAGAAACGATTCCGCGACGATGGCAACGCGCACATCAACACCGTGTCAGCGCCGACTGTCGACAAGGTTGCCTGCGGGCATACGTCATGCGAAATTTGCAGGTCCGACGCTATCGGCGGGCGGTTTCTCGGTCGCGGCGGGGCGTACGTCACGCCGATCGAGCCACTTGTCGCCCAGCGCCAGCGCGATCAGGATCGCCGCCGCGCCCAGCCAGCCCACCACCGCGATGGACCCGGCCGGGATGATCGCCAGCCCGGCATTGCGATGCTGCACGCGCACCAGGTTCGGATCGTTCTTGTTGTACTCCACGTAGATCCGCATCCCGGTGGCCAAATGCGACGGGTAGAGCACCCCGAGCTCGGGACGGTAGGTGACCCGCTCGGGGGTGACGAATTCGATGGTGGAACGGCGCGGTCCGGCGCTGAGCACCTCCGCCTGCGCGACACCCATGTTGTGAGTGATCGCGAGGTCGTCGCGCCAGGCGCCGGCCACCAGCAGCATGGACTGCAACGTGACCAGGCCGGCCACGATCAGCACCGCAATTCTGGCCCACCGCAACGCAATTCTGGCTCGCGTTTTCGGCGGTTCGTCGCTTCGGCCATGAATCAGCAAGCGCAGCAGGGCTTTTGGTGACATCGGCATCTAGGTGCGCCTCATAGCGCGGCCTTGATCGCGGCGTGCAGCTGCCGCAATGACGACCGGTCGGCCTTGACCTCCAGCACCCGCATGCCGGCGCCGGGTTCGTCGAGCGCGGTGGGCAATTCGCCCACCTCGATCTGCCGGCTCTCGACGTGGTAGGCGCGGCACAGCGCTCCCACGTCGACGTCGTGCGGGGTGCCGAAAATCCGCGACGAGACGTCGGAGAACCGCGGGTCGCCCTGTTCGAGCAATTCGAAGATGCCGCCGCCGTTGTCATTGGAGACGACGATGGTCAGCCGGCGCGGGGTGGGCTCGGTGGGCCCGATGAGCAATCCGGAGCTGTCGTGCACGAACGTCAGGTCGCCGATCAGCGCGACGGTGCGCGCCGGGCTGTCCGGGCCGCCCTCGCGTTCGTGGGCGAGCGCCGCCCCGATGGCGGTGGACACCGTCCCGTCGATCCCGGCGACGCCGCGGTTGGACCGCACCCGGATGTCGCGGGTGTCCAGGCCGACCAGCGCGGCGTCGCGGACCGGGTTGGAGGCCCCGAGCACCAGCTGATCGCCCGGCGCCAGCGCGGCGGCCACGGCCGCCGCGACGTGCAGGCCGGTGGTCAGCGGGTGGGCGTCGAGCTGTTCGCGGACGGCGGCCAGCGCGTGCCGGTTGGTCTCCGCGCAGCGGCGCAGCCACGCCGGGTTCGGTGCTCCGGTGGTGACCGCCCGGGTCCCGGTGGCCTGCGAGTTGCCCGAGACGTCCGGCCAGCGCGGCCCGGTGGTCAGCGCGAACACCGGCACCTGCGGGTCGGCCAGCAACGCCGACACCGGCCGGTGCAGGGTGGGGCGGCCGAGCATGATCACCTGCTTGGGCCGCAGCAGGGGCAGCGCGAGCGGGTGCAGCGGGTTGGCCGGCGCGGGCGCGGTCGGCTCGGCGACGGTCGGCAGCTGGGCGAGGTTGGGCTGCAGGCCCGCGCCGTGCCCGGCGATGACGACCGTGTCGGGTGACAGGTCGATGTCCAGCGGCTGGTCGAAGCTGACCGGCGGGGTGTAGGTCCACGGCCGCCCACCCGGGCGGCCCTGCGGCGTCGGCGTTTGAGGGTCGAGATCGGGTACCAACGGTTCGCGCAGCGGGATGTCGAACTGCACGGGGCCGGCGTTGGCGGTCCGGGATCCGGTGGCGGCCACCAGCACCCGGCAGGTCGCCGACCGCCAGGTGGCGTTCAGGGAATCCAACCGATCGGGGGCGTCCTCGGCCAGACCCAGGCTGATGGTGGCCCGCACCTGCGTGCCGAAGTAGCCCAGCTGTTCCATGGTCTGGTTTGCCCCGGTGCCCAGCAGCTCGTAGGGCCGGTTGGCCGAGAGCACGATCAGCGGCACCCGGGCGTAGTTGGCCTCGATCACCGCCGGGCCGAGGTTGGCGACGGCCGTGCCGGAGGTCATGGCGATGCAGACCGGCGCGCCGGCGGCGATGGCCAGGCCGATCGCCAGGTAGCCGGCGGTGCGCTCGTCGATGCGGACGTGCAGGCGGATACGTCCGGAGCGGTCGGCGTCCTGCAACGCGAAAGCCAGCGGGGCGTTCCGCGAACCGGGGCAGAGCACCACGTCGCGGACGCCGCCGCGAATCAGCTCGTCAACGACGACGCGAGCCTGGGTCGTCGAGGGGTTCACTCCTACAGGGTGTCACAGCCGGCTGAGGATGCCCGCCGGGTGCGCTCAGCCGTAGGCCTCGCCGAAGAACTTGAGCATGGCCGCGTTGACCTCGTCCGGTCGCTCGAAGAACCCGAGATGACCGGCGTCGGGTATCTGCACGTAGCGGCCGTTGGGCAGCGCGTCCGCGACCTCGCGGCCCATGTGCGGCGGGGTCAGCACGTCGTCGGAGAAGCCGATCACCAGCACCGGGGTCGTGATGCTGCGGTAGGCGGTCAACCGGCTGGTGTACGGCGCGATATCGAGCTGCGCGCGCGTGCCCGGGGTGGGCTTGAGGGGCCAGGTGGAGAACATCGCGATCCAGTCGGCGACGGCGGTGTCATCGTTGAGCGTCTTGCGGGAGAAGTTCTCCAGCAGGCGGATTTTGGCGTCGTATGCGGCGGGCATCTCGACACCGGTGTCGGACAGCTCGGCCTCGGCGTCGCGGAAGAACTGCCGGGCCCGGTCCATGCGGCCGCGGGTCCCCATCAGCACCGCCGAACTGACCAGTTCGGGCCGGGCCAGCATGAGCTCCTGGGCGATGTACGCGCCCATCGACATCCCGACGATGCGGGCCGGGGCCGCATTCAAGCCCTCGATCAGCGCCGCGGTGTCGGCGACCATGGTTTCCGTCGTGAACCCCTGGGCGTTCTCCGTGGCGCCGATTCCGCGATTGTCGAAGGTGATGACGCGGTATCCGGCCGCCAGAAACGCGGGGACTTGATAGGGGTGCCAGGTTCGTCCGGCGCCGCCGTGGCCGGCGATGAATACCACGGGATCACCGGAGCCGCGGTCGTCGTAAGCCAGGTTGATCACCCGGACGACGGTACAAGCAACCGATGGCACGCCTTGACCCGGTCGATCCACCACTGCCGCCGCTCCGGCGCCGCCCGCAGGGCCCGCAGCCGCTCGGGGTCGGGCGTGACCGGCCCCACCGGCAGGGCGCCGTCGACCGGCGCGGCGGTCTCGGCGACGTCGTCGACGAAGAGCCCGCCGGTGCCCAGGCCGCAGGCGTGCCGGAGTTGCGGCAGGGCCGCCGCGGCGCGCAGCCCGGCGCCGATTCCCACCGCCGAATCCAACGCACTGGAAATCACGACCGGGATGTCGATCTGCGCGGCGATCTCGAGCATGGCCGAAATCCCGCCCAGCGGAGCGACTTTGAGCACCGCGATGTCGGCGGCGTGGGCGCGGACCACGGCCAGCGGGTCGTCGGCCTTTCGGATGCTCTCGTCGGCGGCGATCGGCACGTCCGTGCGCCGGCGCAGCTCCGCGAGCTCGTCGACGCTTGCGCAGGGCTGTTCGAAGTATTCCAGCGGCCCGTCGGCGGTCAGCGCGGCCGCGGCCCGCACGGCCTCCTCGACGCTCCACCCGCCGTTGGCGTCCACCCGCACCGTGGGGACCAGTGCGCGCACGGCGTTGACCCGGGCGACGTCGTCGGCCAGCGACTGCCCGGGCTCGGCCACCTTCACCTTGGCAGTGCGGGCCCCGGGGAAGCGGGCGAGCACTTCCGGAACGTCGGCGGCGAGCACGGCCGGCACGGTCGCGTTGATCGGGACGCGGTCGCGACGGGTCGGCGGCGGCGTCCGGTAGGCGGCTTCGATGCCCGACGCCAGCCACTGCGCGGCCTCGCGCGGCTCGTATTCGACGAAGGCCCCGAATTCGCCCCACCCGGCCGGGCCCTCGATCAGCGCCACTTCGCGGGTGGTGATGCCGCGAAAGCGCACCCGCATCGGCAGCGCCACCACGTGCAGGCGGTCGAGCAGGTCCGCGAGCGTCGGCGTCACGCGCTGTGGACCTGGCGGCCCGCCAGATACGTCGCGCGCACCTGAAGGTCGGCGATCTGCTCGGGCGGCACCGTTCGCGGATCGGCGGAGAGCACCACCAGGTCGGCGTATTTGCCGACCTCCAGCGAGCCGATCACGTCGTCGGAGAACAGCTGCCAGGCCGCGTCGATGGTTTGCGCGCGGATCGCCTGCTCCACGGTCAGGCGTTCCTCGGGTCCGAGCACCCGGCCGCTGGGCGCCGTGCGGGTCACGGCAACGCTGATGTTGCGCAGCGGCTCCTCGGGCGTGACGGGCGGGTCGTTGTGCAGCGAGATGCGCATCCCGGTGGCCACCGCGGATCCGGCCGGCATCCAACGGGTTCCACGTTCTTCGCCGAACAGGCCGTCGACGATGACGTCGCCCCAGTAGTGGATCTGGTCGACAAAGATGCTGCAGGTCACCCCGAGGTCATGGGCCCGCTGGAGCTGCTCGGGCCGGATGGCGCCGACGTGTTCGAGCCGCAGCCGGTGGTCGTCGCGCGGATGGCGCGTGAGGGCCTCTTCGTACACGTCCAGGATGGTGTCCACGCCGGCG
Source organism: Mycobacterium sp. NGS11 (assembly GCF_059813315.1). Taxonomy (NCBI): domain Bacteria; kingdom Bacillati; phylum Actinomycetota; class Actinomycetes; order Mycobacteriales; family Mycobacteriaceae; genus Mycobacterium; species Mycobacterium sp. NGS11. The sequence continues at coordinate 153,608 of NZ_JCALEJ010000008.1, forward strand.
TCGCCCTGCACGTGGCAGGCCATCGGCCAGCCCAGCGGGAAGTACGCGCCGACGATCTCGTGCAGCTGCTCTTTCGTGTAATTGGCGCAGCCGCAGGAGCCCGGCACGACGCCGATGATCCGGGTGGCCTCGGTGTCCAGGTACGGAAACGAAAGGTCGATGTTGCCGATCCAGGGCGAGCCGTCGACCCAGATCTTGATGCCGACCTGCCGCAGGATGTCGTCGCCCTGCCCGGGTGTGGCGGCGGTGGACATCTGCGGGTTGGAGATCTCGTAGGTGCGCAGCCGAACCGTGAGTTGCTCGCGCAGCTGTTCGACCACCGGCCGGAAGTTCGGGTCGAACGCCATCTCCGAGCAGGTGGTCAGGCCGGCGCGGTTGAGCCTCGCGCACTCGGCGAGCAGCATCTGCGGGTAGTCCGCGAAGTCGATGGCCCCGGCCAGCAGCGGGAAGACCGCGCCGGTCTCCTCGGCGGTGCCGTCGAGTTCACCGTTGGCGTCGCGGCCGTACTTGGCGCCCTTGGGGTCCGGGGTGTCGCGGTCGAGCCCGTGCAGCTTGGCGGCGCGCGAGTTGAAGTAGGCCTTGTGCCCCGAGTTGTGGATGATCACCAGCGGGCTGTCGGGCGCGATGCCGTCGAGCCAGTTCAGGGTCGGCTCCGGAAGGCCCTTCTGCAACAGCGGATCCCAGCCGTTGAGGAACGCGCCGTCGGATCCCCGCCGGGCGACCTCGGAATGAATCGCCGCGACGACCTCGTCGGCGCCGCGCATCGTGACCGGCCGGATGTCGACGAGGCGGTCCGACAGCGCGACCGCCTCCATCAGCGGATGTCCGTGTGCCTCAACGAAGCCGGGCATCACACAGCCGTCGCCGACATCGACGGTCCGGGTGCCGGGGCCGGCGAAGTCGGCAATTTCCGCGCGGGTTCCAACGGCGACGATTCTGCCGTCTTTCACCGCGAGCGCCTCCGCGGTAGGCCGTGCCTCGTCGACGGTCAGGATGGTTCCGGTAACGACGAGATCTGCATCGGCCATGGGCAGGAATCGTACTGATTGCCGGTGTCGAACAGGGTGCGGCTGACGCAAATTGCAACACGTTCTAGTCTTGCTCATGAGTCGCGTCGGCGACGATGCAGAGCAAAGCGATGAGGAGGAGCGGCGCCATGACGGCCGACCTGTTGCGCAACCCGACCCATAACGGCCACCTGCTCGTGGGCGCGCTCAAGCGCCACAAGACCAAGCCGGTGCTTTTCCTCGGCGACACCACGCTGACCGGTGGTCAGATGGCCGAGCGGATCAGCCAGTACATCCAGGCGTTCGAGGCGCTGGACGCCGGCAGCGGCGTCGCGGTCGGCCTGCTGTCGCTCAACCGCCCCGAGGTGCTGTTGATCATCGGCGCCGGCCAGACCCGAGGCTACCGGCGCACCGCCCTGCACCCGCTGGGCTCACTGGACGACCACGCCTACGTGCTCAACGACGCCGGCATCAGCTCGCTGATCATCGACCCCAACCCGATGTTCGTCGAACGGGCGCAGGCGCTGCTGGAGAAGGTGCCCGGGCTCAAGCAGATCCTCACCATCGGACCGGTGCCCGAGGCCCTCAGCGGGGTGGCGGTCGACCTGGCGGCCGAGGCGGCCAAGTACGACCCGCAGCCACTGACCGCCGCGGACCTGCCGCCGGATCAGGTCATCGGCCTCACCTACACCGGGGGCACCACCGGCAAGCCCAAGGGCGTGATGGGCACCGCGGCCTCGATCTCCTCGATGACCCAGATCCAGCTCTCCGAATGGGAATGGCCGGAGGAACCGCGGTTTTTGATGATCACCCCGCTGTCCCACGCGGGGGCGGCGTATTTCCTGCCCACCCTGATCAAGGGCGGCGAGATGCATGTGCTGCCCAAGTTCGACCCGGCCGAGGTGCTGAAAACCATTGAGGAGAAACGCATTACGGCCACCTTCCTGGTGCCGTCGATGCTGTACGCGCTGATGGACCACCCGGATTCGCACACCCGCGACCTGTCGTCGCTGGAGACCGTCTACTACGGTGCCTCGGCGATCAACCCGGTGCGGCTGGCCGAGGCGATCCGCCGGTTCGGCAAGATCTTCGCCCAGAACTACGGGCAATCCGAGGCGCCGATGGCCATCACCTATCTGGCCAAGAACGAGCACGACGAGAAGCGGCTCACCTCCTGCGGGCGCCCGACGCTGTTCGCGCGGGTGGCGCTGCTCGGCGAGGACGGCAAGCCGGTGCCGCAGGGCGAGCCGGGCGAGATCTGCGTCAGCGGACCGTTGTTGGCGGGCGGTTACTGGAACCTGCCGGATGCGACGGCCGAGACGTTCAAGGACGGCTGGCTGCACACCGGCGACATGGCCCGCGAGGACGAGGACGGCTTCTACTTCATCGTCGACCGGGTCAAGGACATGATCGTCACCGGCGGCTTCAACGTGTTTCCGCGCGAGGTCGAGGACGTCGTCGCCGAGCATCCGGCCATCGCCCAGGTGTGCGTCGTCGGCGCGCCGGACGAGAAGTGGGGCGAGGCCGTCACCGCGGTGGTCGTGCTGCGCTCCGATGCGCCCCGCGATGACGCGGCGATCGAGAAGATGACCGCCGAGATCCAGGCCGCGGTGAAGGATCGCAAGGGTTCGGTGCAGTCGCCCAAGCGCGTGGTGCTCGCCGACTCGCTGCCGTTGACGGGGCTGGGCAAGCCGGACAAGAAGGCCGTGCGCGCCCAATTCTGGGAGGGCGCCGCGCGCTCGGTGGGCTGATAGCTCGCGAGCGTGAAACTAACTTCATGTTCGCGCGCGAGCGTGAAAGTAGCTTCACGTTCGGCGGGTAGGGCCTAGGCCGAGACCCCCGCCACCAGCAGGTCGAGCATGCGGCCGGTCTGCTCCGGCGAACCGCTGACCAGGAAGATGCCGATCAGGCTGGACACCACGTCGTCGGCGCGCACGTCGGCGCGCAGGCTTGCGTCGTCGGCGCCGGCGCGCAACAGCAACTCGACGGCGCCCACGATGCTGTCGCGAGTCTGGCTCGGCGCAAGAGCGCCCGAGTCGAAAATCGCGTGCAAGGACTCGGCCATGCCGCGTTTGGCGGCCACGAAGCTCGCGTAGCGGTCCATCCACCGTCGCAGCGCAACCTTGGGCGGATGCCGCTTGAGCAGCTGCCCGGCCGCCGCGGCCACCTCGGCGAGCTCGGCACGGTAGATCGCCTCGACGAGGGCCTCGCGGTTGGGGAAGTGGCGGTACAGGGTGCCGATGCCCACCCCCGCGTCGCGGGCGATCGACTCGAGCGACACCGATCCACCGTGCACGGTGAAAGCGGCAGTGGCCGCCTGCAGCAACCGTTCGCGATTGCGACGGGCATCCGACCTTCCAACCAAAGCGGAGGCTCCTCCGTTTCTGCTACGCTGACACAAGCGGAGGACCCTCCGCATTTATCCAGTGTCTCACGATCGAGGGAGCACCATGACTGACCAACCCCGGCCCGGCGGCATCGGCACTCTCGGCACGAGGTCCGTCGCCCGCATGGGCTACGGCGCCATGCAACTGTTCGAGGCACCGACCGTCGACGACGCGGCGGCGGTCCTGCGTCGCGCGATCGAACTCGGCGTCAACCACATCGACACCGCGTCGTTCTACGGCCCCGGCGAGGTGGACCGCCGGATCCGCGCGGCGCTGGCCCCCTACCCGGACGACCTCGTCATCGTCAGCAAGGTCGGCGCCCGCTACACCGGCGAACAACCCATTCCGCTGGCCGCCGCCCAGAAGCCGGCCGAACTGCGCGCCGCCGTCGAGGACGATCTGCGCGAACTCGGCCTCGACCAGATTCCGGTGGTGAACCTGCGCCGGCTCGATCTCGGTCCCGGCCTGGCCGCCGAGGGCGACCAGATCGTCGACCTCGACGACCAACTCGCCGAGATGATCGCCCTGCGCGATGCGGGCAAGATCGGCGGGATCGGGATCAGCGCCGTGCCGCTCGAAATGGTGCGCCGCGCGCTGCCCGCCGGAATCGTCTGCGTGCAGAACGCCTACAGCGTGCTGGACCGCTCCCAGGAAGCGACGCTCGAACTGTGCACGGCCGAGGGCATCGCGTGGGTGCCGTACTTCCCGCTCGGCTCGGCGTTCCCGGGATTGCCGAAGGTCGCCGACCATCCGGTGGTCGTCGACATCGCCGGCGAAATCGGCGCGACACCGTCCCAGGTCGGGCTGGCCTGGATCGTGGCCCACGCGTCGAACACGCTGCTGATTCCCGGCACCCGGTCGATCGCCCACCTCGAGGAGAACCTCGGCGCGGCCGCGGTGTCGCTGGACGCCGACGCGATGGCGCGGCTCGACGCCGTCGGTACGACGGTGCCCCAGGCTCATGGTGCGGAGCCCTTTCAGAGGTAACGTCGCTGCCTATGGGAAGCGGCAAACGCGTCCGGCCGCCGTGGTGGCTGAAGCCGGCCAACAAGGTCTTCATCCGGATGTCACGGCTGGGCCTGAGCTTCGGCGGCGAGAGCCCGGTGGTGTTGACCGTGCCCGGCCGCAAGTCCGGCACGCCGCGGTCGACGCCGGTGACACCGATGACGGTGGACGGCAAACGCTATGTGGTGGGCGGGTTTCCGGGCGCGGACTGGATCCGCAACGTCCGCGCCGCCGGGTACGCGACGCTGGCCCGCGGCCGGCACTCCGAGCGGGTGCGGATGGTCGAGTTGCCCGCCGATGCGGCTCGGCCCTTCCTGCGGGCGTTCCCCACCGAGGTGCCCACCGGCGTCGGCTTCATGAAACGCTCTGGGTTGGTCACCGACGGTAGCCCCGAGGAGTTCGAGGCGCTGGCCGGCGTGTGTCCGGTATTCCGGCTTGATCCGGCATAGGAGTTCAAAAACGTTGAGTGACAACCCCTTTGATGCACAGGCCTGGCGTCCCGTCGACGGCTTCGGCGACCTTACCGACATCACCTATCACCGGCACGTCGAGGACGCCACGGTGCGGGTGGCGTTCGACCGGCCCGAGGTGCGCAACGCGTTCCGGCCGCACACCGTCGACGAGCTCTACCGGGTGCTCGACCACGCCCGGATGTCCCCCGACATCGGCGTGGTGTTGCTGACCGGCAACGGACCGTCACCCAAGGACGGCGGCTGGGCATTCTGCTCCGGCGGCGATCAGCGCATCCGCGGGCGCAGCGGCTACCAGTACGCCAGCGGCGACACCGCCGACACCGTCGACACCGCCCGCGCCGGCCGGTTACACATCCTGGAGGTCCAACGGCTGATCCGGTTCATGCCCAAGGTGGTGATCTGCCTGGTCAACGGGTGGGCGGCCGGCGGGGGGCACAGCCTGCACGTGGTCTGCGACCTCACCCTGGCCAGCCGCGAGCACGCCCGCTTCAAGCAGACCGACGCCGACGTCGGCAGCTTCGACGGCGGCTACGGGAGCGCGTACCTGGCCCGCCAGGTCGGCCAGAAGTTCGCGCGCGAGATCTTCTTCCTGGGCCGCCCCTACACCGCCGAGCAGATGCACCACATGGGCGCGGTCAACGCCGTCGTCGACCATGCGGAGCTCGAATCCGAGGCGATCCAATGGGCGCGCGAGATCAACGCCAAATCGCCTCAGGCACAACGCATGCTGAAGTTCGCGTTCAACCTGCTCGACGACGGCCTGGTGGGCCAGCAGCTATTCGCGGGCGAGGCCACCCGGCTGGCGTACATGACCGACGAGGCCGTCGAGGGCCGCGACGCCTTCCTGGAAAAGCGGGATCCAGACTGGAGCCGGTTCCCCCGCTACTTCTAGCGGCGGGCGCGCCCACGTCACGCTGGCGTGACACTCGAGCACCCACGTCACGCTGGCGTGACACTCGAGCGCCAACGTCACGCTGGCGTGACGCTCGGAGCGACGCGCGCCCCGCCTAGACTCGCGTCACGTGAGCAAAAGTCCCCTCCGCCGGATCGCCGACCAATTCTCCCTGGCGATCATGCGACCGCCCATGGCGCCGCAGATACTGGTCAACCGGCCGTTGATCAAGCCGATCGAGCTGGCCGGCAAGCGCATCCTGCTGACCGGGGCGTCCTCGGGCATCGGCGAGGCCGCGGCCGAACAGTTCGCCCGAGCGGGCGCCACGGTGGTTGCCGTCGCACGCCGCCAGGATCTGCTGGACGCGCTGGCCGGGCGGATCACGGCCGCGGGCGGTGCGGCCATATCGATCCCGTGCGACGTCTCGAACATGGACGCCGTCGACGCCTTGGTCGCCGACGTCGAACAGCGTCTCGGCGGCATCGACATCCTGGTCAACAACGCCGGCCGGTCCATCCGCCGGCCGCTGGCCGAATCGCTGGACCGCTGGCATGACGTCGAGCGGACCATGGTGCTCAACTACTACGCGCCGCTGCGGCTGGTCCGGGGGCTGGCGCCCGGCATGCTCGAGCGCGGCGACGGCCACATCATCAACGTCTCCACCTGGGGCGTGATGTCGGAGGCTTCGCCGCTGTTCTCGGTGTACAACGCCTCGAAGGCCGCGCTGTCAACGGTGAGCCGGGTCATCGAAACCGAATGGGGCAGTAAGGGCGTGCATTCGACGACGCTGTACTACCCGCTGGTCGCCACCCCGATGATCGCGCCGACCAAGGCCTACGAGGGAGTCGCCGCGCTGACCTCAGAAGAGGCCGGCGAGTGGATGCTCACCGCCGCCCGCACCCGGCCGGTGCGGATCGCACCGCGGATCGCGATCGCCGGCCGGGCGCTCGACATCGTCGGCCCGCGCTGGGTGAACGCGATGATGCAGCGCCAAAGCATCCAGCCCAACCGCGCCGGCACTGGCTGATCTGGCCGCATGGTAGACACGACGCTATGGAGATCCTGGCCAGCCGGATGCTGCTGCGGCCGTCGGACTATCAGCGCTCGCTAGCCTTCTACCGCGACGAGATCGGGCTGGCGATTTGGCGCGACTACGGCGCTGGCACAGTCTTTTTCGCGGGCCAGTCGTTGCTGGAGCTGGCGGGTTACGGCGCCCCGGACCCCGCCCAGGCCGCCTTCCCCGGTGCACTGTGGCTGCAGGTCCGCGAAATCGAGGCCACCCAGGCCGAATTGGCGGGCCGCGGGGTGTCGATCGCGCGCGAGGCTCGCCAGGAACCATGGGGCCTGAAAGAGATGCACGTCACCGATCCGGATGGGCTGACGCTCATCTTCGTCGAGGTGCCGCCGGAGCACCCGCTACGGCGCGACACCCGGGGTGAACAACAGGGAAACGCCGGTTAACTGAGAGGTAACATCTGGCGACGGTTCAAGGTACACCCGCGTTTCGGCCCCCGCATCATTCGACAATGGAAACCTCCTACCACCAGAATCAGGCGCTGTGAACATCCAATTGTTCCTCTTGATCATTGTCGTAATCACGGCACTGGCTTTCGATTTCACCAACGGCTTCCATGACACGGGCAACGCGATGGCGACCTCGATCGCCAGCGGTGCGCTCAAGCCCAAAGCGGCCGTCGCCCTGTCCGCGGTGCTCAACCTCGTCGGCGCGTTCATGTCCACGGCCGTCGCCGCGACGATCGCCAAGGGCTTGATCGACGGCCACATCGTGACGCTGGAGCTGGTTTTCGCCGGCCTCGTCGGCGGCATCGTCTGGAACCTGCTGACCTGGCTCCTCGGCATCCCCTCGAGTTCGTCGCACGCCCTGATCGGCGGCATCGTCGGAGCCACGATCGCCGCCGTCGGCGCGCACGGGGTGATCTGGAAGGGCGTGGTGTCCAAGGCGATCATCCCGGCAGTCGTGTCGGCGATCCTGGCCATCGTGGTCGGCGCGGTGGCGACCTGGCTGGTCTACCGAATCACCCGCGGCATCCCGACCAAGCGCACCGAGGCCGGCTTCCGGTACGGCCAGTGGGGCTCGGCATCGCTGGTCTCGCTGGCCCACGGCACCAACGACGCGCAGAAGACCATGGGCATCATCTTCCTGGCGCTGATGTCCTACGGCTCGGTCAGCAAGACCGCGTCCATGCCGCCACTGTGGGTCATCGTCGGTTGCGCGGTGTCGATGGCGCTCGGCACCTATCTGGGCGGCTGGCGGATCATCCGCACCCTGGGCAAGGGACTGGTCGAGATCCAGTCGCCGCAGGGCATGGCGGCCGAATCCTCTTCGGCCGCGGTGATTTTGCTGTCCGCCCACTTCGGCTACGCGCTGTCGACCACCCAGGTCTGCACCGGCTCGGTGCTGGGCAGCGGGTTGGGCAAGCCCGGCGGTGAGGTCCGCTGGGGCGTCGCCGGCCGCATGGGCGTCGCGTGGCTGGTCACGCTTCCGCTGGCCGGGCTGGTCGGTGCGGTCACCTACTGGATCGTGCACCTGATCGGCGGCTACCCGGGCGCCATCGTGGGCTTCGCGCTGCTGATCGGGGTGTCGGCCACCATCTACGTCCGGTCGCGCAGGGTCAAGGTCGACCACCACAACGTCAACGCCGAATGGAAGGGCGACCTGACCACCGGGCTCGAGGAGTCCATTGATCAGCACCCGCCCTCGAACGCCGGCCCCACCTCCGGCGGCATGACCTCCCGATTCGACTCCGACGACCCCACGATCAAGGCGAACGCGTGATGAGTCACTTCGGCGATTGGTTCAACTACCAGGCCTCCCTCAAGATCCTGGCGTTCGCCATGCTGGCCGGCGCCGCTTTGCCGGGGCTGTTCGCCCTGGGGCTGCGCTTCCAGGCGATCGGCGCGGGACAGGCCGGCACCGATGGCGGCTCGCCGCAGAAGAACCCGGCGCTGCTGGCGGTCGCGTGGGCGATCTATGCGGTGGTGATCCTCGTGATCGCCTTCGCTTTGCTGTACATCTCGCGCGACTTCATCGCCCATCACATCGGCACCCCATTCCTCGGCGCCAAACCCAAGTAGCATCAATTGATGCCCACCGAGTTACCACGCCGGACACCGGGGGAAGCTGCAACAGCGTGAACGGATTTCTCAATTCCATCGTCTCCTGGCTTCGTGCGGGATACCCGGAAGGCGTTCCGGCCACGGACACCTTCCCGGTGCTCGCATTGCTGGCCCGCCGGCTGTCCAACGACGAAGCCAAGGCGGTCGCCTGTGAGCTGGTTCGGCGCGGCGAGTTCGACGATGTCGACATCGGCGTGCTGATCACCCAGATCACCGATGAGCTGCCGTCACCCATCGACGTCGAGCGGGTCCGGGTGCGGTTGGCGGCCCAGGGCTGGCCCTTCGACGACGCCGACCAGGCCGGGGACCCGGCATAGCCGTACTGCGCGCGGTGCACGTCCCGCCCGGGTCGGCGGTCTCGTCGCTGTTGCCCGCACTCGAGCGCGTGCTCGACGGGCGCGACCCCGCACTGGTCGCCCTGTCCTCGAGCGACGATCGTGAGTCGGATGCGCTGCGGGTGGGTCTGCGCGTCGGCGAAGCCATCGACGACGACGTCGCCCTGGTCGCGGCGACGTCGGGAACCACCGGAGTTCCCAAGGGCGCGTTGCTGACCGCCGACGCCCTGACCGCCAGCGCGACGGCCACCCATGACCGCCTCGGCGGACCGGGCAGCTGGCTGCTCGCCCTGCCGCCCCACCACATCGCGGGGATCCAGGTGTTGGTGCGCAGCGCGCTCGCCGGCTCGGTACCGGTCGAGATGGACGTCTCCGCGGGGTTCGATGTCGCCGAATTGCCCGGTGCGGTAAGGGCATTGGGACCGGGACGGCGATACACCTCGCTGGTCGCCACGCAGTTGGCCAAGGCGCTCGGCGACCCGGCGGCGGCGGCCGCGCTCGCCGAACTGGACGCCGTGCTGCTCGGCGGCGGACCCGCGCCGCGACCGGTTCTCGACGACGCGGCCGCGGCGGGCGTCACCGTGGTCCGCACCTACGGGATGAGCGAGACCGCAGGCGGGTGCGTGTACGACGGCGTCCCGCTGGACGGGGTGCGGGTGCGCACGGTCGACGGGCGCATCGTCATCGGCGGCGCGACGCTGGCCAAGGGCTACCGCAACCCCGTCGAGCCGGATCCGTTCGCCGAACCTGGCTGGTTTGCCACCGACGATCTCGGCGCCGTCAGCGACGCGGGCGTGCTGACCGTCCTGGGCCGCGCCGACGACGCGATCAGCACCGGCGGGTTGACGGTGCTGCCGCAGCCGGTCGAGGCTGCGCTGTCCAGTCATCCCGCCGTCAGCGATTGCGCGGTGTTCGCAGTGGCCGACGACCGGCTGGGCCAGCGGGTGGTTGCCGCGATCGTGGTGCGCGACGGGTCCGCCGCGCCCACCCTGGACGCGCTGCGCGCGCACGTGGCGCGCACCCTGGACGCCACCGCCGCGCCGCGCGAGCTGTACATCGTCGACGCACTGCCGCGTCGCGGCATCGGCAAGGTCGACCGCACCGCGTTGGCGCGCCGGTTCGCCGGCGATCAATAGGCTGTTCGTCCGTGAGGATCGGTGGGCGGGCGGCAGCGCGGGAAGCGGTGGCGGTCACGGTCGGGCTCGTGCTGGTGGCCGCGGCGTTCGTGCTGCCGCGGATGAACTCAGGCGTGCGCCCGCGCCTCGACATCGCCCGGGAGAAGTTCGCCACCCACGCCGGCTCCGCGCCGATCTTCGGCGAATGGTTGATCCACGCCGGCTGGGGAACCGGGCCCGCGATTGTGATCGCGATCGTCATCGTGGCGTGGGGACCCGTTCTGGCGCAACGCCTTTCGTGGCGTGCCTTGACGCTGGGCAGCTGGGTCACCGCGTGCGGGTGGGCGTTCGCGCTGGCGATGATCGACGGCTGGCAGCGCGGCTTCGCCGGCCGGCTGACCACCCGCGACGAATACTTGTGGCAGGTGCCGGGCATCAGCGACATCGGTGCGACGCTGCGCACGTTTGCGAGCCGGATCGTGGACTACCAGCCGAACTCGTGGACCACGCACGTGTCGGGACATCCGCCCGGCGCGCTGCTGACGTTCGTCTGGCTGGACCGGCTCGGCCTGCACGGCGGCGCCTGGGCCGGGCTGCTGTGCCTGCTGGCCGGCTCGAGCGCGGCGGCCGCGGTGGTGATCGCCGTGCGCGCGCTGGCCGACGAACAGATGGCACGGCGCGCCGCCCCGTTCGTCGCCCTGGCGCCGACCGCGATCTGGGTGGCTGTCTCCGCCGACGGATACTTCGCCGGGGTGGCGGCCTGGGGCATCGCGTTGTTGGCCGTGGCGGTGCACCGTCCGGTCCGCTTCCCCGCGCTGACGGCCGCGGGCGCGGGCCTGCTGTTGGGCTGGGGCGTGTTCTGCAATTACGGCCTGATGTTGATGGGGCTGCCGGCGGTGGCGGTGCTGGCCTCGGTCCGGCAGCCCCCGGGCAGCCGCTTGGCGGACTGGCGAGCGATCCTGCGGGCCCTCGGCCCGGCGGCGCTGGCCGCGATCGCGGTGGCGGTGGCCTTCGCGATCGCCGGGTTCTACTGGTTCGACGGTTACACCCTGGTGCAGCAACGCTATTGGCAGGGCATCGCCAAAGACCGCCCCTTCCAGTATTGGAGCTGGGCCAACCTGGCGTCCGTGGTGTGCGCGATCGGGTTGGGTGGGGTCGCCGGTATCAGCAGGGTTTTCGACTGGCCCGCCATCCGCCGCCGCTCCGGCTTCCATTTGTTGCTGCTCGGCATGCTGGCCGCCATCGTCTGCGCGGACCTGAGCATGCTCAGCAAGGCCGAGGTGGAACGCATCTGGCTGCCGTTCACCATCTGGCTCACCGCATCGGCCGCTCTGCTGCCGACACGGTCACACCGGATCTGGTTGGCGCTCAACGCCCTCGGCGCGCTGGCGCTCAACACGATCATCCTGACGCACTGGTAGAGACCAGTCCGTCCGGCGGACTACCGTTCTCGTGCTACGCGGCGCCCGGCGCCGGCAAGGGAATCCAAGGAATATCCCACCAGGCGGGCGGGGGCGGCGGCTCGGTGGTGGGCTCGCCGAGGTGTTGTGGGCAATAGGCGCTGACGGCGCTGGTCGTGAAGTGGGTCGCGTCCGCCACGGTGAATCCGGCATTTTCCGACGACACACTTTGGATGACATCGGCCTGGGAGTGGCCCTGATCCATCAATTCACAGGCCTTCTTGCCGACCCGAATCGCGACGGCGCCGTTCTTGTAAGGCACGCCGGCCTGATCGAGCGCCGCCAAGAAATTCGCATCCGGGTTGCCGCCGGGCTCGGCCTGTGCCGGCGCGGCCGCGCCGATGACCGCGGCGAAGCCCGCCAGCACGAGAAGCGTTCGCACCGCCTCATCCTTATACAAAACGCCGGTGTTGTCCTGCGGATCTCTAGAGACCGGCGGCGCGGGTGACGCGCGCGAACCGGCTGGCGGGGCCGCAGGCGTCGCGCACCACCGCGACGTCGTCGACGAAGTCCACGTCGGCCAGCGTCTCGAGGGTAACCACATCAATGCCGTTGTCGCGCAATGCCTTCAGCGTCAAGTCCCCGGTGTCGGGCACCGACATCGGCACGGTGCGCAGGCACTGCGCCGTCGCGGGGTCCGCGACGCCCAGCACCCACCAGCCGCCGTCCCGGGCCGGCCCGAGGACGGCCGGCGCGTCGAGAAGCCGGCGCGCGCAAGCCGTCAACAGATCCGCGCTCACCTGAGGGGTGTCCATGCCGATCTGCAGCACCGGAAGCCCGCCGGCCGCGTCGGTGTGCGCGTTGGCGAGCCGGTCCGCGAAATCGGCACCGCGCTGGGGAATCACGGTGAACGAAGCGAGCCGCTGCCGTATTTCGGCGGCGTTCACCGCGGCGTCCAGGTCTCCGGTCAGGGCCGCCACCCGCGCCGCCACCGGAGCGGCGGCCACGGCATCGAGGGTGTCAAGCAGTGCGGCGGCGGCGATTTCGGCGGCGACGCGATCGCCGACGGACGCCGCGAGCCGCGTCTTTGCCCGGCCCGGCTCCGGCGCCTTCGCGACCACCAGCAGGGTGACCGGAAGGACGCTCACGAAATCACTTTCCAGAAGTCCAGGATCGCGGTGATGCTGCCCCGCAGTGAACCGCTGACCTTCGACTTGCCGCCCGTCCGCGGGCCGTAGCTGACGTCGAGTTCGACGACGCGCCAGCCGGCGGCCGCGGCACGCACCAGCAGTTCCAGCGGATAACCCGATCGCCGGTCGGCGACGCCCAGCGCGAGCAGCGCCTCGCGCCGGGCGACTCGCATCGGCGCGATGTCGTGGACCGGTAGGCCGTGGCGGGTGCGCAGTCGCCAGCTCATGACCACGGTGCCCACCCTGGCCACCCACGGCCAGTGCAGCCCGGCTACCGGCCGGCGCCGGCCGGTCACCAGGTCAGCGCCGCGTTCCAACTCCGCGACCAGCCGGGGCAGATCGGCGCCGTCCATCGAGCCATCGGCGTCGATCACCGCCACGATCGGGGTCGTCGCCGCCAGCACGCCCGCGTGGACGGCCGAGCCGTACCCGGCCCGCGGTTCGGCGACGACTTGGGCACCGTGCCTGCTCGCGACCGCGGCGGTGTCGTCGGTGCTGTTGTTGTCCACCACCAGGGCCCGGTATCCCGCGGGTATGGCGGCTAACACTGCGGGCAGTGACTCCTCTTCGTTGAGGCAGGGCAGGACCACCGTGACCAGGCCGTCGGTGTCGGCCACCCTCAGAATCCGTGGTGTTGGTGGGGCTGCTGCGGGAACACCGGCTGCTGCTGCGTGGGCGGCGGCAGGGTCTGCTGGGTGTGCGGCGGGAGCGTCGGGGCCTGCGTGGCCTGGGTGCTCGGCGGCGAATACGTGCTCGGCGGCGGCGCCTGGGTGGTCGCCTTGGTGCTCGGTGGCGAATACGTGGTGCTCGGTGGCGAGTACGTCGTGGTCGGCGGCGAGTACGTGGTGGTCGGCGGCGAGTACGTCGTCGTCGGCGGCGAATACGTGGTGGTCGGCGGCGAATACGTCGTCGTCGGAGGCGAATACGTCGTCGTCGGGGGCGAATACGTCGTCGTCGGTGGCGTGTAAGGCGTGATCGTCGGCGACGTGAAGGTCGGCGACGTGTACGGCGGGTAGTTCGGGCCCCACCCCGGGATCGGGATGGGTATCGGAATAGGAATGGGCACAATGGGATTCGGGCGGGGCGCCCAACCCGGATCGGGATTCGGCACGGCGCTGGGATTGACCGGCGCCTCGGGAGCGGGAGCGTTCGACACTCCGCCACCCGACGGGGGGCCGACCTGCTGTGGGGCCGGGACGTAGCTGGGAGCCTCGACGGTGCCGCCCTGGAATCCGGCGTTGGGTTGGTCGGGCGGCGGCGGGGGCAGTGGGGCCTGCTGCTGGCTCGGCAGGATCGGCATGAACTTGCCCGGGGTGCCGTTCTGGACCCCCACCACCGGCTGCTGGCTGGCGGTCGGGCGAACGGCGACCGCGATCGCGGTGGCCAGCGACGCCAATCCGATGACCGCGAAAGCGATGACGGCGTTGCCGATCACCAACGATCGCCGCGACAGCTTCGCCGGCTCGTCCTCGTCGGCCTCGCCGTACTCGTAGTCGTCCAATTCCGCGTCGTACTCGGCGAATTCGCCCGGGTACTGCTCGCCCTCGTCGGCCATCGAGTAGGCCAGCTGCTGGTCTTCGGCGCCCGGGTCCGCGAACCCCGATGCCGGCACGAAGGCCGTCTCATCGCCGATCGGTCCCGTCGACGGCACCGCCGTGGTGGCGTCCCCGAACGCCGAAGCCATCGCGGTCTCATCTCCCGTCAGGCCGGGCGCCGGCACCATGGCCGTAGCGCCCCCCGCCTGCAGCGCCGCCGCCGTTGCGGCGGCAATCGCTGCGCCGCGGGCCAGCGCGAAGGTGGGGTCCTCGGCGACCTGCACCCGCATGGTCGACGCGTCGCGGAGCTCGTCGGCGACCCGGTTCAGATCCGGCGATGCGCCGAGCAGGTACACATCCTGCGGGGCGCCGGGGTGGGCGCCCAGGTTCGCCATCATCGTGTGGAACGCGGCCGTCGCATCGCCACCCGACCCACCCGCCAGCTGCTGGCTCGCCAGCACGGTCGGCGGCGCGTCCGGATCACCGTCACCCGAATCCACCATCGACAGCGTCGCGGTCGCGTCGTCCATCACCAGCGCGGCGCCGGGCCGGCCGGCCGCGCGCATCAGGGCGGCCACCGCCTGCGACTCCGAAAGCACCGCGACGTTGTGGACGCCGGAATCCTCCAGCGCGCGCCGAAGCTGGTCGGCGGCGGGATGATCGGTCCAGCACAACCGGGTGCCGACCAGGTGGTGGTTCTCACCGGCCAGCAGCCGATTCGTGCCGACCACGGTCTCGGTCAGCGTCCCGATCGGATTGTCGGCGAGGTCGACGACGGATTGGTCGATCACGTCGGTTCCCTGCGCGCCGGACCCGACCAGGGCCAAGCGCGCGACGGGTCCGGTGACCGCAACCCCCAAAACGACGTCCATCCCGGCTCTCCTTCGGCTGGCTACCCCGCAACCAGCAATGTCCCGGCATCATTACACTTGCGATACCGTTGGAGTATCAATCATTCAGGCGACAAGCTTCGTCTACTAGCGCAGCGTAACCAGCTTTTCGAACGACAGGACGATTGCCGCAGGATCATCTCCGCCCCAGCAGCCGGCCACAGCCACTGCCACGGCATCCGAACGGAGAATATGTTCGCAAGCGAGCAGTGCACTTCGCCCGGCGGGGTAATCCCTCGCCGAACACCGGAAACTGCGCCAAGAATGTCGGTCCTCGCATCCCGGGAGGCATGGTGAGCCAGAGCAGCGACGACGCGCCTACCGGCCCGATCCGCAGTCAGACCCAGCAGGCGCCGGCGCCGCGCATCATCCGCCCGCACGCCACGGCCGGCCCCGCGCCGGCCGCCGCGGGAGCGCAGCGGTACCGGCACGCCGGTGACCTGGCCGCGGTGGCACTGCTGATTTTGGCGGTGTTCCTGCCATGGAACCTCTACTTCGGAGTCGGCATCCCGAACAGCAGCGCGACGCTGTTCGCGGTGCTGATCGCGGTGACGGTGCTGGCCGTCGCCGCCGTCGCGGTCGCCGGTTCCTGGCGGTCGGCCGGCGCGCGTTTCGATCCCGCGCGGGCCGCCCGGCTTCGCCTGGCGCTCAACGTCCCCTACCTGCTGCTGGTGCTCGCATTCGTCGTGTTCGACGCGTACGAGACCGTCCGCTTCGGTGGCACGGTCAACGTGCCGGGCGGCGTCGGGCCGGGGGCATGGGTCGGGATCGCCGGCTCGCTGTTGAGCGCCCAGGCGATGCCCACCGGCGCACTCGCCGGACCCGTGCCGGCGGGCGACGAATCCACCGGGTGGCACAGGTCCGCGCGGATCATCGGCTCGCTGTCGATGCTCGCGGCGGTGCTCAGCTTCGGTTTCAACCTGTACTGGCGGGTCCGGTACGCGCTGCAAAGCACCGGCGGCACCGACCAATTCGGCAAGCAGAACATCGCCGTGATCGCGACCGCGGTGGTGTACGGCGTGGTGGCCCTGGTGGCCGTGCTGGTCGCCTCCAGGTGGTTGCTGCGCGACACCCGGGCGAGCCGGCTCACGATCGTCGCGCTCGGCGCGTCGACGCTCGCCGCCGGGATCCTGGTGTGGCTCTTGCCCGCCGGTCGTGACATCGACGCGTTCCACGGCATCGCGCAGAACACGTCCACCGCCGGCGTCGGGTTCGAGGGCTACCTGGCGTGGGCGGCCGGCGCGGCGCTGTTCGCGCCGCGGGCGCTGTTCGGTCAGCGGAACGCCTCGCCGACGGAGGAGTCGGCGTGGCGCGCGGCGACCCGAAATGGCTTGCTGCTCATCGCCGTTTGGTGCGTGGGGTCGATAGCGATGCGGATCACCGACCTGGTCGTCGGCATAATCCTGAACTACCCGTTCTCCCGGTACGACAGCATCGTGCTGGCCGCGTTCGATCTGGCCACCGCGGTCCTGGCGATCTGGCTGCGCGGCAGGCTGGCCGCCCTTTCGCCGAGGGTGGTCACGTCGCTGTGCGGGCTCGTCGCCACGCTCAGCGTCGCCCGCGTCGTCGTCGGCGTCGTGCTGGCGCCGCGGTTCGCGGACTCACCCAATTCGCCTGCGCTGCACCCGGTCTACGGCAACAACCTAGCCCAGCAGATCACCAGCGTTTTCGACGTGGCGTTGTGCGGCCTGGCGCTGGGCATCCTGGCGGCGGCGATCGTCGCCGGGCAGCTGCGCGGTCGGCGGCGGGCCACTCGCGCGGCCCGCAGGCGCGCGGCCGCCGCCAACGCGGCAGCACCGACCACCCGGGTGCCGGTGGCCCAGGGCGCCGCGCCGTCGGCCGCGCCGACCACCCGCATCCCCGCCGGAGTGCCCGGCGGGGACAACGAACCGGCGACCTCGGAGATACCGCCGCTGGCCAACGCCCCGCGGATCTTTAGGGGCGACGACTCCGGAACGCGTCAAATACCCGTGCAGAAGCCGCAGATCTACCGGCCCCCGCCGGGCTGATTCAGCGAAGGGGCGCGAACGCGAATTCGCGCAGCCCGTCGCCCGGTGTGACGGCCGCACGAAAACCCAACACCTCGGCGGCCCTCGACGGATCGGCGACGATGTGGCGCACGTCGCCGCTGCGATACTGCCCGGTGACCACCGGCGACAGCGAGCCGCCGCGCGCGTCGCACAGCGCGCCGGCCACCTCCAGGATCGAAATGGGTTGTCCCGAGCAGACATTGATCGCGGTGAAACCCTCGCGCTGTTGTGTCGCCGCGACGTTGGCAGCGGCCACATCGTCGACGTGGACGAAGTCGCGCATCTGGCCCCCGTCCTCGAAAACCCTTGGCGACTCGCCCTTTTCCAGCGCCGACCGGAAGATCGCCGCCACCCCGGAGTAGGGGGTGTCGCGCGGCATGCCGGGGCCGTAGACGTTGTGGTAGCGCAGCGCCACCACCGAACCACCCGTGGCCTCCGACCACGCCAGCGCGTAATGCTCCTGGGCGGTCTTACTGGCGGCGTACAGGCTTCGTGGCCGCAGGCAGGCGTCCTCGCCGACCAGGCGCCAGTGCAGTTCCTCCCCGCCGGCCGGGCAGCGGTGCTCGAAGATCCCGGCGTCGAGGTCGCCCCGGCGCCGGGGCAGCGGATCCACCGCTCCGTGTCGGTCGCAGTGATAACCCCCCTGGCCGTACACCACCATCGACGAGGCCAGCACCAGGTGCCGCACCCCCGCGGCGAACATCTGCGCCAGCAGGACGGTGGTAGCCAGATCGTTGTGGCCGCCGTAAGCCGGGGCGTCGGCGGCGTCCACGCCCGCGCCCACCATTGCCGCCTGATGGCACACCAGGTCCACGCCGGCCAACAGCCGGGCCAGTGCGTCGGCGTCGCGCACGTCGACGCGATGACATCCCTGCGGCAGCACCGGGTTTGGGCCGTGCGCGGCGGGCAGCAACGCGTCGACGGCGACGACTTCGTGACCCGCGGCCCGCAGCTTGGCGTCCACCCGCGCACCGATGAAGCCGGCCGCACCGGTCAGCAGCACCCTCACGGCAGCTCGATCGGCAGGGTGACCCCGGCGTGCGGCAGGCAATGCGTGCAGGTGCGGTCGGCGGCCAACCGGCCGATGGCCTGGCGGACCAGCGTCTTGAACCCGTCGATGTTCTTGGCGAATTCGGCGAACACGTCGACGGTCTTCACGCCCTCGCCGGCGCTGACACCGGCGTCCAGATCGGTCACCAATGCGATTGCGGCATAACAGATTTCGAGCTCGCGAGCGAGCACCGCCTCCGGATAGCCGGTCATGTTGACCAGCGAGAAGCCGGCTGAGGCGAACCACTGGCTTTCGGCGCGGGTGGAAAAGCGCGGGCCCTGAATCACCACCATGGTGCCGCCGTCGGTCACGCCCGGCAGGACTTTCACCGCGTCGCGCAGCGTAGGGCAGTACGGGTCGGCGAAGTCGACGTGGATGCCGCCGGAGTCGAAATAGGTGTCGGCGCGGCCCCGGGTGCGGTCGACGAGCTGGTCGGGCACCACGAAGGTGCCCGGACCGAGTTCGGGATCGAGGCTGCCCACCGCGCACGGCGCCAGCACCCGCCGCACGCCGAGCTTGCGCAGGGCCCACATGTTGGCGCGGTATGGCACGGTGTGCGCGGAGAATTCGTGTTCGGCGCCGTGGCGCGGCAGGAAAGCGACCTTGTGGCCGCCGATGGTGCCGAGGGTGACCGGGGCGCTGGGCGGCCCGTACGGAGTGTCGACGGTGACGTCGCGGGAGTCGGATCCGAAGAAGGTGTAGAAGCCGCTGCCGCCGATGACTCCGAGCATCCGACCATTGTGGTGCATCACACCGAAGCGATCGCGGGTGCGGGGCCCGGGGATGGGCGGCTTGCATCCTGGCAGGATGGTCGGGTGGCCAATTTCGGGCAGTGGGTTTCCGGTGCGCGGCCGCGGACGTTGCCCAACGCGGTGGCGCCGGTTGTCGCGGGAACCGGTGCCGCGGCATGGCTGCACTCCGCGGTGTGGTGGAAGGCGCTGCTGGCGCTGGCCGTCGCGCTCGCGATGATCATCGGTGTCAACTACGCCAACGACTACTCCGACGGCATCCGCGGCACCGACGACGTCCGGGCCGGCCCGGTGCGCCTGGTCGGCTCGCGGCTGGCGGCGCCGCGGGCGGTGCTGGCCGCGGCGATCGTCAGCCTCACCATCGGCGCGCTCGCCGGCCTGGCGCTGGCGCTGTTCAGCGCGCCGTGGCTGATCGCGGTGGGAGCGGCCTGCATCGCCGGGGCGTGGCTGTACACCGGCGGGTCGAAACCGTACGGCTACGCCGGCTTCGGCGAGATCGCGGTGTTCCTGTTCTTCGGGCTCGTCGCCGTGCTCGGCACCCAGTACACCCAGGCGCTGCGCGTGGACTGGGTGGGCCTGCTCCTGGCGGTGTCGATCGGCGCGTTGTCCTCCTCGGTGCTGGTGGCCAACAACCTGCGGGACATTCCGACCGATGCCCGCACCGGAAAGATCACCCTGGCGGTGCGGCTGGGCGATGCCCGAACCCGGATCCTGTACCAGGTGCTGCTGGGGACCGCCGGGGCGCTGACCCTGGTGCTCATGCTGGCGACACCCTGGTGCGCCGTCGGATTGGTGGCCACGCCGCTGGCCCTGCGCGCGGCGGCGCCGGTGCGATCCGGCCGCGGCGGCCCGGAGCTCATTCCCGTGTTGCGCGACACCGGGCTGGCCATGGTGGTGTGGGCGATCGCGGTGTCCGCGGCGCTGGCGCTGGCCAGCTGAGCGCCCACCGGGAGTATCTATAGTGCAGACAAAGGTTTTCGAGGGCCCCCCGGTGGAGTACCTTTGCGTCTGCTGGGGCGATAGCGAAGGACCGCGATGAAGCAGATTGCCGCGACCACCGGGCCCACCAACATCGGCTTACTCAGCGTCGGGTCGTACCGGCCGGAGCGAGTGGTCACCAACGACGAGCTCTGCGAGAACATCGATTCGTCCGACGAGTGGATCTACTCCCGTACCGGTATCAAAACGCGCCGGTTCGCCGCCCGCGACGAATCCGCCGCGTCCATGGCGACCACGGCCGGGCAGGAGGCGATCGCCAAAGCGTCGCTGACCGCGGCCGACATCGACTGCGTGATCGTCGCCACCAGCACGCATTTCCTGCAGACACCCGCGTGCGCCCCATCGGTAGCGGCGGCGCTGGGCGCCACCGGCGTGCCCGCGTTCGACGTCTCGGCCGGGTGCGCCGGCTTCGGCTACGCGCTGGGCGTGGCGGCCGACATGATCCGGGGCGGCACCGCGGCCAAGGTGCTGGTGATGGGTTCGGAGAAACTGTCCCCGACCGTGGACATGCAGGACCGCACGAACTGCTTCATTTTCGCCGACGGCGCCGCCGGCGTGGTGGTGGGTGAGACACCGGACCAGGGCATCGGCCCGACCGTCTGGGGCAGTGACGGCGCGCAGGCCACGGCCATCCGCCAGGACATCGACTGGATCGACTACATGGACCGCCCGACGGGCCCGCGGCCCTTCCTGCGGCTCGAGGGCAGCGCGGTATTCCGTTGGGCGGCATTCGAGATGGGCAAGGTCGGCCGGCAGGCCATGGACGCGGCGGGCGTCCGGCCCGACGAGATCGACGTGTTCCTGCCGCATCAGGCCAACAGCCGGATCAACGACGTGCTGGCCAAGGGCCTCGAGCTGCGTCCGGACGCGGTCGTCGCCAACGACATCGAGCACACCGGGAACACGTCGGCGGCGTCCATTCCGCTGGCGATGGCCGAAGTGCTGGCGACCGGCGCGGCCAAGGCCGGCGATCTGGCCCTGCTGCTCGGCTACGGCGCCGGCCTGAGCTATGCCGCACAGGTCGTGCGGCTGCCGAGCGGCTAACCGGGCCCCGAATCGCGGCCGCCCTCGTCCGGCGTGGCCTCGGCGTCCCCGTGCAGCCGGGCTTGCAGCAGTTCGCGCTCCCGGCGCCGCCGCTCCCCGGCGATCGCCAGCGCGGCGGTGGCGCGGCGGCGCAGCGGCGCGAATACCAGCATGCCCAGGGGCATCGCGATGATCAGGGCGAACAGCACCGCCACCACGATCGGGAACTGTGAAATGCCCGCCAAGCGGGCGACGCCGTAGATGACGCCGGTGAGCACGACCGCCAGCAGCACCCGCGCCATCAGGTACGCCGCCACCGGGACGGCGACGCGGCTTGCGCCCTGTCGCGCCGTGCCCTGGTTCGCGGCGTGGTCCCGCATGCCGCCGGTGCTGTCGTCGCTAGCTTCTTGTGACACAGGGTGAGCCTACGGCGCGGGTATATTCGCCCCAAGGAGGTGTTGCGTGCTCTACCTGCTGCTCGTCGTGATTTTGGGGACGCTGATCTACGTCGGCTGGCGTGCCGCGCGGTCGCAGACCCACCGGCCGAAGACGCGCGTCATCGGACCCGACGACGATCCGGATTTCCTGCGGCGGTTGGGTCACGGCGACAGCTGACCGGCGCTAGCCGATGGCGGCGGCCCGCGGCGCCCGGCTCCGCCGCGCTTGCGACCGCCGACCTAGCCGAGCACTCCCGGGTTGTGCTGATCACCGGGGAACCCGTCGGCGACGATGGCGGCCAGCTCGGTGAGCGCTTCGCGCGTCCCGCGCCGTAACCGGTCCAGTTCGATCTCGGCGCCCTCTTCCAGGTGCGGGTCGAAGGGCACCAGCTGGACCGCGCGGCAGCGCCGGGAGAAGTGGTCGATCACCTTGTTCATGTCGACCTTGCCCGGCCGTGGCTTGACCCCGTTGATGACCGCGATGGAATTGCGGACCAGGTCCTCGTGGCCGTGGGCGTCCAGCCAGTCCAGCGTCGCCGATGCGCTGCGCGCGCCGTCGATGGACGCCGAGCTGACCACGACGAGCGCGTCGGCCTTGTCCAGCACCGAGCCCATCACCGAGTGCAGCAGGCCGGGCCCGCAGTCGGTGAGCACCAAGCCGTAGAACCGTTCCAGGATGTCCAGGACGCGCACGTAGTCGTCGGCGCCGAACGCGTCCGAGATGCCGGGGTCCGTTTCGGACGCCAGCACCTCCAGGCCGCTCGGGCCCTTGGAGGTGTAGCGGCGCACGTCGCTGTAGCGCTCGATGGTTCCCGCGTCGTGCAGCAGCTGGCGCACCGTCGCGGCCGTCTCCAGCGGGATCTTCTGGCTCAACGTGCCGCGGTCGGGGTTGGCGTCCACGGCGACCACACGGTCACCGCGGATGGAGGCGAAGGTGGCGCCCAGCGTCGCGGTGATCGTGGTCTTGCCGACGCCGCCCTTCAACGACAGGAAGGCCACTCGGTAGGAACCCCGCAGCGGCCGGTTCACCTGGGCGACCAGGTTGTTGTACCTCGTGGCGCGAGGGCTCTCGCCCAAGTTGATCAGCCCGCCGGACAGCTTGAACAGCAGCAGCCGCCATCCGTCCGACGGCGGCGGGGCCACCGGCCGCAGCAGCATGCCGGTGGACAGCTCCGGATACGGCGTGTGCGGCAGGTGCTCCGGCCGCTGCGGCGCCCCCTGGAACTGCGTGGGCGGCGCGTCCGGGCCGGTGTAGTAAGCGCCATACGCCGTCGGATCGACCCGTGGGATGCCGGTCACCGGCGTGGCGTCCCAGGGCGGCATCCCGCCCGGCCTGGGGGCAGTGGGCGGTGCGGCCTGCTGGCGTTCGGGACCGGGCACGCGGCGTTCGGTGCGGAAACCGGCGAAGGCGCGGGTCGGGGCCTCGGCACCCGAGCCACCCGACTCGGCCTGGGGTTCGGCGCCCTCGTGCTGGGCCGGCGCGGACTCCGTCTGCGGGGGTATCTGCGTGGTCGGTTGTTCGGGCGCCCCCACGCCCGACGTTGGCTGCTCGGTCACTGCACTCCCCTTTGTTGTGCGGTCTTCAGCGTGTTGTGCGTTGCTTGGGCCGGTTGAGCACCGTCACCCGACGCCCGCATACGAATGCAGGCCCACAGTGACCAGGTTAACGAAGAACAAGTTGAAGACCATGGCCACAAACCCCGCGACGTTGATCCAGGCGGCCTTCCTGTCCCGCCATCCCGCAGTCGACCTGGCGTGCAGGTACGCGGCGTAAATCACCCAGGCGACAAAGGACACAGTCTCTTTCGGATCCCAGCCCCAATATCTGCCCCACGCCTCCTCGGCCCAGATCGCACCGAAGATGACGCCGAAACCGAACACCGGAAAGGCGAAAATCGTCGTCCTATAGGCGATGCGGTCCAGCGTCTGCGCGTCGGGGAACCGCTGTATCAGCCGGCTCAGCGCGCTGCGCTCGGTGCGGTCGGGCTCTGCCAGCGGCGACGTCCGCAGCAGGAACAGGATGCTGGCGATGCCGGCGACCAGGAACACCCCCGAGCCGAGGCTGACCACCGACACATGGATCGGCAGCCAGTAGGACTGCAGGGCGGGCATCACCGGCGCGGCGTTGGTGTAGAGCCACCGACCGGACACGGTGAGCAGGATCAACACCGGCAGCAGCAAGAACACCCACAGCGGGCGGTATTGCGGGCGGCGCAGCACGATCGCCCCGGCGATCAACCCGCACAGGCAGGTCAGGTTGATGAACTCGTACATGTTGCCCCACGGCACCCGCAGGGTGGCCAGGCCGCGCAGCACCAGGCAGGCCAGCAGCAGTCCGGTGCCCAGGTAGACCACGGACAGCCCGGCCCGGCCGACACGCTCGTCGATCGGGCGTTGGGCCGCCTCGTCCACCACGCCGGGGGTGGCGGAGTCGGCGCTGACGGCGCCGGCCAACACCCGGGCCCGCTGATCCGCGCGGCGCCCGCCGGCGTAGGCCAGCTCGAAGGCCAGCAACAGCAGCGCGATCACCAGCGCCACCACCGCCGACGTGAACGCCCAGTCGGAGTAGCGCGCCAGCTCGACGTTGACGTACACGGTATTCATTTGACGTCCACCTCAGAACTCCTCTTGGACGCTGCGGGTGTCGCGTCGCCGTCGGACGCGGTGGGCGGCTCGGCGCGAGCGATGCCGGAGACCAGCCGCTCGGACAGCCGTTCGAACTCGTCGCCCCAACCGGAGTTGTCGGTGCGCGCGAGGCCGCCCAGTTCGACGTTCACCGTACCGGGCGACCCGCCGGCGTCGGGCGTCAGACGGACCCACACCCGGCGGCGGCGCACCAGCAGCGACACCACCAGACCGCCCATCATCGTGATCGCGAAGACCAGCACCCAGGCCTGCCCGGGGTCGTGCGAGACCTGCAGGTTGACGAACGGGACGGCGCCGTCGAAGCGGACCACGGTGCCGGCCGCCGGCCCCTGGTCGATCCGGACCGATTGACCCACCCGCAGATTGACCCGCTTCTCCTTGGTCAACCGGTGTTGCTCGATCAGGCGGGGATCCAGCGTGAACAGCGACTGCGGCCGCCCGGTGTCCAGCCCGGTGTCACCGCGATAGATGTCGACGGCCACGGCCGGGGCGTCCAGCGCCGGGAACCGCGAGGACAGCAGCGTGCCCTCGAGCTGCTCGGTCGGGGCCAGCAGTCCCTGGATGGCGATCTCGTGGTTGCGGCGCTCCGCGGGGCTGGGATAGCTGCCGGCGGGTGGATCGATGCGCACCACACCCGACGACAGCAGGGTTTGCGGATTGTCAGGCCGCCACTGCACCGTCGCCGTGCGGATCTGCCCGTCCGGGAAGGTGACGCTGAAGGTGGGCGCGTAGCCGTGTCCCTGCAGGTACACCCGGTCGCCGCCGAGCCGCAGCGGGTGGTTGACCTCCAGCTGGTAGTGGCGCCAGGTGTTGGCGGTCAGGTCCCTGCCGGACTGGTAGTCGATGTTCGCCGCGAACGACGTGGCCTGCCCCGACGGCAGGTAGTGCGCCACGAAGTCGTCGACCCGGATGCACAGGGGGTGCAACGAGGTGCCGTCGACCGTGTTGCCGGCCCGGAACGAGTCGAACGCGGCCGGCGAGGCCGAACAGAAGCCGGGGCCGCCGTCGGCGATGACGATGACGTTGCCCTCGTAGCCGAAGAGCTTGCCGACGGCCACCGCGACCAGCAGGCCCAGCAGGGAGAAGTGGAAGACGATGTTGCCGAACTCGCGCAGGTAGCCCTTCTCGGCGGACACCTCGACGGTGTCGTCCTGATGCCGGATCGCGGTGCGCCACCCGCGCAGCTGCGCGGCCAGCGTGTTCGCCAGGGCGTTCAGCTCGTCGGCGCCGGCGTGGATCTGCCGGCGCGAGTACTTGGGCAGCCGGGCCAGGTTGCGCGGCGCGGCCACCGGGGTGGACCGCAGGCTGCGGACGTGCTCGATCATCCGCGGGGTGAGGCAGCCGACCAGCGACACGAACAGCAGCACGTAGATGGCGGTGAACCAGAAGCTGGAGAAGACGTTGAAGGCCTGCAACCGATCCAGCCACGGCCCGATCACCGGGTGGGCCTTCAGGTAGTCGTCGACCTTGCCGGCGTTGAGGCTGCGCTGCGGCAGCAGCGCCCCCGGGATCGCGCCGAGCGCGAGCAGGAACAACAGCACCAGCGCGGTGCCCATCGAAGTCAGTGCGCGCCAGGTGTTGCGGCCTTTTTGAACAAGCCCTGCGACGACGTGCCTCAAATCGGCAACCTCACGTCGGACACGAACGCGTCGCGCAGCCACGCGACGAAGTCATTCCAGACACCTGTGACCAGCAGCGCGCCGACGGTGATCAGCAGGATGCCGCCGAAGATCTGGATGGCCCGGGTGTGCCGGCGCAGCCAGCCCAGGCCGCCCACCGCGCCCGCCGAGCCGAACGCCAGCAGCACGAACGGGATGCCCAGGCCCAGGCAATACGCGATCACCAACACGATGCCGCGGGCCACGCTCGCGCCGTCGGTGGCCGAGGCGACGGTGATCACACCGGCCAGCGTGGGCCCCAGGCACGGCGTCCAGCCCAGGGCGAACACCGCACCCAGCAGCGGCGCCCCGGCGACCGTGGTCAGCTGGCGCGGACTGAACCGGGCCTGGCGCTGCAGGGCCGGGATGAGGCCCACGAACACCAGGCCCATGACGATGGTCAGCACTCCCCCGGCCCGTTGCAGCAGCAGCTGGTTGGTGATCAGCGTGGTCGTCATGCCGAGGACGGCGACGGTGCCGAGCACGAACACGGTGGTGAAGCCGGCGACGAACAACGCCGCCGATCCCGCGACGCGCCAGCGGGCGCCCGGCGGGGCTTTAACCGCACCCGCCGGCGGCTGTTCGTCCACGCCGACGACCGCGGCCAGATACGACAGGTAGCCGGGCACCAGCGGCACCACGCACGGCGAGGCGAACGACACCAGCCCCGCCAGCAGGCAGGCGCCGAGGGCCACCAGGAGCGGGCCGGCGGCGGCGAGCTGGGTGAATCCGGTCATCGCCGGCTCGAGCCCGTCACGGCGCCGCCTGGCCGACCGGGGTCGGCGAGGCCTCGCCGGCCAGTCGTTGCACCACCGGCCGCAGGTCGGACGCCAGCAGTTCGCGCAGGAAGACCGCCGCGACGCGGTGCTGGCGGTCCAGGACCAGCGTGGACGGGATCACGGTGGTGGGGTATTTGCCGCCGAACGCGATCAAGGTGCGCATCGGCGGGTCGTAGATGGACGGGAACGTCACCGCGCGGTCGTTGACGAAGTCCAGCGCCGCTTGGCGGTTGTTGTCCCGGACGTCGATGCCGAGGAAGGACACCCCGGCGCCGCGGGTGGCGTCGTACACCTGCTGCAGCTGGGTGACCTCGGCCCGGCACGGCCCGCACCACTGCCCCCAGATGTTGATGACCACGACCCGGCCGGCGAAGATCGGGTCGTCCAGCGACAGCGTGTGCGCCGGGTCGGCCAGGTCGGGTCCGGCCAGCGGGCCGGGCCGGCCGCGGCGCGACGGCGGGTCGTAGTAGATGTCGGTCTTGCCGCCGGGCGAGACGAACTCGAAGGTGCCGCCCTGGGCGACGGCGTCGTGGCCCGAGGAGCAACCGGCGACCAGGCCGGGCAGCAGGGCCGCCGCCAGCACGGCCCCGGCCATCGCCTGTCGTCGCGGGGTCAAGGCGCCAC
>NZ_JCALEJ010000080.1:0-331 GCF_059813315.1 Mycobacterium sp. NGS11
CCGTCGAATGTGAATGCCGATATCAAGGCGACGACGGTGTTCGGCGGCAAGTATGTGTCGTTGACGACGCCGGCCAATCCGTCGCCGCAGAAGATTTCGCCGCGCACGGTGATCGATGCGCGTTCGGTGACCACCGAGATCAACACGTTGTTTGAGACGATCACTTCGATCGCGGAGAAGGTCGATCCGGTCAAGCTGAATTTGACGTTGAGTGCGGCGGCGCAGTCGTTGTCGGGGCTGGGGGAGAAGTTCGGCCAGTCGATCACCAACGCCAACGTTCTGCTCGATGATGTGAATCCGCAGATGCCGCAGGCGCGCAAGGACATTCAGC
>NZ_JCALEJ010000081.1:0-277 GCF_059813315.1 Mycobacterium sp. NGS11
GCGAGCGACCACTTTATCCACCTGCGCGGCCAGCCAGCCCCGGGTCATCGATGGCCACCGCGCCACGTTGACCGCCAACTCGGCGTCCACCGCCGCCAACACGTCGGGCTCGGTGATCAAATCGGTGCGGAACACGATCGTTTGGAATGTCAGGTAGCCGATATCCCCGGCCGCGAACACCGCGCCCACTTTCGGTAACCGTTCGCGCATCGCGCGGGCGTACCGCACGCGGCTGGCGGCCAGGCCCTGACTGATCCGCAACGCCGCGGCCACTGCA
>NZ_JCALEJ010000082.1:0-277 GCF_059813315.1 Mycobacterium sp. NGS11
CTTGGCCACCACCTTGTCCACCTGCGCGGCCAGCCGGCCCCGGGTCATCGATGGCCACCGCGCCACGTTGGCCGCCAACTCGGCGTCCACCGCCGCCAACACGTCGGGATCGGTGATCAAATCGGTGCGGAACACGATCGTTTGAAACATCAGGTAGCCGATATCCCCGGCCGCGAACACCGCGCCCACTTTCGGCAACCGTTCGCGCATCGCCCGCGCGTACCGCACCCGGCTGGCGGCCAGGCCCTGACTGATCCGCAACGCCGCGGCCACTTCC
>NZ_JCALEJ010000083.1:0-273 GCF_059813315.1 Mycobacterium sp. NGS11
CCGGGCCTAGAAGTTTCCCTTCGCGATCTCCCGCAGCGCGTCCTTCTCCAACTCCGCGTCTGCCAGCAGGCGTTTGAGGGTGGTGTTCTCGCGTTCGAGGTCCTTGAGCCGTTTGGCGTCCTCGGCCTTCAACCCGCCGAACTGGTTACGCCACCGGTGGTAGGTGGCCTCGGAGACACCCAGTTCGCGGCACACCGCTGCCGTGTCCTTACCCTCGGCCAGGAGCCGATCGGCCGCCATCAGCTTGCGCACAATCTGCTCCGGGCTGTGCCG
>NZ_JCALEJ010000084.1:0-256 GCF_059813315.1 Mycobacterium sp. NGS11
TGGTTCTGTCGGAGGCTCGGGTTATTGGATTCCGATCAGGGGTTGGTCGGTCCGTTGTGCATCGTAGAACGCGGCCTCGAACTCGGTTGGTGAAACGTCGGCGAGGTAGCTGTGTAGACGGCTGGTGTTGTGCCAGTTCACCCAGCCCAGGGTCGCCAGCTCGACGTCCTCGACGGTCTTCCACGGTCCGGTGCGAGCCGGCCCGTAGATCAGCTCGGCCTTGTAG
Organism: Mycobacterium sp. NGS11; assembly: GCF_059813315.1. NCBI lineage: Bacteria > Bacillati > Actinomycetota > Actinomycetes > Mycobacteriales > Mycobacteriaceae > Mycobacterium > Mycobacterium sp. NGS11. Next base: position 227 of record NZ_JCALEJ010000084.1, read on the forward strand.
TAGCCGTTGACGGTCTCGGCCAGAGCGTTG
>NZ_JCALEJ010000085.1:0-241 GCF_059813315.1 Mycobacterium sp. NGS11
TTGTGATTGACTGCCCAGCCTTCAGCGCGGGCGTCGTGATACGCGGGCCGAAACCCACGTCGTGGGCGGTCCTTGGCGTACTGGCGAAGCCAGGCTCGCAGGGCGGCGTCGGGATCCTCGGGGGTCGCAGAGACGGCTGCGTGCCGCTGGGTTGCGCGGTGCTGCCCGGTCACGCGGCAGGCAAACCGTTCGCTGACCCCCAGCACGCGCTGGAGGTGACGAACGGCCGCCCGCCGACGTT
>NZ_JCALEJ010000086.1:0-232 GCF_059813315.1 Mycobacterium sp. NGS11
CTATGTGCCGATCGACCCCGGGCATCCTGACGAGCGGATCAGCTTCATGATGGCCGACGCCGGCCCGATCGCCGCGATCGCCAGCGCCGACCAACGCTCGCGGCTGGACGGGCGCGGGTTGCCCGTCATCGACCCGAACGACCCCGTTGTCGCAACTCAACCCCACACGGCGTTACCCGGGCCCACCGCTGACGATGTGGCGTATGTGATCTATACGTCGGGTACTACTGGG
>NZ_JCALEJ010000087.1:0-229 GCF_059813315.1 Mycobacterium sp. NGS11
GTATCTGCCGATCGACCCCGGGGTGCCGACGGCCCGGATTGAATTCATGCTGGCCGATGCGGGCCCGATCGCCGCGATCGCCAGCGCCGACCTCCGCTCGCGGCTGGATGGGCTGGGGCTGCCGGTCATCGATGTCGATCGTCCCGGAATCCGCTTGCCGCGCAACGGTTTATCTGAACCGACGGCCGATGATGTGGCGTATGTGATCTATACGTCGGGTACTACTGGT
>NZ_JCALEJ010000009.1:0-177640 GCF_059813315.1 Mycobacterium sp. NGS11
CCTGGCGGGCACGGTGTGTGAGCACGATCCGCGTACCCACGAGCAGCGCCGCGCCGATGCGTTGGGCGCGCTGGCGGCCGGGGCGGACCGGTTGGGCTGTCGGTGCGGGCGATCGGAGTGCGCCGCGGGGAAGCGGCCCGCGTCGAGCCCGGTGGTGGTCCATGTGATCGCCGAGCGTCCCACGCTAGGTGATGGCCGGGCACCGGCGGTCGAAATGGGTGCTGAGGGGTTGATCGCGCCGGAGTTGATAGCCGAGTTGGGCGCCTCGGCCAAGGTGGTGCCGCTGGTCCATCCCGGTGATGCCGGCCCGGAGTCTGGTTATGTGCCGTCGAGGGCGTTGGCCGATTTCGTGCGGTGCCGGGATTTGACGTGTCGCTGGCCCGGGTGTGATCGCCCGGCGTCCGACTGCGACCTTGACCATACGATTCCGTACGCCGCCGGCGGGCCCACGCACGCCTCGAATCTCAAGTGCTTATGCCGCACACATCATTTGGTGAAAACGTTTTGGGGGTGGCGCGACCAGCAGCTGCCCGACGGCACGCTGATCTTGACCTCGCCGGCCGGACATACGTATGTCACCACTCCGGGCAGCGCGCTGCTGTTTCCCAGCCTGTGCCTGGCCACCGGCGCGATACCCGCCGCCGAGGCCGACCCATCCCCCGATTACTGCGCCGAGCGCACCGCGATGATGCCCAAACGTCGCACCACCCGCGCGCAAAACCGCGCCCATCGCGTCGCCACCGAACGGCGGCAAAACCACCATGCCCGCCTACCGAAACGCCGAGAACGTGAGGCCGCCTACTTCGGCCCCGCACCTCCGGCCGAAGGGGACGACGACCCGCCGCCATTCTGATTGGCGCGCAACCTTTTACCCAGAGGCGACGGCGAACAGACGCCACTCGCCGGGCACGCCCTTGAGCTGGTGAGCGCCGCGTTCCTCGAACTCGAGCCCTGAGCCGATCACTAAGTCGCGCAGTGTGCTGGAGACCAGCACGTCGTTCGGCCCGGCCAGGGCGCTCACCCGCGCGCCGATGTGCACGCCGATCCCGCCGATGTCGTCGCCGCGGACCTCGCACTCGCCGGTGTGCAGCCCGGCGCGCACCTGGATGCCCAGCGCCTGCACCGCGTCACGAATTGCCAAGGCGCAGCGGATCGCTCGCTGCGGGCCGTCAAACATCGCGAGGAAGCCGTCACCCGACGTGTTCACCTCGCGGCCCCGGAAGCGGGACAGCTGCGAGCGCACGATCGCGTCGTGTGCGTCGAGCAACGCACGCCAGTCCCGATCACCCATATCGGCCGCGCGCCGCGTCGAATCCACGATGTCGGTGAACAACACCGTGGCGAGAACCCGGTCATCGGCCACGTCGGCCTGCTCGCCGGTGAGGAACTCGGCGATCACCTGGAAGCATTCGCGCCACGGTTCGACGAAGTGATACGAGTTGCGTCCAGGCAGCTCAACGTATGTCGCGCCCGATATGCGATCGGCGACGTCCTTCCCTAGAACCGGCAGGGCGATCGGGTCGTCGGCGTGGTGCACGACGAGAGTCGGCACGCGGATTGTCGGAAGCACCGCCCGCACGTCCATTTCAGCCAGCAGCGGCTGCATGAGGGCGACGGTCGCTGGGCTCGCCGCCAAGCGTTCGTATCGGGCCCACGCTGCCCGGATCTCCTCATTCCACGGCATATCCGGATTAAGCACATGCTCGAGTTCTCCCGTGCCCCACATGGCGACCACGGCGGCAATGATTTCTTCGGCCGCGGGCGCTTCAGTCGTCAATTCGGCCTGCGGAATGGCGTAGCCCTCAAGCACGACGAGCGCGCTGGTGCGGGACGGATGTGATGCCGCGAACAGCGCCCCCGTCGCGAACGAGCCATCGAAGGTGACGAGGACCGCTTCGCGACTTCCGAGCTCGTCCAATACGGCGGTGATGCTGTCGGCCCACTGCTCCAAAGTCGGAAGGGCTCCCGGCGTGACCGGATCAGACGCTCCCGTGCCCGGCTGGTCCAAAAAGATCAGTCGCCCGAGCGACGTCATGGCCTCGACCCATCCTTGAACGGACGGTAGCTCCGGAAGAAGCTCGCAGCACGTGAACCAGTTCGGGACGACCACGATGTCTCGAGAACCTTCACGCGACGCGCGGTAGGCGACGCGCAGGTCCCCATTCATCGCATACCGCGTCTCGGAGAACATTGCGGAAGTCTAGTTCTCAGTAGGCGGCCCAGCAGGCGTTTCCGCAGTTCAAGAGCGTGCAGCGGAGGGATTCCTCGGCGATTTGAAGCCTTCAGTAGCCGAAGACGCTCCGCGTCTCGCTCGTCTTCGCGCAGAATTTGGCTCTGAGCTGGTCGTCCCCTAGACTCTAGGGGTTGCCTTGGGCAGACCTCGGCCGGTGCGAATCGGCCCCGCGTGCCCTTCGGTGACAAAGACCGCGCACGTCAGGTTTTTGGTGGGTCATGCCCGCCGAATGCTCACCCAGGTGGGTTCTCCTGCCGTGCACACGCAACCAGGTCAGGAGATCGAGTGATTCAGCAGGAATCGCGGCTGAAGGTCGCCGACAACACCGGCGCCAAGGAGATCTTGTGCATCCGTGTGCTCGGCGGTTCGTCGCGACGCTACGCCGGCATCGGTGATGTCATCGTCGCCACCGTCAAGGACGCCATTCCCGGTGGCAACGTCAAGCGTGGGGATGTCGTCAAGGCCGTCGTGGTGCGCACGGTCAAGGAGCGCCGTCGTCCCGACGGCAGCTACATCAAGTTCGACGAGAACGCCGCGGTGATCATCAAGCCCGACAACGACCCGCGCGGGACGCGCATCTTCGGGCCGGTGGGCCGCGAACTGCGCGAAAAGCGGTTCATGAAGATCATCTCGCTTGCCCCGGAGGTTTTGTAAATGAAGGTCCGTAAAGGCGACACCGTCCTGGTCATCGCCGGCAAGGACAAGGGCGCCAAAGGCAAGGTGTTGCAGGCTTACCCGGAACGCGACCGAGTGCTGGTCGAGGGCGTCAACCGGATCAAGAAGCACACCGCGATTTCGACCAACCAGCGCGGAGCGCAGTCGGGCGGCATCGTCACCCAGGAAGCCCCCATCCACGTCTCCAACGTGATGGTCGTCGACTCGGACGGTAAGCCCGCCCGCGTCGGTTACCGGGTCGACGAGGAGACCGGCAAGCGGGTTCGTATCTCCAAGCGCAACGGCAAGGACATCTGATGAGCACTGCAGAGAAAGTTCAGCCGCGCCTGAAAGAGCGCTACCGCAGCGAGATTCGTGATTCGCTGCAGCAGCAGTTCGGCTACGCCAACGTCATGCAGATCCCGACGGTGACCAAGGTCGTCGTCAACATGGGTGTCGGCGATGCGGCGCGGGACGCGAAGTTGATCAACGGCGCGGTCAGCGACCTGAGTCTGATCACCGGGCAACGCCCCGAGATCCGTCGCGCGCGCAAGTCCATCGCGCAGTTCAAGCTGCGCGAGGGCATGCCGATCGGTGCGCGGGTCACCCTGCGCGGGGACCGGATGTGGGAGTTCCTCGACCGGCTCACCTCGATCGCGCTGCCCCGTATCCGCGACTTCCGCGGGCTGTCGCCCAAGCAGTTCGACGGCGTCGGCAACTACACCTTCGGGCTCGCCGAGCAGTCGGTGTTCCACGAGATCGACGTGGACAAGATCGACCGGGTCCGCGGCATGGACATCAACGTCGTCACCTCGGCGACGAATGACGACGAAGGGCGAGCGCTGTTGCGGGCTCTCGGCTTTCCGTTCAAGGAGAACTGAGTAGATGGCAAAGAAGGCACTGGTCAACAAGGCCGCGCGCAAGCCGAAGTTCGCGGTGCGCGGCTACACGCGTTGCAACAAGTGCGGCCGCCCGCGCGCGGTCTTCCGCAAGTTCGGCCTGTGCCGGATCTGCCTGCGCGAGATGGCACACGCGGGCGAACTGCCCGGCGTGCAGAAGAGCAGCTGGTAACAGCCCTAACCCCCAAGACCAACCCAGAAAAGGTGCGCGACAGGCCCGGACCGGGAACCATCGCGAGGAAGGTACCAACGCTGTCATGACGATGACGGACCCGATCGCAGACTTCTTGACACGTCTGCGCAACGCCAATTCGGCGTATCACGACGAGGTGACGCTGCCGCACTCGAAGCTCAAGGCGAACATCGCCCAGATCCTCAAGAGCGAGGGCTACATCACCGATTACCGGACCGAGGATGCTCGAGTCGGCAAGTCGCTGGTTGTCCAGCTCAAGTACGGGCCGAGCCGGGAGCGCAGCATCGCCGGCCTGCGCCGCGTGTCCAAGCCCGGTTTGCGGGTGTACGCGAAATCCACCAATCTGCCGCGCGTGCTCGGTGGCCTGGGTGTGGCGATCATCTCCACTTCCTCGGGCCTGCTGACCGACCGCCAGGCAGCCCGACAGGGCGTGGGCGGCGAAGTCCTCGCGTACGTCTGGTAAGGGCGGGGAGGTAACGAAACACTATGTCTCGCATTGGTAAGCAGCCGGTTCCGGTTCCGTCCGGAGTCGACGTGACGATCGATGGTCAGAAGGTTTCGGTGAAGGGGCCCAAGGGTGTCCTGGATCTGACGGTGGCCGAGCCGATCACCGTGTCGCGCAACGACGATGGCGCGATCGTGGTCGCCCGTCCGAACGACGAGCGGCGCAACCGCTCGCTGCACGGACTGTCGCGCACCCTGGTGTCCAACCTGGTCACCGGCGTGACCGAGGGATACACCACCAAGATGGAGATCTTCGGCGTGGGTTACCGCGTGCAGCTCAAGGGCTCCAACCTCGAGTTCGCGCTGGGCTACAGCCACCCCGTGGTGATCGAGGCTCCGGACGGCATCACGTTCGCAGTGCAGTCGCCGACGAAGTTCTCCATCACCGGGATCGACAAGCAGAAGGTCGGCCAGATCTCGGCGAACATCCGCCGTCTGCGCCGCCCCGACCCGTACAAGGGCAAGGGTGTGCGCTACGAGGGTGAGCAGATCCGCCGCAAGGTCGGAAAGACAGGTAAGTGATCATGGCGCAAACAAAAGCTGACACCGCCGCGCGAAAGCCGGTGGGGCAGAGCGTTTCCGCGACCCGGCGCGTCTCTCGGCTGCGCAGGCACGCGCGGCTGCGCAAGAAGCTCGCAGGTACCCCGCAGCGGCCGCGGCTGGTGATCAACCGGTCCTCGCGACACATTCACGTGCAACTGGTCAACGACGAGAACGGGACCACGGTCGCCGCCGCGTCGTCGATCGAGGACGACGTGCGCAGCCTGCAGGGGGACAAGAAAGCCCGCAGCGTGCGGGTGGGCCAGCTGATTGCCGAGCGCGCGAAGGCCGCCGGCATCGACAGCGTGGTCTTCGACCGTGGCGGATACACCTACGGCGGACGGATCGCGGCACTGGCCGATGCCGCACGCGAGAACGGATTGCAATTCTGATGGACAACAGCTTGAACACGACTGGAAGGACCGCATAATGGCGGAGCAGCCGACCGGCGGACAGGGCGCCGGCGACAGCCGTGACTCGCGCGGTGACCGCGACAGCCGCGGTCGCCGTGGCGACGGCGGTCGTGGCGGCCGCGACCGCGACGGCGACAAGAGCAACTATCTGGAGCGGGTTGTCGCGATCAACCGTGTCTCCAAGGTGGTCAAGGGTGGTCGACGTTTCAGCTTCACCGCATTGGTGATCGTCGGCGACGGCCACGGCATGGTCGGTGTCGGCTACGGCAAGGCCAAGGAAGTTCCCGCGGCCATCGCCAAGGGCGTCGAGGAGGCCCGCAAGGGCTTCTTCCGGGTGCCGCTGATCCGCGGGACCATCACCCACCCGGTGCAGGGTGAGGCGGCCGCCGGCGTGGTGCTGCTGCGCCCGGCCAGCCCGGGTACCGGTGTGATCGCCGGTGGCGCGGCGCGCGCGGTGCTGGAATGCGCCGGCGTGCACGACATCCTGGCGAAGTCGCTGGGTAGTGACAACGCGATCAACGTGGTGCACGCGACCGTCGCCGCGCTGAAGCTGCTGCAGCGTCCCGAGGAGGTGGCCGCTCGGCGCGGCCTGCCCATCGAGGACGTTGCGCCGGCCGGAATGCTCAAGGCGCGCCGCGAAAGTGACGCGATGGCCAGTGCGGCCGCACGAGAGGCCCAGACTTCGGGGGCACAACCATGAGCAGTCAACTGAAGATCACCCAGGTGCGCAGCACCATCGGGGCCCGCTGGAAGCAGCGCGAGTCCCTGCGCACCCTGGGTCTGCGGCGGATTCGCCACTCGGTGATCCGCGAGGACAACGCGCAGACCCGCGGCCTGATCGCGGTGGTCAGCCACCTCGTCGAGGTGGAGCCGGCCGAGGCGAAGGCCACGGGCACCGGAGGTAGCAAGAAATGACGATCAAGCTGCACGATCTCAAGCCCGCGCGCGGTTCGAAGACCGCCCGCACCCGGGTCGGTCGCGGTGAGGGTTCCAAGGGCAAGACCGCCGGTCGCGGTACCAAGGGCACCAAGGCACGCAAGAACGTGCCGGCGACCTTCGAGGGTGGCCAGATGCCGATCCACATGCGGCTGCCCAAGCTCAAGGGCTTCCGCAACCGGTTCCGCACCGAGTACGAGATCGTCAACGTCGGCGACCTCAATCGGCTTTTCCCGCAAGGTGGTTCGATCGGTGTGGACGAGTTGGTGGCCAAGGGCGCGGTTCGCCGCAACTCCCTGGTCAAGGTTCTCGGCGACGGCAAGCTGACGGTCAAGGTCGAGGTGACGGCGCACAAGTTCAGCGGCAGTGCGCGCGAGAAGATCACCGCCGCAGGCGGTTCGGCGACCGAGCTGTCCTAGCTAGCTCAGCTGCGGAATCACTTCCGCGGCAAGGCGTTCCATCTGCTCGCGGTTCTCTCCCGTGTCTTTGCCGACGGGATTGAGCAGCACCATTTGCGCTCCGGCGTCGATGACCTCACGCAACCCGCGCACCACGTCATCGGGGGTGCCGGACACCGGTACGTCCTGCACGCCGGGCATGCGTCCGTAGATGCGGTCCAGCCCGTCGAGCACTCGCTCCCGCGCCCGCGCGGCGTCGTCGTCGACCATCAGGTAGACCCGTTTGCCGATGGTGAAATTCGCGGCATCCTTCCGTTGCTCGTCGAGCTCGCGGCGCACCACGGTCACCGCCCCGGCGAACGCCTCGGTGGTCGACGAGCCGGCGCCCAGGAACGAGTCGCCGTGGCGCACCGCGCGGGCAAGGGCTTTCGGGGCGAGGCCCCCGAACCAGATCGGCGGGTGCGGCCGCTGTACCGGCTTGGGCTGGATGGGCAGGTCGTCGACGTCGCGGAAGCGACCGTGAAACGTCACCCGCGGCTCGTCGGACCACGCCGCCTTCATCAGCTCCAGGCCCTCGGTGAAATACGAGATGAAGGTGTCCTTCTCGACGCCGAAGGCGGCGAATTTCCGCCTGCCACCGCCGGGTGCGACACCGAGGTCGAGCCGGCCGTGGCTCAGTCGGTCGACCGCGGTCGCCGCCGACGCCAACTGCAGCGGGTCGTGCAACGAGGTCACCATCACCGCGACGCCCAGCCGCAGCCGCTCGGTGCAGGCCGCGCAGTACGCCAGCAGCTCCAGGGGCGCCAGTAGCGGTGCGGGCCCGACGATCTGCTCGAGCAGCCAGCCGCCCTCGAATCCGAGCTCTTCGGCGCGCGCGAGAAAGGCGCGCAGTCCCGCTCCGTCGAAGCCGTCGTAGTCGAACTGCGGGATCGCGATGGCAAAGCTCACCCGACCACCGTACGGCCGTGCGTCGGTAGTCTGCAGGCATGTTTGCTTTCCTGCCTTCGATCCCCGGCGTCGATGAGGTTCGGGCCCTCGCCGGACGGGTCGATACCGCCCGCCATCATGGCGTGCCCAACGGCTGCGTGCTCGAACTGGACCTGCGCGCGATGCCGCCGGAGGCGTCGGGCTTTGATCCCCTGGCCCTCATCAGCGGGGGGAGCAGGCCGACGGCGCTGCGCGACATGGTGGCCGCCATCCACCGGGCGGCCGAGGACCCGCGGGTCGCCGGGCTGATCGCCCGTGTGCAACTCACGGCGTCGCCGGCGGCCGCGGTGCAGGAGCTGCGCGAGGCGGTCGTCGCCTTCACCGCCGCCAAGCCGTCACTGGCCTGGGCCGAGACCTACCCGGGCACGCTGTCGTACTACCTGGCTTCGGCCTTCGGTGAGGTCTGGATGCAGCCGGCCGGAAGCGTCGGCCTGATCGGCTTCGCAAGCAATGCCACGTTCCTGCGCGACGCGTTCGACAAGGCAGGGATCGAACCCCAATTCGTCGCGCGCGGCGAATACAAGTCGGCGGTAAACCGTTACACCGAGCACACATTCACCGAGGCCCACCGCGAGGCCGTCACGCGGATGTTGCGCAGCGTGCAAGAGCAGGTGTGGGAAGCGGTCGCGAAATCACGCAAGCTCGACGCCGCCACGCTCGACGCGCTGGCCGATCGTGCCCCGTTGTTGCGCGAGGAGGCCGTGGCCTCAGGCCTGGTCGACCGGATCGGCTTCCGGGACGAAGCCTTCGAGCGCATTGCGGAACTGGTTGGGGCGGAGGATGTTTCCGATACGACACCACCACGGCTGTACGTGTCGCGCTACGCGGGTACGGCCCGGTCACGGCTGACTCCGCCGGTGCCGTCGGTTCCCGGGCGCCGCGCCAAGCCGACGGTGGCGGTCATCAACGTCGACGGCGAGATCGTCGATGGTCGTGGTGGACCCCAGTTCCTGCCGTTCGCCAGCCCCGCTGTCGGCGGCGACACCATCGCCGCGGCGCTGCGGGAAGCCGCCGCCGACGACTCGGTGTCGGCGATCGTGCTGCGGGTGAACAGTCCCGGGGGCTCGGTCACCGCATCGGAAACCCTGTGGCGCGAAGTGAAAAGGGCGCGCAAGCGGGGCAAGCCTGTGGTGGCGTCGATGGGTGCTGTCGCCGCATCCGGCGGCTACTACATCGCGGTGGCCGCCGACGCGATCGTGGCCAGCCCCGCAACCATCACCGGTTCGATCGGCGTGTTCACCGGCAAGCTGGTGCTTCGCGATCTGCTGGAGCGGTTGGGCGTCGGGCTGGAAACCGTGCGCACCAACGCCAATGCCGACGCCTGGTCGATCGAATCGCCGTTCACCCCGGAACAGCGCGCCCACCGCGAGGCCGAAGCCGACTTGGTGTACGCGGACTTTCTGGAGCGCGTCGCCGACGGTCGCAACCTGACCACCGAGGCCGTCGAACGCGTCGCCCGTGGCCGGGTGTGGACCGGCGCGGACGCGCACGAGCGGGGCCTGGTCGACGAACTGGGCGGCTTCCGCACCGCGCTGCGCCGGGCGAAAATCCTTGCCGGACTGGACGAGGACACCGACGTGCGCATCGTGACCTACCCGGGTGGATCGCTGTTGGACATGCTGCGGCCGCGGGCCTCCTCGCAGCCGGCCGCGGCGTCGCTGCCCGACGCGCTCGGCGCGGTGCTGGGCCGCACCATCGGCGGCATCCTGGACAGCGTCGAAAGGTCCTACAGCGGGGCCAGCGCGCTCTGGCTGGGACCCGGGCGCCTCTAATCCGACGTGGGCGGCCCGGTCAGCTTCGCGGTGATGAAGACGATCTCGCCGAGGGGATCGTCGTTCTCCGGCGCGGGCACCTCGATGCCGCTGCGCCCAAAGAGTTCCGTGCGGGTCACGCCCTGCGCCTGCCATCCGATGCCGGACAGGTAGTCGACGACGTGGTTGCGATCGCCGGCGTAGACGAGCGACGCCATGTCGATGTCGACACCGTGCTCCCGGAATGACCCGGACATCTCGCGCACCCGTTCCGCGTCGAAATCCACGATGCCCGGCACGAATTCGGTGGCGATGGTGCTGCCGGGTGCGCTGAGCGCGGTGATGTTGTCGAACAGCCGATCCTGGGCCTCCGGTGGCAGATAGATCAGCAGTCCCTCGGCCAGCCAGGCCGTCGGCGCCGCCGTGTCGAATCCCGCCGCCTTCAGCGCGGCCGGCCAGTCCGCGCGCAGATCGATGGGGATGGTGCGCCGCGATGCCGTCGGCTCGGCACCCACATCGGCCAGGGTGGCGCTCTTGAACTCGATCACCCGCGGCTGGTCGATCTCGTAGACCACCGTGCCGGCCGGCCAGGGCAACCGGTAGGCGCGCGAGTCCAGGCCGGAGGCCAGGATCACCACCTGGCGCACTCCGCCACGCGTGGAATCGACGAAGTAATCGTCAAAGTACTTGGTGCGCACGGCTATTCCGTCGACCATCGATTGGAGACGCACCGGCGAGGCATTCTCGATGGCATCCACATCGAGTTCGCCGTCCATCATCTTGGTGAAGAACTCCACTCCGACCGCACGCACCAGCGGCTCGGCGAACGGATCGTTGATCAAACCGCGGGGATCCTTGGTCGCCATCGCGCGCCCGGCGGCGACCATGGTCGCGGTCGCGCCGACGCTGGACGCCAGATCCCACTCATCGTCGTGAGTGCGTGACATAGGTGGAACCCTACTTGAGAGTCGCGGCGACGTAGCTCAGGTCGCCGAAGGCGGCGACCAGTTCTTCGGGGAATTCGAAGCCGTTGCGCGCGTACAGTTCCCTGACGGCGTGGGCCCTCACATCCCACCCGTGCTCGGCCAGGTAGTCGACGACGACGCTGCGATCGCCCCGGTAGAACAGGTCACCCGCATCGAGGTCGAACCCGGCACGCCGCCACCGCTCGGTGATGCGCTGCAGGCGCTCGTCGGTGAAGGAATTGGGGTCCGGCACGTGTTCGGTGGCCAGCCGGCTGCCCGGCGCGCTGAGCGCGGTGATGTTGTCGAACAGCCGGTCCTGGGCGTCGGGCGGCAGGTAGGGCAGCAGCCCTTCTGCGCTCCACGCGGTCGGCTGGGAAACATCGAATCCCCCCTCGCGCAGGGCGGTTGGCCAGTCGTCGCGCAAGTCGATGCCGATGGTGCGGCGCTCGGCGGTCGGGGTGGCACCGAGGCCGGCCAGCGTATTGGTCTTGAACGCGATGACCTGCGGTTGGTCGATCTCGTAAACCACCGTGCCCGCGGGCCACGACAAGCGGTAGGCCCTGGTGTCCAGGCCGGAAGCGAGGATCACCGCTTGGCGGACACCGGAGTTGGCGAAGAAATCGTCGAAAAACCTGGTGCGCACCGTGATCTGCTCGGCCCTGGTCTTGCGGTTCATCAGCGGGTCGTCGCCGAAATCGACCTCACCGTCGATGATCCGGATGAAGGGGTCCAACCCGACGGCGCGGACCAGAGGATCGGCCAGTTGATCGTCAAGCAGCGGGTTGGGTCCCTGCGACGCCACGGCGCGGGATGCGGCGACCATCGTGGCCGTCGCTCCCACGCTGGACGCCAGGTCCCAGCTGTCGCCCTCGGCGCGTCCCTCACTCATAGATCCCCCAGGTGTACAGCATCTCGCTCATGCGCATGTCGTCGTCGGTGAGCGGGTCAAGTCCATTGGCCGCGAACAGTTCTGCGATGCTGGCGCTGTTCAGCCGCCACCCGCGATCGGCGAGGTATCCAGCCGCCTCGTTGCGGTCGCCGAAGTAGACCAGGCCCGCCATGTCCAGCTCGAACCCGTGCGCACGCCAGCGCTCGGAGATCGTCTGCATGCGCTCCTTCATCTTGTCCTCGTCGCCGGGCTCAGGGTTGGGGGCGCTTTCGGTGGCCAGCCGGCTGCCCGGCGCGCTGAGCTCGGTGATGGTGTCCAGCAGGCGGTCCTGCGCCTCGGGCGGCAAGTAGCCCAGCAGTCCCTCGGCGCTCCAGGCGGTGGGCTGGGACGGGTCGAAGCCGGCGTTGCGCAGCGCGGTTGGCCAGTCGTCGCGCAGATCGACGGCTACCACCCGGCGCTCGGTGGTGGGGGCGGCGCCCAGATCGGCCAGCGAGCGGGTCTTGAATTCGATGACCTGCGGTTGGTCGACCTCGTAGACCACCGTTCCGGCCGGCCACGCCAACCGGTAGGGGCGGGCGTCCAGGCCGGAGGCCAGGATCACCGCCTGCTTGATACCCGCGTTGGTCGCGGCCAGGAAGAACTCGTCGAAGAACTTGGTGCGGACCGCCATGTTGTCGGCCATCCGCGACATCGCCCCGGCGGACCCCGCGGCGCCGTCGTGCACGTCGTTCAGCTCGGCGGGATCGAGCTCGCCGCTGGCCGGCCGGGAGAGCAGGTCCACGCCGACCAGCTTGACCAGCGGCTCGGCGAACGGGTCGTCGATCAGTGGGCGCTCGGCGCGGGTGGCCATCGCGCGGGCCGCCGCGACCATCGTGGCGGTCACGCCGACGCTGGAGGCCAGGTCCCAGGTGTCGCCTTCGTACCTGGTGGAAGTCATGTTTGTGCCCCTATCGGAGATAGTCAATCTAATATTTAGCCGATATAACAAGCTTCCCCCACTGTACGCTTCCCGCGTTTAGCGGCAACCTTTACTGATGACGTACGCGGCGGCTGGCAAGCGGGTGCTCATCACGGGTGCCTCGTCGGGATTGGGGGCGGCCCTGGCGCGGCAGCTGGCCACCCGCGGCGCGGTGGTGGGGCTGATAGCGCGCCGGCGGGACCGGCTGGGCGAGGTGCTGGCCGACTGCCGGCACACCTCACCCGGATCGGCGATGTTCGTGGCCGACCTGGCCGACGCGTCGGCGCTGGGTGACCTGGCGCTGCGGGCCTGGGATGCGCTCGGCGGCATCGACGTGCTGATCAACAACGCCGCGATGCCCAAGCGGCGCAGCGTCGTCGAACTGGACCCGGACGAGGCCGAAGACGTCATGCGGGTCAACTTCTTCGCCCCGATGCGCCTGACGCTGGCGCTGTTGCCGCGGATGCTGACACGCGGATCGGGCATGATCGTCAACGTGTCCAGCGTCGGCGGCCGGCTCGGCATAATCCACGAAGCCGCTTACTGTGCAAGCAAATTCGCGCTCTGCGGCTGGAGCGAGTCGATGGCCGTCGATCTGCACGGCACACCGATCCGTGTGAAGCTGATCGAGCCGGGCCCGGTCGACACCGAGATATGGGACCACCCGGGCAGCGAGGAACCGCTCTACCAGGGACCCAAGGTGGCCGCGGACGTGGTGGCCGACGGCATCATCGAGGCCATGGGCAGTGAGCGCTTCGAGCACTACGTGCCCGACATGAAGGCCGTCATCGACGCCAAGAACGCCGACCTGGATGCGTTCATCGCCGGGGCGGCGGGGATGGCGTCCCGGTGAAGGCCCTCGTCTACGGCGTGCCGCCGGAGCCTTTCGAGGTCCCCGACGACGCCAACGCGTTGACCCGGAACCTGGCGCAAACCCCGACCGCCCTGCGCGATCTGCCGGATCCGGAACTGCCGCATGAGGACTGGGTGATCACCCGGCCGCGGCTGACCGGGATCTGCGGGTCGGACTCCAAGCAGATCCTGATGGACTTCGGCGAGGGCGACACCGACAACGCCATGGCGGCGTTCTGTTCGTTCCCGCAAGTCATGGGCCACGAGGTGGTCGCCGACGTGGTGGCGCTCGGCCCCAGGGCCCGAGGGCTGCAGGTCGGCGAGCGAGTAGTGCTCAACCCGTGGCTGTCCTGCGGGCCGCGCGGCATCCAACCGCCCTGTCCCGCATGCGAAGCCGGTGATTACACCCTGTGCTGGAGTTTCGCCGACGGCGACATCAAGCCGGGCATTCACACCGGGGTCTCGGCCGACGTGACGGGTGGCTACGCCGAACTGATGCCCGCCCACGACAGCATGCTGTTCGCCGTGCCGGAGTCGATGCCCGACGAGATGGCCGTGTTCGCCGACCCGTTCTCGGTGTCGCTGCACGCGATCACCCGCCACCCGCCGCCCCGCTCCGGCGCCGCGCTGGTGTACGGCGCCGGCTCGCTGGGGTTGTGTGCGGTCGCGATCCTGCGGGCGCTGTATCCCGACGTGGCCGTCGCGGTGGTGGCGCGCTTCGCCGCGCAGGCCGAGTTGGCTCGCCGATTCGGTGCCGCGAAAGTCCTTGCGCACGAACCGCGCCTGGCCATCATCGAGGAATTGGTCGCGTGGGGCGGTGGCCGGCTGCGCCAGCCGTTGCAGGGATTGCCGATGGCTCACCCCGGCGCGGTCGACGTCGTGTACGACACCGTCGGCAAGCCCGAGACTTTCGAAGTCGGCGTGCGGGTCCTGCGATCGCGGGGGACATTGGTGAAGGCCGGTGTTCACGCCCCCGGGCGGTGGGAGGACAGCCCGCTCTACTTCAAGGAGATCTCGTACGTCGGCTCGAACGCGTTCGGCGTCGAAGAGGTGGACGGGCAGCGCAAGCACGCCATCGCCCATTACCTCGACCTGGCCGCCGCCGGGCGGATGGACGTGCGTCCCATGCTCACCCACACCTTCGGGCTGGCGCAATGGCGGGACGCCTTCTCGGCGATCGCGAACCAGGGGGACAGCGGCGCGGTGAAGGTGGGGATCGACCAGCGCTAGGCAAGTGCCCCTTGGGATCCGGTGATCGGCAGGTCGATCGGGGTGATGACACCCGGCGGCGCGTCACAAACGAACGGTATGGCGTTGACCGCCGCGACGGCGGTGCTGTCCATCAACACGGTCATCACGTCCTCGCCAGGTCTGCCGAACCGGATGGTCGCGTCGATGAGTGGTTCACCGTCGATCACCACACTGAATCCCTTGGGGTCGGTCCATTTCGGGTCGAGCGCGTCGTCGCTCATGGTCCAGCAGATGGCCAACTCGACCACCGGGCGGCCGCCACGATAGCCGCGATAGGTGCGCCGCTGGCCCCCGGCGGTGCCGGCGGCATAGTTTACCCAGCCTAGATTCAAATCCCTTGTCAGCACGGCGGGTTCGACGAATGCCTCCTTGGCGTCGAGCTCGGTGCCCAGCATGGCTGCGATCATGTCCAGCGTCTCGAAGTAGCCGAGACCGTATCGCTGCGTCTCCGGGTCGAGGTAAGTCACCCGCTCACGGGGTGGTTTGCCGAATCCGAGCGCCTTCCACACGTCCTCTACGGGATAGGTTGTGCAGTCCAATGTTTCGACGAGCTTGACGCTGCGGACGCGTCGGCAGGCACCGGTGAGGAACCCGGCGACGACGTTGATGAAGCCCGGCTCGAATCCCGTGCCCAAAAAGGTCGCCCGCCCCTGCTGCGCCGCCTCCTCGAGAGCCGGCAGTTCGGCAGGGTGATGGGTGCCGGTCAGGAAATCTCCCGTCGTGACGACGTTGATGCCGCAGCGCAGCATCCTGATCACCAGCTCGTAGTCGATGACGCGGGGCATGTAGTTCACACAGTCCGGCCGAAGCCCGATCAACGCGTCGGCGTCCGCTGTTGCCTGCACACCGATGGGGGTTCGGTCGGCCAACACACCCACATCGCGGCCCACCTTGTCCGAACCGAACGCGTGAACGCCCACCACGTCGAAGTCGCCGCGGTCCAGCAGGACGCCGAGCGCTCGACTGCCGATGTTGCCGGTCGACCACTGGACTACGCGATATGGCGCCATGACTCACACCGTAAGGTTCGCGTCACGTGTTGGCGCGCAGATAGCCGTACACCGATGCGAAGTTACGGTTGACGTCCTCGGGAATGGGCACCGGGCCGCCGAGTGCGCGTGCGCCCCAGACGATTTGGGCGGTCCGCTCGACCAGGGCGGTGATGTGCAGGACCTTGTCCGGCCGCGGTCCCACCGCCACCAGGCCGTGGTTGGCGATCAGCGCGGCGCCGCGTCCCTCGAGCGCCTTCACGGCGTTGGTGCCGACGTCCGGCGTGCCCGATGCGGCATAGTCGGCGCACCGGACGTCGCCGCCGCAGTACACCGCGAACTCGTCGATGCACGCCGGGATCGCTTCGTGGGCGATGGCGAACATGGTCGCCCACACCGGATGGCTGTGGATGACGCTGCCGATGTCGTCAAAGGCCCGGTAGCAGGCCAGGTGCAGCTGCATCTCCGACGACGGTGAGCGGCCCTCGGCCGCCTGCAGCACCGAGCCGTCCGCGTCGATCAGCACCAGATCGTCGAGCTGCATGTCGCGGTAGTCCACCGACGACGGGGTGATGACGACGTTGCCGTCGGCGCGGCGGGCCGAGATGTTTCCCGCGGTACCCTCCACCAGGCCGCGGCGCAGCATGTCCTTGGCGGCGTCCAGCACCGCGGCTTCCGGGTTGTCGACGTACTTCATGGCCCCAGCACCTCCGGGTTGACGATGTGAACGGGCGCCTTGCCGGCCAGCAGCGCCTCCAGGTCGTCGGCCACCATCTGCGCCTGCCGCGCCTCGGTGTCGAAGGTGGCGCCCCCGATGTGCGGCGTCAGCACCACGTTGGGCATCGCCACCAGCGGGTGATCGACCGGCAGCCATTCGCCGGCGAAGTGGTCGAGCCCCGCGGCGCCCACCTTGCCCGCGGCCAGGGCGTCCACCAGGGCATCGGTGTCGTGCAGCTGGGCGCGCGCCGTGTTGAGGAAGACCACGCCGTCGCGCATGGCGGCGAACTCCCGCGCGCCGATCATGCCTGCGGTGTCGTCGGTGACCGGGGCGTGCAGCGAGACCACGTCGGCCTCGCTCAGCAGCTCGTTGAGGCTGTGCCGGGCGTCGGGGTTGTAGGGGTCGTGCGCGATGACCCGCAGGCCCAGTCCGGACAACCGCCATTGCGTCGCCCGGCCGACGGCGCCCAGGCCCACCAGCCCCGCGGTGAGGCCGGCGATCTCGGCCGCGCGAAACCGCTGATACGGGATGCTGCCGTCCCGAAAGATGTTGCCGCTGCGGACATCCGCGTCCGCGCTCAGCACGTGACGGGTGGCGGCCAGCAGCAGCGCCACCGTCATCTCGGCGACGGCATCGGCGTTGCGGGCCGGGGTGTTGAGCACCGGGATGCCGGCCGCGGTGGCGCCCGCGATGTCGACGTTGTTGGGGTCGCCGCGGGTGGACGCGATCGCCCGCACGCCGAGGCCGAACACCGGGCCGCGCACCGAATCGCCTTCCACCACCACGATTTCGGCGGATTCGGCGGTGATTCGCTCGGCCAGCTGCTCGGGGCTGTAGATGCGCAGCGGGGTCTGCTCGATCCAGGGGTCGTACACGACGTCGGCCAGCTCACGCAGTTTGGCGAAGCCCGCCCCCCGCAGCGGGGCGGTCACCAAGGCGCGCGGTTTAGACGTCACGAGTGCCAATGCTGGCGTACGGTGACGCCCGTGTCACGCAAAGACGTCACAATCGGCATCGACGTCGGCAGCACCGCGGTCAAGGCGATAGCCGCCGACGCCGACGGCAACGTGACGGGCCGCGTGCGCATCCCGCATGAGCTGCGGGTGCCGGCGCCCGACCAGCTGGAGCACGACGCCGAGGCGGCGTGGCGCCGTGGGCCGTCGGCGGCCCTGGGCGAGCTGATCCACCAGCCCGGCATCGCGGCGGCGGCCGTCTCCGCGATGGTGCCGTCGATGACCGCCGTCGACGACAGCGCCACGCCCATCACCCCGGGGCTCCTCTACGGCGACGGCCGGGGCCGCGCGCCCGGCGGCCCGGAACAACAAGCGCAGCCGCTGCCCGCGCTCGGCGAGGCCGCGGAGTTCCTGCGCTGGACGGCCGCCCACGCACCGGGCGCGGCCGGCTACTGGCCCGCGCCGGCGGTGGCCAACCACGCGCTGGCGGGCCAGCCGGTGATCGACATCGCCACCGCCGCCACCGCGTTCCCCCTGTTCGACGGGACCGGCTGGAATGCCGAGGCCTGCGCCGAGCGCGGCGCGGCCGTCGAACAGATGCCCCGAGTGGAGAGCATGGGAGCCGTCGTCGGGCAGGTGCGCGGCACCGACGCCGCGTTGGCCACCGGCGCCATCGACGCGCTGTGCGAGCAGATCGTCGCCGGCGCCGACCACGACGGCGACGTACTGGTGATGTGCGGCACCACGCTGATCGTGTGGACCACCATCTCGCAGGCGCGGCAGATGCCCGGCCTGTGGACCATTCCGCACACCACGCCCGGCAAGAGCCAGATCGGCGGTGCCAGCAACGCGGGCGGGCTGTTCCTGGGCTGGGTGGATCGCGTTGTGGCAGCGGCGGATCCGACCGATGTGGAACCAGGGCGCGTTCCGGTGTGGGCGCCCTACCTGCGCGGTGAGCGCACGCCGTTTCACGATCGGGACCGCCGGGGCGTGCTCGAGGCCCTGGATCTCACCCACGACGCCGCCGCGCTGCGGCGCGCCGCCTACGAGGCGTCCGGCTTCGTGGTCCGCAGCCTCATCGAACTCGGCGGCGCCCCGGTGTCGCGCATCGTGGCCACCGGCGGCGGCACGCGAGTCGCGCCGTGGCTGCAGGCGATCGCCGACGCCACCGGGCGGCCGGTCGAGGTCTCCGGGGTGGCGGAAGGGGCGGCGCTGGGAGCGGCATTTCTGGCGCGGATGGCGGTTGGGCTGGAGACGACCATCGCCGATGCCGCCCGATGGGCCCGCATCGATCGCATCGTCGAGCCAGATCCCGCCTGGGCGAGCGCGGTCGAGGATCGCTATCAGCGCTTCGGGGAGCTGGGGAGCCGCAGATGTAGCGCGGTGACACCACCGGCGTTCTAGGCTGGTGCAATGACCGACCAGGACCGCAAAGCCGCCCGCCGCGAAATCGCGGACGCACTGTTGAAAGCCCTTGAGCGACGGCACGAAATCGCCGACGTCGTCGTGGAATCGGAGAACAAGGCGGCCGCGGTGGAGGCGATCGTCCGCCTGCTCGACACCTCCCACGTCGCCGCCGAAGCGGTGATGGGCATGTCGTTCGATCAGCTCACCGTCGACTCGCGCCGCAAGATCCTCGCCGAGCTCGAAGACCTGAACAAGCAGCTGAGCTTCACCCTGGGCGAGCGTCCGGCGAGCCTGGGCGAGACGCTCGAGCTGCGGCCCTTCTCCGCCGCGGCCGACCGCGACATCTTCGCCGTGCGCACCGAGGACATCGGCTTCGCCGGCGACGGCTCCGGTGGACCCGCCGGCAACGTGGACGACGAGATCAAGGCCGCGCTGGCACGCGTCGCCGACGAAGAGGCCGCGTGGTTCGTGGCCATCGACTCCGGCGAGAAGGTCGGCATGGTGTTCGGCGAGCTGGTCCGGGGCGAGGTCGACGTCCGGATCTGGATCCACCCCGATCACCGCAAGCGGGGCTACGGCACCGCCGCGCTGCGCAAGTCGCGCTCGGAGATGGCGTGGTGTTTCCCCGCGGTGCCCATGGTCGTGCGCG
Source organism: Mycobacterium sp. NGS11 (assembly GCF_059813315.1). Taxonomy (NCBI): domain Bacteria; kingdom Bacillati; phylum Actinomycetota; class Actinomycetes; order Mycobacteriales; family Mycobacteriaceae; genus Mycobacterium; species Mycobacterium sp. NGS11. The sequence continues at coordinate 19,140 of NZ_JCALEJ010000009.1, forward strand.
CGCCGGCGGCCAACCCCCGCTGAGCTTTCAGCGCAGGGTGGCGGTGACGGAGACGATGTTGCGGAACTGCGCCGTCGCCTCGTCGTCGTGGAATTCCAGGCCGTAGTCGCCGAACAGCTCGCGGCGCGGGCGGGCGGCCACCTCCCAGCCCTTGCCGGTCAGGTAGTCCACGACGTTGCTGCGCTCGCCGTCGAAGAACAGGCCCGACAGGTCGATGTCGCAGCCGACTTTGGCCCACCTGTCGTTGAATTCCTGGGCGCGCTGCGACATCGTCGTGCCCGCGGCGGCGGGGTGGTACTCGGTGGCCAGCACGCTGCCGGGGGCGCTGAGCTCGGTGATGTTGTCGAAGAGCCGGTCCTGGGCCTCGGGCGGCAGGTACATCAGCAGGCCCTCGGCGCTCCACGAGCTCGGTTGCGTCGCGTCAAAACCGCTGGCGCGCAGCGCGGCCGGCCAGTCGTCGCGCAGGTCGACGCCGACAGTGCGCCGCTCGGCGGTCGGCGTGGCGGCCAGGCTGGACATGGTGGCGCTCTTGAACTCGATGACGGCCGGCTGGTCGACCTCGTAGACCACGCAGCCGGGCGGCCAGCTCAGCCGGTAGGCGCGGGCGTCGAGGCCGGCCGCCAGGATCACGGCCTGGCGGACCCCGTCGCGGGCGGCGCCCGTGAAGAAGTCGTCGAAGAAGCGGGTGCGCACCGCGATGGAGTCGGTCTCCAGCCCCAGATCCTTGCCCCTACCCTCGGAGCCCTCGGACCCGGCGACCTCACCGTCGACCAGGCGCCGGAAGAAATCCAGACCGACGGCGCGCACCAGGGGCGCGGCGAACGGGTCGTTGATGATCGGGTTGCCGGCCTCGCTGGCCAGTGCGCGGGCCGCGGCGACCATCGTGGCCGTGGCACCGACGCTCGAGGCCAGGTCCCAGCTGTCCTGGTCAGTGCGTGTCATGCTGCTCCCAAGTTATTTAGCAAATGCAACGAGTCACGACGAACTCTACGCCTCACGGCTTACGGCTGCGGGGTATCGAAAGGCCGACGCAAAGGCCCTGACCAGACCTTGGCGTACCAGCTGTTAGTCTCGTACACGGTTTGACGCGCTTTAGATAAGGCGGCCGTACGTCCTGGCCTGCGGGTGTTGGGCGCGTGATGCAGGAAACCCCGGCTGCGCAGGAGGAAGAGTTGCTTTCCGCTTTCATCTCATCGCTGCGGACAGTCGACCTGAGACGGAAGATCCTCTTCACGCTTGGCATCGTCGTCTTGTATCGGGTCGGCGCCGCGCTACCGTCCCCTGGCGTCAACTTCCCCAACGTCCAGCAGTGCATCAAAGAGGCCAGCGGCGGCGCGGCCGGACAGATCTATTCGCTGATCAACCTGTTCTCCGGTGGTGCGCTGCTCAAACTCACCGTGTTCGCGGTGGGGGTGATGCCCTACATCACCGCCAGCATCATCGTGCAGCTGCTCACGGTGGTCATCCCGCGGTTCGAGGAGCTGCGCAAGGAAGGCCAATCCGGCCAGGCCAAGATGACGCAGTACACCCGGTATCTGGCCATCGCGCTGGCCATCCTGCAGGCCACCAGCATCGTGGCCCTGGCGGCCAACGGTGGGCTGCTGCAGGGCTGCTCGCTCGACATCATCGCCGACCAGAGCATCTTCACGCTGGTCGTCATCGTGCTGGTGATGACCAGCGGCGCGGCGCTGGTGATGTGGATGGGTGAGCTGATCACCGAGCGCGGCATCGGCAACGGCATGTCCCTGCTGATCTTCGTGGGCATCGCGGCGCGCATCCCCGCCGAGGGCAAGCAGATCCTGGACAGCCGCGGCGGGATGATCTTCGGCGCGGTCCTGATCGCCGCGCTGGTCATCATCGTCGGCGTGGTGTTCGTCGAGCAGGGCCAGCGCCGGATCCCCGTCCAGTACGCCAAGCGCATGGTCGGGCGCCGCATGTACGGCGGAACGTCGACGTATCTGCCGCTCAAGGTCAACCAGGCCGGTGTTATCCCGGTGATCTTCGCGTCCTCGCTGATCTACATCCCGCACCTGATCACCCAGCTGATCCGCAGCGGCGCCGGAGGCGTGGGCAACAGCTGGTGGGACAAGTTCGTCGGCACCTACCTGTCCGACCCGAGCGACCCGGTGTACATCGCCATCTACTTCGGCCTGATCATCTTCTTCACGTACTTCTACGTCTCGATCACCTTCAACCCCGACGAGCGCGCCGACGAGATGAAGAAGTTCGGCGGCTTCATTCCCGGCATCCGGCCGGGCAAGCCGACGGCCGATTACCTGCGTTTCGTGCTGAGCCGGATCACCCTGCCGGGCTCGATCTACCTCGGCGCAATTTCGGTGCTGCCCAACTTGTTCCTGCAGATCGGCAATAGCGGAGCGGTTCAGAATCTGCCGTTCGGCGGTACCGCGGTGTTGATCATGATTGGCGTGGGCTTGGATACGGTCAAGCAGATCGAGAGCCAGCTCATGCAGCGCAACTATGAAGGGTTCCTCAAGTGAGAGTCGTTTTGCTGGGACCGCCGGGGGCGGGCAAGGGGACGCAGGCCCAGAAGCTCGCGGAGAAGCTGGGAATCCCGCAAATCTCCACCGGAGAGCTGTTCCGTAGCAACATCGAGAACGGCACCAAGCTCGGCCTGGAGGCCAAGCGCTACCTCGACGCCGGCGACCTGGTGCCCTCCGAGTTGACCAACCAGCTCGTCGACGACCGGCTGAACGAATCGGACGCGGCCAACGGTTTCATCCTGGACGGGTACCCACGCTCGATCGAGCAGGCCAAGGCGCTGCACGACATGCTGGGACGCCGGGGCACCGACATCGACGCCGTGCTGGAATTCCGGGTCTCCGAAGACGAGTTGCTGCAACGGCTGAAGGGCCGCGGGCGCGCCGACGACACCGACGACGTCATCCTGAACCGGATGAAGATCTACCGCGCCGAGACCGCGCCGCTGCTGGATTACTACAGCGACGAACTCAAGACGGTCGACGCCATCGGCACCATGGACGAAGTGTTCGCCCGCGCGCTGCAGGCGCTGGGCAAGTAGGGATGAACCCGCTGGCGCGGCTGCGGGGTCGCAAGGTGGTGCCGCAGCGCAGTGCCGGCGAACTCGACGCGATGGCCGCGGCCGGCGCGGTGGTGGCGGCCGCCTTGCGGGCGGTCCACGCGGCCGCGGTGTCCGGGGTGTCGACGCTGAGCCTGGACCAGATCGCCGAATCCGTGATCCGGGACGCCGGCGCGGTGCCGTCTTTCCTGGGCTATCACGGGTACCCCGCGTCGATCTGCGCGTCGGTGAACGAGCGCGTGGTGCACGGGATTCCCTCGGCCGCCGAGATTTTGGCGCCCGGTGACCTGGTGTCGATCGATTGCGGGGCGGTGCTCGACGGCTGGCACGGCGACGCCGCGATCACCTTCGGAGTGGGGACGCTGGATGCGGCCGACGAAGCCTTGTCGCAGGCGACCAGGGAATCGCTGGAGGCGGGGATCGCGGCCATGGTGCCCGGTAACCGGTTGACCGACGTCTCGCACGCCATCGAGATGGGCACCCGCGACGCCGAGGCCCGCCATGCGCGGTCGTTCGGGATCGTCGAGGGCTACGGCGGCCACGGCATCGGCCGCCAGATGCACATGGACCCGTTTTTGCCCAACGAGGGCTCGCCGGGACGCGGCCCCCTGCTGGCCGCCGGATCGGTGCTGGCCATCGAACCGATGCTGACGCTGGGAACCGGCAAGACCGTGGTGCTCGATGACCAGTGGACGGTCACCACCACCGACGGGTCGCGGGCGGCCCACTGGGAGCACACCGTGGCGGTCACCGACGCCGGGCCACGCATCCTGACCTCGGCTTAGGCGCCGACTAGCCTTGAACTAAACGCCCACTCGCCTCGTTTCCCCGGCAGGAGGTGATCGAGTGGCTCGGGTTTCTGGCAGTCGCGGAGTGACCGGCCCCGCCGAAGCCGCTCTGATGAAGGCGCTTTACGACGAGCACGCCGCGGTGCTGTGGCGGTATGCGCTGCGGCTGACGGGGGACGCGAGCCAGTCCGAGGATGTGGTTCAGGAAACGCTGCTGCGGGCGTGGCAACACCCCGAGGTCATCGGCGACACCGAGCGCTCGGCGCGGGCGTGGTTGTTCACCGTGGCCCGCAACATGATCATCGACGACCGGCGCAGCGCGCGTTTCCGCAACGTCGTCGGCTCCACAGACGTCGAGGGCGCGCCCGAACAGTCCACGCCGGACGAGGTCAATGCGGCGCTGGACCGGTTGCTGATAGCGGACGCGATCACCCAATTGTCCGCCGAGCACCGCGCGGTGATCGAACGGTCCTACTACCGCGGTTGGACCACCACACAGACTGCTGCAGACCTAGGAATCGCAGAGGGGACGGTGAAGTCGCGACTACACTATGCCGTGCGGGCGTTGCGGCTCACTCTGCAAGAACTTGGGGTCACCCGATGAGGGGCTCCGAATGCGCGAGGGGTGAGAGAGATGGATGAAATGAGGACGCCGGTGCGCGATATCGGCCCTCCCGAAGATCGTTATGCGATGTGGGACGCCGCATACGTGTTGGGCTCGTTGTCGGCCGCGCAACGGCGCGAATTCGAGACGCACCTGACGCACTGCCCGGCCTGCCGGTCCGCGGTCGCCGATCTCAGCGGGGTGCCGGCGCTGCTGTCACAGCTCGACCGTGACGAGGTGGCCGCCATCGACCAGTCCGGTCCGGCCCCGCAGATGTCTGAGGAATTGCTGCCGTCCCTGCTGGCGACGGTTCGTTGGCGGCGCCGCCGCGCCCGGGTGGTGACCTGGGTGGCGTCGACGGCCGCGGCCGCGGTGCTGGCCATCGCGGTGTTCGTCGGCCTGCACGGGTGGTCGTCGGCCCCGTCGCAGCAGATGACCGCGTCGGCGGAGCCGATGGCGCAGGTGGGCACCAGCCTGCTGACGTCGACGGTGGCCGTCAGCGGCCAGCACTGGGGGACGTCGATCAACCTGCGCTGCGTGTGCCTGGCTCCGCTGACCGCGCACCATGACACGCTCGCGATGGTCGTGTTGGGCCGCGACGGCAGCCAGACCCGGCTGGCGACATGGGTGGCCGTGCCCGGGCACACGGCGACCCCGGCGGGTGCGATCTCGACTCCGGTCGACCAGATCGCCGCCGTGCAGGTGGTTGCCGCCGACACCGGACAGGTCCTGTTGCAGCGCTCTCTGTAAACACCGCGCGGTGAACCCAACGGCCTCGCCTGTCGTTACACCGGCATGCCAAGGACCCACCTCGCGGCCGGGCTTCGGGACAGCGTCGATGCCGTTGTCATCGGAGCCGGGCCCGCGGGCCTGGCCGTCGCGCGGCAACTCCACCATCGGCACGGTGTCACAGCGCTCGTGCTCGACCGGGCGGCGGCCCCGGCGATCTCCTGGCGCACGCGTTATGACGACTTCCGCCTCAACACGACGGGGTTCTTGTCTCACCTACCGGGACAACGTATCCCGTTGAGTGCCGGCCGTTGGCCCACCAAGGAGGACATGGTCCGCTACTTCGATCGCTACGTCGTGCGGCAGCAGATCCCGCTCTTGCTCGGGTGCGAAGTCCACTCGCTCGACCGCTGCGGGGGAGTGTGGCGGCTGGACACATCGACGGGCGAAATCCAAAGCCGGACAGTCGTTCTCGCAACAGGAAACTATGGCGCGCCGGTCGCCCCTCGCTGGCCGGGGCTGAAAAGCTTCGAAGGCGAGATCGTTCACTCCGCGGACTTCGTCAACGCGTGGCCGTATCGCGGCCGAGACGTGCTCGTCGTCGGGGCGGGTAACTCCGCCGCCGACATCGCCGTGCAGTTGGCCGACGACGGCGCCCGCCGGATCTGGCTGGCGGTGCGCACCCCGCCGCACCTGGTGCGGCGGGCCATCGGCGGGTTCCCGTCGGACATCTTCCTCGAGCTGTCCGCACGGGTCCCCGCCCGCATGGTCGATCCGCTGATCGCCCGCGCGACCCGCCTGATGTGGGGCGACCTGTCCCGCTACGGTTTTCGGCGGCCGGCGGTGGGCCTCAAAGCGACCGTCGAGACCCGCGGACGCATTCCCACGCTGGCCGACGGGCTGGTCGACGCGGTGCGAGCGCGCCGCGTCGAAGTCGTCGGCGCGGTCACCAGGCTGCAATCCGGCTCCGTCATCCTCGCCGACGGCACGTCGGTGGCACCCGAGGTGATCATCACCGCAACCGGGTTCGAGGCGAACCTGCGCGGTGTGGTCGGCCACCTCGGCGTCCTCGACGAGCACGGCAACCCGCGCGGCGGCTTCGCCTGCCACGTCGGCGAGGGACTCTTCGCGATCGGATACGGGATTCCGCCGAACGGCCCGCTGCGGGCGATCCGGCTGGCCGCCACGCCGCTGGCCGCGAAGGTCGCGGGTTACCTCAGAAGGTCGCAGAACAGCGACCAACTGGCGACGGTGTAAGGAACGCGAATGGCCCTGCTCACCACCGAACGCACTTTCTTTCGCGGCGAAGCCGGCTACGAAACGGCCCGTCTCGACACCGTGTGGAACGGCCTTGTGCCGGAACGGTTTCCGGATGTCATCGTGCAGGCGCGCGACGCCGACGACGTGGTCTCGGCGCTGCGTTACGCGGGGGCGAACGGGCATCGCATCGGGGTGTGTTCGGGAGGGCGCAGCTGGGTCGCCAGCCACCTTCGCGACGGCGGCCTGCTCCTGGACGTCAGCCGCCTCGACCACTGCAGCGTCGATCCGCAACGGATGACCGCGAACGTCGGCCCGGGAAAGAGCGCCAGCGTCTTCGCGGCCGAACTCGACGCGCAAAACCTGTTCTTCCCCGCGGGCCATTGCGAGGGGATCTGCCTCGGTGGCTATCTGCTGCAGGGCGGCTACGGCTGGAACAGCAGGGCCCTCGGGCCGGCGTGCGAGAGCGTGCTGGGGCTGGAGGTGATCACCGCGGACGGTGAGCGGATCTATTGCGATCCCGAGAACCACCCCGATTTGTATTGGGCTGCAAGAGGTTCGGGCCCCGGCTTCTTCGGCGTCGTGACCTCGTTCAAGCTACGGGTCTATCCGCGTCCGGCGGTGTGGGGCACCTGCCTGTACATGTACCCGATCGAACTCGCCGACGAGGTCTTCACGTGGGCGCGCTCGATCAGCGCCGAGCTCGACGACCGGGTCGAACTGCAGATGCATACCGCCCGTAGCTTCCCGGGAGCCGGCCTCGAGCAGCCGGGCATCACGATCGCCTCGCCCGTCTTCGCCGATTCGGAAGAGGAGGCGGCCAAAGCCCTTGCGCCGCTGGGCAGTTGCCCGGTCGTCGACAAGGCGATCGTCGGCCTTCCCTACGCGCCGACGACCCTGGCCAATTGGTACACGGCGGTGATGACCAATTACCCGAAGGGCCACCGCTACATTGCGGACAGCATGTTCACCGCGGCTTCCGCCGAAGAACTACTGCCGGGCATCCGCCGGATCATCGACACGATGCCGCCGCACCCGTCACACTTCATCTTCACGGGCTGGAAGACGTCGCCGAGCCGCACCGAGATGGTGTACGGCCTCGAAGACGACATCTATTTGGCGCTGTACACCATCTGGCGGGACCCGGCGGACGACGAACGGTACCGCAACTGGGCCGCGTCCAACATGGCCGCCATGTCGCACCTGGCGACCGGTATCTCGCTGGCGGACGAGAACCTGTGCCGGCGCCCCGCGCGATTCGTCACCGAACCGAACATGGCACGGCTGGACCGGGTGCGCGCCGCCTACGACCCGGATGGCCGGTTCCACAGCTATTTGACACATATCTAAAAGCGCTGGCAGTCCGCGGGCATCCGCTGCCGGAGTGAACTGAAGTCACCTGCGGGTCGTGTCACTGGCATCGTCATAAGTTAGGTGAGCAGATGTCGAGGCAACACCGGGTGGTCGACCACATCGTCGAGCATCTCGCGAGGACCGACGCCGACTACATCTTCGGTGTCGACGGCGCCAACATCGAAGACCTCTACGACGCCGCACACTTCTGCGCGGACATCACCGCCGTGCTGGCCAAGCATGAATTCTCCGCGGCCACGATGGCCGACGGGTACAGCCGCAGCGGCGCGGGCCTGGGCGTCGTGGCGGCGACTTCCGGCGGGGGAGCTCTCAATCTTGTTCCCGGCCTTGGGGAATCGTTGGCCAGTCGCGTCCCGGTGCTGGCATTGGTCGGCCAGCCGGCGACAACGCTGGACGGTCGGGGCAGCTTCCAGGACACCAGCGGCCGCAATGGCGCGCTGGATGCCGAGGCGCTGTTCTCGGCGGTATCGGTCTGGTGCCAACGAGTGCTGACGCCCTCCGACATCGTCACCGCCCTGCCCGAGGCCATCGCGGCCGCACGCGGCGGTGGCCCGGCTGTCCTGTTGTTGCCCAAGGACATTCAGCAGAAGCCGGTCACGGTCATCAGTCGCGACGGGCATGCCGCCGGTCCGTCGGTGGCGCCCCGGATCGGTGATCTGGATCCGGTACTGCGCGCGCTACGCGCCCCCGATGGGCCGGTCAGCATCATCGCCGGCGAGCAGGTGGCCCGCGACGACGCCCGAGCGGAGCTGGAGGCGCTGCGCGCGCTGCTGCGCGCACGGGTGGCATGCGTGCCCGACGCCAAAGACGTCGCGGGCACGCCGGGTTCGGGCTCGTCGTCGGCGCTGGGCGTGACCGGTGTCATGGGGCATCCCGGCGTGGCCGAGGCGGTCGGTGACAGCACGGTGTGCTTGGTGGTGGGCACCCGCCTGTCGGTGACGGCCCGGGCGGGCCTCGACGACGCGCTGACGGCGGCGCGGACGGTCTCGATCGGATCCGCGGCTCCCTACGTCGAATGCGCGCACGTGTACACCGACGACCTGCGGACCTCGTTGCGCATGGTGGCCATGGAACTGTCCGGGCGGGGCCGGCCGAGGGGCCTGCGGGTGCCCGATTTCGTGACCGACACCGAACTGCGCCCACCGCCGTACCGCGGTCCCGGCGTCCGCTACCGCGATGCGCTGACGGTGCTGGACCGGATGCTGCCCGACGGGGTGGACATCGTCGTCGACGCGGGCAACACCGGTGCGGCGGCCATTCATCATCTGCCGGTCCGCCGTGGCGGGCGGTTCGCCGTCGCGCTCGGCATGGGGGGCATGGGTTACAGCTTCGGTGCCGCCATCGGGATGGCCTTCGGCCGTGCCGTGGGCAGCCGGCTCAGCCGGCGCACGGTCGTCATCGCCGGCGACGGCGCATTCTTCATGCACGGCATGGAAGTTCACACGGCGGTGCAGTACCGGCTGCCGGTGACGTTCGTCCTGTTCAACAACAACGCCCACGCCATGTGCGTGACCCGCGAGCAGCTGTTCTACGACGACCTCTACAGCTACAACCGGTTCGGCCCCAGCCGGCTGGGCGCCGGGCTGGCGGCGATGTTCCCGGGGCTCTCGGCGATAGACGTGGCCGACGTCGACGCGCTGGCCGCCGTGCTCGACGGGGCGATGACCACCGATGGCCCGTCGGTGATCAGCGTTGAGTGCTCCGCTGACGAAATCCCACCCTTCGCAACATTTTTGAGCCAGCAAGCGACCAAATGCATTGGCCGACCGACACCTAAAGGGGAAAGACCAGATGTCCCTGCCCGCGCTTGACGACATTCACGTTCACACCGGCACCACCGAGCCGATCGAGGGGCTGGTCCGCATCGAGACCTCGCCGCTCGAGAAGACCGCGCCGATGTTCATGGCCCAGATGCGGTCCGTGTACCCGCACGACGAGGTCTTCGGGCGGTACTGCACGGTCAGCGACTACGTCGACTGCCCACCCGACGAGCTGTTCGAATACCTGGCCGACACGCGCAGCCTCGAGGAGTGGACCTACACGCTGCGCGACTTCACCCCCACCAATGAGCCCGGGCTGTGGCTGGCCCACGACCGGCTGCTGCCGGATACCAAGATTTTCACCCGAACGGTGGCCAACGCCGAGGCGGGCACCGTCGACTACCACTGCGCCTGGGACCAGGGCGAGCACCTGTGGATGATCTACCTGATGCGGGTCGTCGACGCGCAGCTGGTGTTGAACAAGCCCGGTTCCGTTGTGCTGTGGACCAATTGCCACCATCCCTTCTACGACAACAACCCGTACACCGACGCCGCGCCGCCGGATCGGACGGGTTGGGTGGGTGACTTCTGGGACATCTTCGGTGCCGGCCACGGGGTCGAACTGCACAACCTCAAGACCATCGCCGAGTACCGCCACCGCAACGGCCTGCCGATCACGCCGGTTTGGATGAGTTGAGCACCGCACAATGAAGCAACCGAGCGCGAGCCTGACCGACGTCTCCACCTACCTGCCCGGAAAACCCATCGGCGCAAGCTATTACGCGCAGTTCGCCGGCTCCGATGAGCTGGCCGACAACTTGATGTTCCGCGCCCCTAAATTCCGCCATCACGTCGCGGCCGACGAAACCGCAGTCGACATGGTGGAGCGGGCCGCCGCCGGTGTCATCGAACGCAACGGCCACGACGTCATCGCCAACGTGGACGTGCTGATCACCCACACTCAAATGCCCGACATGCCGTTCTACGGCGGGGGCGGCAGCATCGCGCACCGCCTGGGCATGCGACCCGACTGGGTATTGGATCTGCACAACGGCGGGTGCGCGGCGTTCGTGCTGGCGCTCAAGGTAGCCCGACGTCTCCTGACGTCCGGCGAAGGGCGCACCGCACTGATCGCTGTCGCGCAGAACGCCGCCGGGCAGATCTTCGACCAACCCGGCGTGCGGGCGAAGGCGCAGTCGTCGGTGCCCGGCGACGGCGCCGCCGTGGGACTCGTCACGCTGTCGGACGATTCACCGATTCTCGACGTCGAGTGCCGCACCTACGGCGAATACGCCGGCGACATGACGATCGCGGTCGACCCGCCCCGCAAATGGTGGCAACCCGGACCGGGTGAAGGCTGCATCGGTTTCACCGAAAGCAAGATCACCAAGGTGTTGGCGCGCGGCAACAGGCAGGTCCCCGAAGTCGCGCTCGCGGTCTGCGACCGGATCGGCTTGCCGTCCAAAGAGATCGACCTGCTGGTGACCAATCAGCCCAATCGGGTGTTCTTGCGCAACTGGCGCGAGGCGCTCGACGTGCCGGCCGAACGCCATCGCGACACCTTCGACGAGTGCGGCAACCTGTTCGGCGCCGGCATCCCCATCAACCTCGACCGCGCGATATCCGACGGCCAGCTCAAGGCCGGCGACATGGTGCTGATGGCCGCCTTCGCGCACGCCGGTGACTTCGCGGGCGCGGCCGCCGTCCGGTGGGGCGGGCGAGACTGATGTCGGCCGTGCTGGAAGCGGACCCCGTCGAGCTGGGCGGCGCACTGCCGGACGCGATCGATCCGCTGGCGCTGTCCCTCAACGAGAACCCGTTCCCGCCGCTGCCGGCCGTGCGGTCGGCGTTGATCCGCTCGATCGACGCCGCCAACCGCTACCCCGAATTCCGGCCCGAACGGATGCGGACCATGGTCGCCCGGCACGTCGGGGTCGGCGACGAGCAGGTCGTCCTCGGAGCCGGGGCGAGCGGGGTGGCGATGCAGGTCCTGTACGCGGTGACGCGGCCCGGCGACCGAGTCGTGTTGAGCGAACCGACATTCGACGGGTATCCGATCTTCGCGCAGATGGCCCACCTGACGCCGGTCACCGTTGCGCTCCACGAATCCGGTCACCACGATTTGCGGGCCATGGCCGAGGCGGCGGCGGGCGCGAAAGTCGTCGTGCTGTGCCGGCCGCACAATCCGACCGGAACCATGGAGCCCGTCGCGGAGGTCGAACGATTCCTGCGCCGCGTGCCGGACGACACCGTCGTGCTGCTCGACGAGGCCTACATCGAGTTCGTCGCCCCCCAGCACCGCGTCGGCGGGCCGGATCTGGTGCGCCGCTTCCCGAATGTCGTGGTGCTGCGGACGTTCTCGAAGGCCTACGGCCTGGCCGGACTGCGTATCGGCTACGGGTTCGCCGCACCGCAGCTCGCCGCGATCCTGTGGAAGATGCAGCTGCCGTTCGGCATGGGGATCACCAGCCTGGTCGCGGTGGCCGCATCCTATGCGGCCGACGACCAGTTGCGGCAACGGATTCTGCGAATCGCCGGTGAGCGGCACTACCTGTCCCGCCGCCTCGCCGCGTTGGGGGTGCGCACCACCGACGGACACGCCAACTTCGTCTACCTGCCGCCCGTCGGGCGGCACTGGCAACAGGTGTTCGGTGAGGCCGGGCTGAAGGTCCGGCACTATCCCGACGGAGGTGCGCGGATCACCGTCGGGAGCCGCGCATCCACCCGAGCGGTGCTGGCCGCCGTGGCAAAGTCACGAGCCTGAGGTAAATCGCGGCCAAGTGCGGTAAGAAAGGGCGTGGCCCCTTCTGCATCCGACAAACCCGACCCGATCGCACTGGCGAGGGCGAACTGGACGCGGGCCGGCTGGGGTGACGTGGCGCCGGGCATGGTTGCGGTGACGTCCGTGATGCGGGCCCACCAGATCCTGCTCGCCCGCGTCGAGAACGCGCTGCGCCCCTACGACTTGAGCTTTTCGCGCTTCGAATTGTTGCGGCTGTTGGCCTTCAGCCGCAGCGGCGCGCTGCCTATCACCAAGGCGTCCGACCGCCTGCAGGTCCACGTCACCAGCGTCACGCATGCGATCCGCCGGCTCGAGGCCAACGGGCTGGTGCAGCGGGTGCCCCACCCCACCGACGGGCGCACCACACTGGTGCAGATCACCGATCTCGGGCGCTCGACCGTCGAGGACGCCACCATCACGCTCAACGAGCAGGTGTTCGCCGACATCGGAATCGACGCCGATGAGTCCGAAGCGCTCGTGTCGTCCATTGAGACACTGCGGCGCCACGCCGGCGACTTTTGAACCTCTCGCCGACGTCCTACGTGGTAGCGGTAGGAGGTCTGCGATGAACCTTGGCCCTACGCGGAACTGACGCCGATGCCGCTTCGCGTCCTCGTCGTCGGCGCCGGTGTCGGCGGCATCTCCGTTGCCCGGGGACTCATGCGCGACGGGCATGACGTCACCGTCTTCGAGCGGCGCCCGGATTCGCAGCCAGGCGGGGGCGCCGTAACCGTTTGGCCCAATGGCGCAGAGGTTTTGGACCAGCTCGGCGTCGATATGGACGGCGCCGGGCAGCTACTTTCCAGCGTGCGCGTCACGACACCCACCGGCCGCCGGATCACCACGGTGGACCTGACGGCCGTCACGGCACGATTGGGCGCACCGGTCCGGATGGTCCCGCGTCGGCTCCTGCTCGAACGCCTGCTGGAAGGGCTTCCCGCGCAGCGCATTCGGTTCAACCGCCGCGCCACCCATTTCGCCAACACCCCCACTGGGGTGCGAGCCGAATTCGACGACGGCACTTCGGTCGAAGGGGACCTGCTGATCGGCGCGGACGGCCTGCACTCGAGGGTCCGTGACTATGTCGGCGGGCCGGCCGCGCGGCCCACGGGCTGGTGCAGCTGGCAGGGACTTGTGACGCTTCCGGGCGACGTCGATCGGAACGTCGCGCTCATGATCATCGGCGAGCATGGCAACCTCGGCCTGTGGCCGGCGGGAGGCTCGGATCTGCAGTGGTGGTTCGACTTGCCGTGGTCGTCGGATTTCGTCAGGCCGCCGCGCCCGCTCGACACGCTGCGTTCCCACTTCACCGGGTGGTCCGGTCTTGTCGACCGCGTGCTGGTGACGCTGAGCGATGAGGATCTTGCCCCTTCGCCATTCCCGCATTTCCGCCATCCGATTCCCCGCGCGGGCCGTGGCGCCGTCACGCTGCTGGGCGATGCCGCACACACGATGCCGCCCACCCTTGCGCAGGGGACCAACCAGGCGCTGCTCGACACGATGGTGTTGTGCCAGGCGCTTTCTCATCTCGTCCGGACAGTTCCTCCCGGCAGCAGACGTGATCTCGCGAGCGCGCTGCGCCGGTATGAAAAGACCCGGCGGCGCCAGGTCAGGACCGTGTCCTGGGTGACCACGCAGCAGGTGTCCCGCAGCGAGTCCATGCTGAGGCCGGCGGCGATGATCTCGGACCGGTTCATGACCTGGGCGCTGGCGGCGTTCCTGCACAAGGTGAGTCACAGCCGGATGTCCGCCCAGATCAGTCGGGAGCTCGCGGCGGGCGCGCCGGCGCGCGTCCGATCGGAGGTGAGGTGATGCCGACGAGCGCCAAGCCGCCGCCGCCGCGGCTGGCCCGCGTTGTGGAGTGGATCCGTCATCGCCTATATCGGGCACATCAACGGCTGGTCCCCCCGCCGGCGGCGATGATGGAAATGATCACCGCCACTTGGACTTCGCAGGCGATCACGGTGGCGGCCCAGTTGGGCATCGCCGACGCGCTGGCCCACGGCCCGCTGCCGATCGAGGAACTGGCGGACCGGGTTGGCGCGGACGCCGACGCGCTACGACGGTTGCTGCGCGCGCTGATCGGCCGCGGAGTCTTCCGCCGCCGCCGCGACGGCCGCTACGAGCTGAATCCCCTTGCGGCGACGCTGCGTTCGGATGCGCCGGTGCCGACAACATCGGCGGCGCGATTCTATGGATCGCGGGAGCAGCGCGAACGATGGACCCTGCTCGTCGATTCGGTCCGCACCGGTCTGTCCGTCGTCCCGGCGCTGCACGGCAAGGACAGCTTCGCCTACTTCGCCGACGAGCCCGAGCTCGCCGAGCTCTTCAACCAGACGATGACGAACATTTCGGAGCTGACCACCGCGTCGGTGGTGGCCGGATACGACTTCGGCGCCTACCCCACGATCGTCGACGTCGGCGGCGGTCACGGCCCGCTGCTGGCCGCCGTCCTCGCGGCGGCGCCCGGTTCGCGCGGTGTGCTGTACGACTTGCCCTCGGTCGTCGCGAGCGCGCGGCCATTGCTCGAAAAGCACTGTGTGGCCGACCGGGTGCGCATCGCGGAGGGATCGTTCTTCGACACCGTTCCGGGTGGGGGTGACGCCTACATCCTGAAGAACATCATCCACGACTGGCGCGACGATATGGCGGTCCGGATCCTGCGTAACGTTCGCGCCGCGGCGGGCCCGCGGGCCAGGGTGCTGCTGGTCGAGATGGTCATTCCGGACCACGACCGCGACTTCCCGGGAAACTGGGTGGACCTGGAGATGCTGTTGAATCTGGGCGCTCGGGAGCGTACGGCCGCCGAGTATCGATATCTGCTGAGCGAAGCGGGGTTCGAGATGACCAGGATCCGACGAACCGCTTCACCGCTCAGCGTGGTGGAAGCCAGTCCGCGTGAGTTCAGCTGCCGCGCAGCATCTCGATGACCGCGCTGAAGTCCTTATCCGCGTGATCCGCAGCGAATTTCGCGTAGATCTCGGCGGCGTGGGCGCCCAGCGGCGCCGCCGATCCGCTGGAGGACACCGCATCCATCGCCAGCCCCAGATCCTTGTTCATCAGCGCCGTCGCAAAACCCGGCTTGAAGTCGTTGTTGGCCGGTGACGTCGGGACCGGGCCGGGCACAGGGCAATTGGTGTGCACGGCCCAGCAGTTGCCGGTCGCCCCGGTGATCACATCGAACAGGGACTGGGCGGACAGCCCGAGCTTCTCGGCCAGGACGAACGCCTCGCCGATCGCGATCTGCTGCACCGCCAGCACCATGTTGTTGCACACCTTGGCGGCCTGCCCCGCTCCGGCCGCACCGCAGTGAATGATCTTGCCCGCCATGGGTTCCAGCACCGGCCGCGCCCGTCGCAGGGCGTCCTCGTCGCCGCCCACCATGAACGCCAGCGTCCCGGCGACGGCACCCTTCACCCCGCCGGACACGGGTGCGTCCAGCTGCGCCACGCCGTTCGATTCGGCCAGCGCATGCACCTCGCGGGCGTCGTTGACCGAGATCGTGGAGCTGTCGATGAACAACGCGCCGGGCCGCGCCGCCGGCAGGACTTCCGCGTAGCAGCGTTTGACCAGTTCCCCGTTGGGCAGCATGGTGATGACCACGTCGGAGCCGGCCACCGCGTCGGTGGCGCTGCCGAATCCGGTGACCCCGGCCTCGGTCGCCGCGGACAGCGCCGCCGGCACCGGATCGAATCCGCGCACCGCGTGCTTGGCCGCAACGAGATTCGTCGCCATTGGCCCACCCATATGGCCCAGGCCCAGGAAGGCCACCGTCAGGTGCTCGGTCATCTCCGAAGACCCTTCTACGCGTTTGCGCGGACCCGTGCGGCCTCGGCCCGGCCGATGACCACCCGCATGATTTCGTTGGTGCCTTCCAGGATTCGGTGCACGCGCAGGTCGCGGACGATCTTTTCCAGACCGTACTCGCGCAGGTAGCCGTAGCCGCCGTGCAGCTGCAGGGCTTTGTCGGCGACCTCGAAGCAGGTGTCGGTGACGTAGCGCTTGGCCATCGCGCACAACTCGACCTTGTCGGGATCGTCGGCGTCCAGCGCATTGGCCGCCCGCCACAACATCATTCGCGACGTCTCGAGGCCGGTGGCCATATCGGCCAGGGTGAACCGGATGGTCGGCTCGTCGAGCAGGGACGACCCGAACGCTTGCCGGTCGCGCACGTAGGCGCCGGCCTTGTCGGCGGCGGCCTGGGCGCCGCCGAGCGAGCACGCCGCGATGTTGAGCCGACCGCCGTTGAGGCCCTTCATCGCGATGCCGAATCCGGCGCCCTCGCCGTCGGCGCCGCCCAGCATCGCCTCGGCCGGCACCCGGACGCCCTCCAGGATCACCTGCGCGGTGGGCTGGGCATGCCAACCCATCTTCTCCTCGAGCGAGCCGAAACTCAGCCCGGCAGCGCACTTTTCGATCACGAACGCCGATATGCCCCGCGGCCCCTCACTGCCGGTCCTGGCCATCACCACGTAGACGTCCGAGGCGCCCGCGCCGGAGATGAACTGCTTGACGCCGTCGAGCACGTAGTCGCCGCCCTGTCTGACCGCGCGGGTACTCAGCGCGCTCGCGTCGGACCCGGCGCCGGGCTCGGTGAGGCAGTAGCTGGCGATGACGTCCATCGACGCCAGCCGCGGGACCCAGTCCTTGCGCTGCTCGGCGGTGCCGAAGCTGTCGATCATCCACGCGCACATGTTGTGGATCGACAGGAACGCGGCGGTGACCGGGTCGGCGATGGCCAACTGCTCGAAGATGCGCACCCCGTCGAGCCGGCGCAGGCCGCTGCCGCCGACGTCCTCGCGGCAGTAGATCGCCGCCATGCCGAGCTCGGCCGATTCGCGCAGCACGTCGACCGGGAAGTGTTTGGCCGCATCCCATTCCAGGGCGTGCGGGGCGAGGCGCTTGGCGGCGAACGCGGCGGCCGTCTCGGTGATCACCCGTTCGTCGTCGTCGAGGGTAAAACAAGCCATAGAGCAGTCTCAATCCATTGTGGGAATGACGAATTCGGCGCCGTCCTTGATGCCGGACGGCCACCGCGACGTCACCGTCTTGGTTTTGGTGTAGAAGATGATCGACGACGGGCCGTGCTGGTTGAGGTCACCGAAGCCGGAACGCTTCCAGCCGCCGAAGGTGTGGTAGGCCACCGGCACCGGGATGGGCACGTTGACACCGACCATGCCGACCTGCACGCGGGAGACGAAGTCACGGGCCGCGTCGCCGTCGCGGGTGAAAACCGCCACCCCGTTGCCGTATTCGTGCTGAGAAGGAAGCGCCAGCGCTTCTTCGTAGTCGTGCGCCCTTACGATGCACAGCACGGGACCGAAGATCTCGTCGGTGTAGATCGACATCTCCGGGGTGACGTGGTCGAACAGGGTGGGGCCGATGAAGAAGCCGCCTTCGAGGTTGGCGTCGCCGAAAGTCAGGTCGTCGCTGGCTCGTTCGCGGCCGTCGATGACCAGTTCGGCCCCCGCGTCGACGCCCTGGGCGATGTAGTCGCGCACCCGTGCCACGGCGGCCTCGGTCACCAGCGGGCCGTAGTCGGCCTTGGGGTCCAGGCTGTGGCCGACGCGCAGGTTGTTGATCCGCTCGATGAGCCGGGCGCGCAACCGGTCGGCGGTCTTGTCACCGACCGGGACCGCGACGCTGATCGCCATGCAGCGCTCGCCGGCGCTGCCGTACCCGGCGCCGATCAGGGCGTCGACGGCCTGGTCCAGATCGGCGTCGGGCATCACGATCATGTGGTTCTTGGCTCCCCCGAAGCACTGCGAGCGCTTGCCGGTGGCCGCGGCCCCCGCGTAGATGTACTGCGCGATGTCGGAGCTGCCGACGAACCCGACCGCCTGGATGTCGGGTTGGTTCAGGATGGCGTCGACGGCCTCCTTGTCGCCGTGCACGACCTGGAACACGCCGGGCGGCAGGCCCGCCTCTAGAAACAGTTCGGCCAGCCGCACCGGGACCGACGGGTCACGCTCGCTGGGCTTGAGCACGAATGCGTTGCCGCAGGCCAGCGCCGGGCCGGCCTTCCACAACGGGATCATCGCCGGAAAGTTGAACGGCGTGATGCCGGCGACCACGCCCAGCGGCTGGCGCAGCGAGTAGACGTCGATGCCCGGGCCGGCGCCTTCGCTGTACTCGCCCTTGAGCAGGTGGGGGATGCCGATGCAGAACTCGATGACCTCGATGCCGCGCTGGATGTCGCCCTTGGCGTCGGCCAGAGTCTTGCCGTGCTCGCGCGACAGCAACTCGGCCAGCTCGTCGATATGTTTGTTGACCAGCTCGATGAAGCGCATCATCACCCGCGCGCGGCGCTGCGGATTTGTTGCGGCCCAACCCTTTTGGGCCTCGACGGCCGACGCCACCGCGGCGTCGATGTCGGCTTGGCCGGCCATCGGCACCGTCGCCTGGACCTGGCCGGTGCTGGGATCGAAGACGTCAGCGCTGCGGACGGACCGTCCGGCGGTGCGCTGCCCATCGATGAAGTGCGGAATCTGTGTGGTCATGGGGCCCTCGAGTGTGGTTGACGCGCTTAAGCGGATACTTGCATATCCTAGTAACCCGGATCCGACGTTGGCAAGGTGGGTGACTTGTCGCCATTTCCTGCAGTAATTACCGTTTCGGCGTGGCGGAGCAGACCGGGCGCGGCGCCGATGCGGCCCGCGGTCGAGAGGTGGAGCTGACCGAGGCTGCGCGGGTGCCCGGCGCGGCAGATCGAGCAGTCGGCCCCACGCTGCGTGCCGCCTATCAAAGTGCACTGCGGGGACGGCGGCAGCTCGACGCCATCGCGATCGACATCGAAACGGCCGTCGCGAAACAGCAGGCGTTGCTCGACATCGGCCGCACGGTGGGCTGCTCACCGTACGAGAACGACTTCACGTTGCCGGAGTTTCCCGAAGGATGGCGCAACCGGTCAGTCGGGTGGCGCGTGGACGACTCTTGAAGGCCGTAAGCCAGGCTAGCCTGACACCTGTATGCGCACCATCGAGGCCCACTACGCGCCCTGAGCCGTGTAACCCGAGCCGCTATTCATCGGGTGAAGGAGGCAAGTGGCCGCAAGAAACGAACCCGTCGGGCCGCGACCCCTGCGCGCGGTGCCCGACGACGGCTACCCGAACTGGGAAGCCGTGTACTCCGACAACGTGACCTGGGTGTACCGCACGCTGTTCGCGCGCGTCGGCAACCAAACCGACGCCGAAGACCTCACCGCCGAGGTGTTCCTCGCCGCGCTGCGGCCGCTGCGGCTGACCGCGAGCGTCGCCGAGGTGCGCGCGTACCTGCGGGCGACCGCCAGGACGGTGCTGGCCGCGCATTGGCGCGAGACGCTGGGGCGAGAGATAACCTCGATCGAGGACATCGAACAACCCGCCGACAGCCAGGAGGCGATCAGCACCGCGCCGCAGCGCGTTGCCCGGGTTCTGGACAGCCTGCCGGACCGCTACCGCCAGATTTTGGAATCCCGCTTCCTGCGGGGTAATTCGATCAAGGAGTCAGCCGCGGAACTCGGAATCAGCGTGGCCAACGCCAAAGTGCTCCAGCACCGCGCCCTGCGGCTGGCGGCGCAGGTCAACGATGGGGGCCAGCCATGAATGCGCGAGGGCTGCGACGGTATGTCGACGACCTGTTGCGGGGGCGCCGGCCCAGGCCCTTCGCGCCGGACGACTTCGAGGCCGCGCAGGTCCGCACGGCGATCGAACTGCGCGCGGCTCGCGAGGGCGGTGACGCGCCGCGCCCGGAGTTCGTCGCCGACCTGCACCGGCGAGTCGCCGAGCAGATGTCGGGCGCGCCAACGGAAACGGCTCGGGGCCACGGCAGCACGCGGCGCCAGGTCATCGTCGGCACGTCGGCCGCCGCCACCGCGGCGGTCGCCGCGGTGTCCGTCGACCGCGCCCTGATCTCGGGCCGAGCCGGCGACGGTCGCACCCCCGAGACTGCCGCCGGGCAACTCACGCCTACCGAGGGCAGCTGGCAGCGCGTCGCGGACGGCTCGGACGTGCCCGACGGTGCCATGCACGCGTTCGACCTCGGCTCGGTGACCGGGTTCGTCCGCCGCGTCGGCGGCAGAATTCAGGCGATCTCCGGGGTGTGTACCCACCAGGGCTGCAGGCTCTGGTTCGACGCACCGGAGGACACCCTGCGCTGCCCCTGCCACACCACGTCGTTCTCGCCCGCCGGGCAGGTGCTCGCCCACCAGTTGCCGATAGCGCCGAAACCGCTGCCGGCCTTGATGGTTCGTGAGGTCAACGGGGTCATCGAGGTGTTCGCCCCGGCGGCCCCCGAGCGCCCGGCCTGAGCGTGTAACCCGCCGCGCTATCTCTTGGCATGGATATCCCCATGCGACGAAGACTTTTGGCGGCCGTTCCGGCCGTAGGCGTGTTACTGCTGGCCGGTTGCTCCCAGCCCCGGCCGACGGCGACCACCGCCGCGCCCACGACCACCGCGGTGTCGATCACCGCGCCGGCGGCTCCGGTGCGCGGCGACCAGGTCAGCATCGACGGATTCGCGTTCGCGCCGGTGACCCTGACCGTGCCCGCCGGGACCACCGTCACGTGGACCAATCGCGACGAGGAACCCCACACGGTGGCAGCGAGCGACGGCTCGTTTCACTCACCCGGCATGGGAACGGGTGCCACCTTCACCCACACCTTTTCCACCGCAGGGACTTTCGAGTACGTCTGTTCGATACATCCGATGATGCACGGCACCGTGGTGGTGACGGGATGAGCCGCCCCGGCGACGACAAGGGCATGACTCGCCGCCAACTCATCCGGCACACGGCATGGTTCGGTGCGGCGGTCGGATTCGCCGTGGCCGGGGGCGAGGTCATCTCGCACGTCGCGGGCCAGGCGGGGGCGCAGCATGTGGCGGCCAAGCCCACCCTGCGGTTCGCCCAGATCAGCGACAGCCACCTCGGGTTCAGCGGGCCGCCCAACCCCGACGTCACCGCGACGTTCGGCCACGCGATCGATCTGGTCAACAACCTCGGTTACACACCGGATTTCGTCATCCACACCGGGGACCTCACCCACCTGTCCAGCCCGGAGCAGTTCGACCAGGTGAAGCAGATGATGAACGGACTCAAGACGCCACACGTGTTCACCGTCCCCGGAGAGCACGACTCGATCGACGACGCGGGGCAGAAGTATCGAAACGCGTTCGGCGCCGGCTCCGTTGGCGACGGGTGGTACAGCCACGACATCGCCGGTGTGCACCTGATCGCGTTGGTCAACACGCTGAATCTGCGCAAGCTCGGTCATCTCGGTGCCGATCAGTTGGAGTTCGTCAAGAAGGACGTCGCGGGACTTTCCAGCGACACTCCCATCATCGTGTTCAGCCACATCCCCCTGTTCGCGATGTACCCGCAATGGGGCTGGGGCACCGACGATGCCACCCAGGCGCTGAGCTACCTGCGCCGCTTCTCTTCGGTGACGTGTCTGAACGGCCATGTCCACCAACTATTCTCCAAGACGGAGGACAACGTCACTTTCCACAGCGGCACCACCACCGCCTACCCGCTGCCGCGACCGGGCGACGGACCCGCGCCCAAGCCGGTCACGCTTCCGGCCGGCAAGCTGCGCGACGCGCTGGGCATCCGCGAGGTCAGCTACGCCAAGGGGCAGACCGCTCTGGCCCTGAAGGAGACGACACTGCAATGAGTTTGACGAGCATCCTGGTCCGCCTCGGCCTCGCCGTGTCGTTGACCGTCAGCGCCGCCAGTCACGCCTACCTCTATGTGCATGGCTACCGGCATATTCCGACGATCGGCACGGCGTTCCTGGTTCAGGCCAGCCTGTCGTTCGCGGTCGCGCTGCTGATCCTGATCGGCGGTCCCGCGTGGCTGCGCTGGGCCGGCGCCGCGCTGGCCGCCGGTTCGCTGGTCGCGTTCGTCATGTCGCGCACCGTCGGCCTGTCCGGCTTCCTTGAACGGGGTTGGGACCCAGCACCGTACGCCGCCGTCAGCGTGATGGCCGAAGTGCTCACGGTGGCCTTGTGGGCGAGCGCTGTGGCGGCTAGGCGGAATCGGGCCGCTTCTGTTTGAGTCTGTCCACATACGCCGTGGTCTCATCCCAGGTGGGTAGCAGGCCGGAGGCGCGCACCTGAGCGAAGCTGGGTGCCGCGGCGTCCCGGTCCGACAAGTTGGGTGCCGCCCCGTGGACCAGCGGCCAGTCGATGGCCAGCTCCGGATCGGTCGGGCAGATCGTGTGTTCGCGCTGTGGGCTGTATTCCGCCGAGCACAAATACATCACGGTCGAATTGTCTTGCAAAGCAAGGAAACCATGCCCCAGGCCTTCGGAAATGTAGATCGTACGGCGATCGGAGTCGTCGAGCAGGACCGAATCCCACTGCCCATATGTCGGCGAGCCCACCCGGATGTCGACGACGACGTCGAACACCGCACCGCGAACGCAGGTCACGTATTTGGCCTGGCTAGGCGGCAGCTGCGCGAAGTGCAATCCGCGCAACACGCCGGCCGACGACACCGAGCAATTGGCCTGCATGACCTCCAGTCCGTGGCCGGTGAAGGAGCGGAATCCCTTGTCGCTGAGCCATTCGAAGAACAGACCGCGCGAATCACCATGAAGGGTGGGCGTGATCTCCCAGGCACCGGGAATCTTCAGTTCGCGTACGTGCACGCTACTGCCCACGCTCTTCGTAGCGGGCTTCCGAGGCGTCTTTCAACGGACGCCACCACGATTCGTTCGCGCGATACCAGTCGATGGTGGCACGCAGGCCGTCCTCAAAATCGGTATGCTTTGGCGCCCAACACAATTCGTCACACAGCGACGAGGGGTCGATGGCGTAGCGCAGATCGTGACCGACGCGGTCGGTGACCCGGTCGAAGTTGTCGGGCTCGCGGCCCATCATCTGCAGCAGCGTGCGCAGCACGGTCAGGTTGTCGCGCTCTCCTTCGGAGCTGATCAGGTAGGTGCGCCCGATTTCGCCGGATTCCAAGATGCGCCGGACCGCACTGTTGTGGTCGTCGACGTGGATCCAGTCGCGCACGTTGGCGCCGGCGCCGTAGAGCTTGGCCCGGCGCCCGGTGAGCACGTTGGTGATCTGGCGCGGGATGAACTTCTCCACATGCTGGTACGGCCCGTAATTGTTGGAGCAGTTCGAAATCGTCGCGCGCACCCCATAGGAGCGGACCCAGGCGCGCACCAGCATGTCGGCGGCGGCCTTGGTCGCCGAATACGGGCTGGACGGGTTGTAGGGCGTCGCCTCGGTGAACCGCTGCGGGTCGTCGAGCTCCAGGTCACCGTAGACCTCGTCGGTCGAGATGTGGTGCAGCCGCACGCCGTAACGGCGCACCGCCTCGAGGATGGTGAAGGTGCCGACGACGTTCGTGTGCAAGAAAGGCTCGGGACTGTCCAATGCGTTGTCGACGTGGCTCTCCGCGGCGAAATGCACCACCGCGTCCGATTCGGCGACCAGCCCCGACACCAGCTCGGCGTCGGTGATGTCACCGACCACCAGCTCTATGGCGTCTTCGACGTCGGCCAGTGACTCACGCCGACCGGCGTAGGTCATGGCGTCGAGCACCGTCACGGAGTCCTCGGGGTGTTCGCGGACCGTGCTGTGCACGAAGTTCGCGCCGATGAATCCAGCGCCGCCGGTGACCAGTAACCGCATGCCCAAACCCTAACCGAGCCGATCGGTCACGTTGCACGAGTCAGCCCCAGGGGCCCCGCCAGTTCGGCCAGCGCCGAGACCAGGTTTTCATCCTTCGTCAGGACCTGCACCGGGACGTGGTCGGCGCCGGCGTCCAGGTGTTCTTTGAGCCGCGCCGCGATCTGGTCCGCGGTGCCATATGCCACCACCGCGTCCACCAGGCGGTCGCTACCGGGGCGGTTCACTTCGTCCTCGGTGAAACCCAGCCGCTTCCAATTGTTTCGGTAGTTGGCGAGATTGAAGTAGATGTCGAGGGCCTTGCGGCCCACGGCCCGGGCCTTCTCCGGGTCGGTGGTCAGGATGGCCTTGTGCTCCGGGGCCAGGAAAGCGGACGGTCCGATGAGCTCGCGTGCCTGCGCGGTGTGTTCCGGGGTGGTCAGGTAGGGGTGCGCCCCGGCCGAGCGTTCCGCGGAGAGCTTGAGCACGCGCGGGCCCAGCGCCGCCACCACCCGGCGGTTGGCGGGCACGCCGTAGTCGTCGAGCTGCTTCAGGTAGTCGGTGAGCGCGTCGTAGGGCTTGCGGTATTCGGTGTGAGCCTCGGGATGGCCGACGCCGATGCCCAGCAGGAACCGGCCCGGGTAGGCCTTGTCGATGCGGTGGAAGGATTCGGCGACCGGCTTGGCCGCCGCGGTCCAGATGTTCACGATGCCGGTGCCCACCTGCAACGTCGTCGTCGCCTCCAGGAGGGGCTCGACCCACGCCAACTCGGCGGGCGGGGAACCGCCGACCCAGACGGCGCCGTAGCCCAGCGCTTCGATGTCCCTGGCCTGCTCGGGGGTGACGCCGCGTCCGAACGATCCGAACCGGCCAAGATTGGGTTTGCTCGCTGCATCGGTCATGGTGTTCGTAACCCGCACCCCGTGAGACCTATTCCGGAACGGCGACATCCTCGTCGGCGGCGAGGTCCGCTGCGGCGGCGTCCACGGCGGGGGGCTCCAGCGGCAGCAGCACGATGAACCGGGTGTCGCCGGGCGCCGACTCCACCCGCAGGTCCCCGCGATGCTTCTTCACGACGATGTTGAACGCCAAGTCCAGGCCCAGGCCGGTGCCCTCGCCGAAGGGTTTGGTGGTGAAGAACGGTTCGAAGATGTGCTCGCGCACGTCCTCGGGTATCCCGGGCCCGGTGTCGCAGATCTCGATGCGGGCCAGGTTGTCGCCTTCCCGGCAGGTGCGGATGGTCAGGGTGCCGCCGGTATCGCGCATCGCCGCGATCGCATTGTCGATGATGTTGGTCCACACCTGGTTGAGATCGCCTGGATAGCAAGGGATTTCGGGCAACGTCTGGTCGAAGTCCTTGACCACCGTGACGGCGTGGTCCTTGCCGGCGCCTTTGCCCACCTCCTTGGTCAACCGGTCGGCGAACATCACCAGCGTGCTGCGCAGCAGGTCGTGCACGTTGGTCACCTGGAACGGGGCCCGATCCATTTGCGAATACTGTTTGGCGTCGGCGACCAGTGCCGAGATCCGTTTGCTCGCTTCCATGATTTGGTTCATCAGCAGCTCGCTCTCGATGGTGTAGTTGATCCATCGGATCGCCTGCTCCAGCGACGTCGACCCGAGCTCCTCGCTGACCGCGGAAATGCGCTCCAGCCAATCGGTGTCGATGCCGCCCTCGACGAACGTCGGCGCGATGTCCCACCCGTCGTCGATGCCGTGGCCTTCCAGCCAGTCGCCGACGGCGTCCTCGCGATCGGAGGTCTCGAGCGCGCTCAGGTGCTGTGACGCCGACTTGGCGACCTGCTCGGCGACTCTCTCCTGCAACCGCACAAGCGCGCTCAATGCCTCGGCGCTGATGGTGCCGTCGGCGAGCATCGCCAGCTTGTGCCGCATGTTGGCCACGCGCTCGCGCAGATCCGCCGCGGACCGTGAGATCGCGGCCGCGGGGTTGTTCAGCTGATGCGTCAGCCCGGCCGACAGCCGGCCCAGGGCCAGCAGCTTCTCCCGATTGCCGATGATCCGGCGGGTCCGGTCGGTGCCGACGGCGATGCCGTCGAGCAGATGCACCGCCATCGGGAACTGGTCCTTCATGAACCGGGCGAAGACCGGCGCATCCATCACGAAGAAGCGCGACGGCTTGGTCACGTGCACCGAGGCGTCGTAGCTCTTCTGGTTGCCGCCGGTGAACGCCCGCCAGGCCCCGCAGTACACGCCGCGCTGCGAGGTGCGGTTGGTTTCGATGTCCTGGCCGCCGGACAGCTTGCTCATGGTCAGCTCCCCGTCGATGAGGACGTAGAAGCAGGTCGCCGGTTCGCCTTCCACGCAGATCGGACCCGGTTCGTAGCGCTGGATGTGCCCGTTGGCGCACAGCACCGCGAGCTGCTCGTCGGTCAGCGCCTCGAACAAGAAGAGACTGCGCAGCTCGTCGGGCTCACACGGCATCGGCCTCGATTCGGTGGCGGTCATGCCCCTCCTAGCTCTCGGCCAGGTAGCGGTGGACCAGCATGACGGCCATCGATCCCTCACCGACGGCGGCCGCGACCCGTTTGGCCGACGTCGAGCGGACGTCGCCGGTGGCGAACACCCCCGGGACGCTGGTTTCCAGGTGATGCGGCGGGCGATCCAGCGTCCAGCCGCACACGTTGCGCAGGTCCGGACCGGTCAGGATGAAGCCGTGGTCGTCGCGGGCCACCACCCCGTCCAGCCAGTCGGTGCGCGGGGCGGCCCCGATGAAGATGAACATCCGGGCGCAGGCGACTTCTTGGGTCTCTTCGGTCCGGTTGTTGACCAGGGTCAGCTTCTCCAGGTGGCCCTCGCCGGTCGCGCGCCGCACCTCGGTACAGGTCAGGACGTTGATCTTCGGGTTCGCCTCGATCTGCTGGATCAGGTAGTAGGACATCGACGCCTCCAGCGACGGGGCGCGCACGACGATGTTGACCGACTTGGCCGTCCGGGACAGGTACATGGCGGCCTGGCCGGCCGAGTTGGCCCCGCCGATCACGTAGACGTCTTCGTCCTCGCAGTCCGACGCGACGGAGACGGCCGCCCCGTAGTAGATGCCGCAGCCGGTCAGTTCCGAGCAGCCCTCGGCCTGCAGCTGGCGGTAGGCGACCCCGGTGGCGAGGATGACCGCGTGCGCGTCGATGGAGCCGCCGTCGGCGAACCGCACGGTGCGCTTGGATCCGTTCACCTCCAGGGCGACGGCCTTGCGGGCGGTGATCAGCTCGGCGCCGAACTTCTCCGCCTGCCGGCGGGCGCGGTCGGCCAGCTGACCTCCCGAAACCCCGTCCGGGAAGCCCAGATAGTTCTCGATGCGCGAGCTCTGGCCCGCCTGACCGCCGGTGGCGGTGTGCTCGATGAGCACCGTGCGCAGGCCCTCGGAGGCGCCGTATACGGCGGCGGCCAGGCCCGCGGGGCCCCCGCCGACGACGATCAGGTCGTAGAACTCCTGCGACGGCGTGGTGGTCAGGCCGAGCTTGTCGGCCAGCTCGGCGTCGGTGGGTTCGACGAGCGGGTGGCCGCGTTCGGTGATGACGACGGGTAGCCGCAGGCTGTCGGCGCCGGCGGCGTTGAGCAGCCGCTCGCCGGCGGGCTCGTCGGCCATGAACCACGTGTAGTACAGGCCGTTGCGGGCCAAGAAGTCGCGGACCTCCCATGAACGCGCCGACCAGCGGTGGCCGACCACCTTGGTGTGTGGGACGGGGTGCTCGGGCGCGGCCCGCCAGGCGTCCAATAGCCCGTCGATGACGGGGTAGAACTTCTCCTCCGGCGGATCCCACGGCTTGAGCAGGTAGTGGTCCAGGTCGACGACGTTGATCGCGTCGATGGCGGCGTGCGTATCGGCGTAGGCGGTCAGCAGCACCCGGCGCGCCGCGGGATACAGGTCCATCGCCTGCTCGAGGAACTCGATGCCGCTCATCTGCGGCATCCGGTAGTCGGCGATGAGCACCGCGACCGTCTCGCCGCGCAGTTTGAGCTCCTTGAGCGTGCCCAGGGCGTCGGGCCCGGATTCCGCGCGCACGATCCGATGGGCCTCGCCGTAGTGGCGGCGCAGGTCCCGGGCGACCGCCCGGGACACCGAGGGATCGTCGTCGACGGTCAGCATGACGGGCTTGCGCGGGCTTGAGGGGTTGGTCATCGGCGTCAAGTATGCGCTCGTCAGCGGCCGTGTGGGAGGTCGAGGGCGGCCGCCGCGTTCCGCCGACAGCGATTTTGGTGGAGCGGATTCACCAGGTATCGTGGAACAACGGTGCGGCATCCGCGCCGACTTTTTGTGTGCCAAGTTCCTAGGAATTTCCTGTCACCGGCTCACGTTCCAAGTCGGTGCAATGTTGCGTCGAGGCGGGCGCAGACGAGAACGAAACTATACGACGAGGATTCTTAACTAGTTATGGCCAAGAAGGACGGCGCCATCGAGGTGGAAGGCCGGGTGGTCGAGCCCCTGCCCAATGCGATGTTCCGCATTGAGCTGGAGAACGGTCACAAGGTGCTTGCCCACATCAGCGGCAAGATGCGGCAGCACTACATCCGCATCCTGCCCGAGGACCGGGTGGTGGTGGAGTTGTCTCCCTACGACCTGTCCCGCGGCCGCATCGTGTACCGGTACAAGTAAAAGCGCCTGATCTCCAACAACTCGAACGAAACAGAACAGGATCGAACAGCCGTGAAGGTGAACCCGAGCGTCAAGCCAATCTGTGACAAGTGCAGGGTGATCCGTCGGCATGGGCGGGTCATGGTGATCTGCTCCGATCCGCGCCACAAGCAGCGCCAGGGCTAGCCGGTAGGCGCTGCGGCGCCCCGGTAGTACCCACACAACTGAATGCAGACCTCCCAGCACCAGTGAGCGGCTGGCATCTATAGAGATGGGCTAGCTCATCCACGCCCGGACGGAGGCCGGGCCCCCATCAAGGGGAACGGGCTGGGAACAGACCTCCGCCTAGAAAAAGAGGAAACGCCACCTATGGCTCGACTAGTCGGCGTCGATCTTCCGCGTGATAAGCGGATGGAGATCGCCCTGACCTACATTTTCGGCGTCGGCCGCACGCGGTCGAACGAGATCCTGGCAGCTACCGGCATCGACAAGGACCTGCGCACCAGGGATCTGACCGATGACCAGCTGACCCACCTGCGTGACTACATCGAGGCAAACCTGAAGGTGGAGGGTGACCTCCGCCGCGAGACGCAGGCCGACATCCGCCGCAAGATCGAGATCGGCTGCTACCAGGGCCTGCGGCACCGCCGCGGCCTGCCGGTACGCGGTCAGCGGACCAAGACCAACGCGCGTACCCGCAAGGGCCCCAAGCGCACCATCGCCGGCAAGAAGAAGGCCAGGTAACCCCCGATGCCACCAGCAAAGAAGGCGGGCGCCTCGGCGCCCAAGAAGGGTCAGAAGACCCGCAGGCGGGAAAAGAAGAACATTCCGCACGGTGCCGCCCACATCAAGAGCACCTTCAACAACACGATCGTCACGATCACCGACCCCCAGGGCAACGTCATCGCATGGGCTTCGTCGGGTCACGTCGGCTTCAAGGGGTCCCGCAAGTCGACCCCGTTCGCAGCCCAGCTGGCCGCCGAGAACGCCGCGCGCAAGGCGCAGGAGCACGGCGTCAAGAAGGTCGATGTGTTCGTGAAGGGCCCGGGTTCGGGCCGCGAGACCGCGATTCGGTCGCTGCAGGCCGCCGGCCTGGAGGTCGGTGCGATTGCCGACGTCACCCCCCAGCCGCACAACGGCTGCCGACCGCCGAAGCGCAGAAGGGTCTAGGAGACAACCATGGCTCGTTACACCGGACCCATCACTCGCAAGTCGCGCCGGCTGCGCACCGACCTCGTCGGTGGCGACCAGGCCTTCGAGAAGCGTCCCTACCCGCCGGGCCAGCACGGCCGCGCGCGGATCAAGGAAAGCGAATACCTGCTGCAGCTGCAGGAGAAGCAGAAGGCCCGCTTCACCTACGGCGTGATGGAGAAGCAGTTCCGTCGCTACTACGAAGAGGCCGTGCGGCAATCCGGCAAGACCGGCGAGGAGCTGCTGCGCATCCTGGAGAGCCGGCTGGACAACGTCGTGTACCGCGCCGGTCTGGCGCGGACCCGGCGGATGGCGCGTCAGCTGGTCAGCCACGGACACTTCAGCGTCAACGGCGTGCACGTCAACGTGCCGAGCTACCGGGTGTCCCAGCACGACATCATCGATGTGCGGGACAGCTCGCTGAACACCGTGCCGTTCCAGATCGCGCGGGAGACTGCGGGCGACCGGCCGATCCCGAGCTGGCTGCAGGTGGTGGGGGAGCGTCAGCGCATCCTCGTCCACCAGCTGCCCGAGCGGGCGCAGATCGACGTGCCGCTCACCGAGCAGCTCATCGTCGAGTTCTACTCGAAGTAACGGACTTCCGGGCCGTCCGGCTCGGGAACTTGCGGGGATCGCAAGCGCGGCGAAGCCGGGCGCAGCGGGTCACCGCGAGACAACACCGCGGCATCAAATAGCGGGTGCCGAGAAGGAGAAGAAGAAACACCATGCTGATCTCTCAGCGACCCACATTGTCGGAGGAAGTTCTCACCGACAGCCGCTCCCAGTTCGTCATCGAGCCGCTGGAGCCGGGATTCGGCTACACCCTGGGCAATTCGTTGCGCCGGACGCTGCTGTCCTCGATTCCGGGTGCGGCCGTCACCAGCATCCGCATCGACGGCGTGCTGCACGAGTTCACCACCGTGCCGGGCGTCAAGGAAGACGTCACCGCGATCATCTTGAACCTCAAGAGCCTGGTGGTGTCGTCCGAGGAGGACGAGCCGGTCACCATGTACCTGCGCAAGCAGGGCCCGGGCGAGGTCACCGCGGGTGACATCGTGCCGCCGGCCGGTGTCACCGTGCACAATCCCGACCTGCACATCGCGACGCTGAACGACAAGGGCAAGCTCGAGGTCGAGCTGGTCGTCGAGCGCGGCCGTGGCTACGTGCCCGCCGTGCAGAACCGCGCCTCCGGTGCCGAAATCGGCCGTATCCCAGTCGATTCCATCTACTCGCCGGTGCTCAAGGTCACCTACAAGGTGGACGCCACCCGTGTCGAGCAGCGCACCGACTTCGACAAGCTGATCCTGGACGTCGAGACCAAGAGCTCGATCAACCCACGTGACGCGCTGGCGTCGGCCGGCAAGACGCTGGTCGAATTGTTCGGTCTGGCACGCGAACTCAACGTCGAGGCCGAGGGCATCGAGATCGGGCCGTCGCCGGCCGAGGCCGACCACATCGCGTCGTTCGCCCTGCCGATCGACGACCTGGACCTGACGGTGCGGTCCTACAACTGCCTCAAGCGCGAGGGCGTGCACACCGTCGGTGAACTGGTGAGCCGCACCGAGTCCGACCTGCTCGACATCCGCAACTTCGGTCAGAAATCCATCGACGAGGTGAAGGTCAAGCTGCACCAGCTGGGCCTGTCGCTCAAGGACAGCCCGCCGAGCTTCGACCCCTCGCAGGTCGCGGGTTACGACGTCGCAACGGGCACCTGGTCCAGCGAGGCGTCCTACGACGACCAGGACTACGCGGAAACCGAACAGCTGTAATCAATCCGTCCCGGCCCTACCTGATACGGGGGCCGGCCCCCAATGAGGAGATAGTCGCAATGCCCAAGCCCACCAAGGGACCTCGCCTCGGCGGGTCGTCTTCGCACCAGAAGGCCCTGCTGGCCAACTTGGCCACCTCGCTGTTCGAGCACGGCCGAATCAAGACGACCGAGCCCAAGGCGCGCGCGTTGCGGCCGTATGCGGAGAAGCTGATCACGCACGCGAAAAAGGGTGCGCTGCACAACCGTCGAGAGGTGCTGAAGAAGATCCGCGACAAGGACGTGGTGCACGTCCTGTTCGAGGAGATCGGTCCCTTCTTCGCCGACCGCAACGGCGGCTACACCCGCATCATCAAGGTCGAGCCGCGCAAGGGCGACAACGCGCCCATGGCCGTGATCGAGCTGGTGCGGGAGAAGACGGTCACCTCCGAGGCCGATCGGGCTCGTCGGGTGAAGGCGTCGAAGAAGGCCGATGCTCCTGTCGCGGCAGCGGCGGCACCTCAGGCGGCCGTCGAGCCGCAGGAAGCCGTCGGCCCGACGGCCGAGGAAGTCACCGAGCCGGCCGAGACCGAGGCGGCGGAAACCGAGGCCACGCCGGCCGAGGCCGCCGCTGAAGAGAAGCATGACGAGGCCGTGGCCGCGCGAGCCGAAGCCGAAGCCGCCGAGGCGAACGACGAGGCTGACGAGAGTTAACGATCACGTCCGTCTGCGGCTCGACATCGCCTACGACGGAACAGGTTTCGCGGGCTGGGCCACTCAAGCCGGCCAACGGACCGTGGCGGGAGTGCTCGACGAAGCGCTGACGACCGTCCTTCGCACGCCGGTGCGGCTGCGCGCGGCGGGACGCACCGACGCCGGAGTGCACGCCACCGGCCAGGTGGCTCACGTCGACGTGCCGCTGGACGCGCTGCCGAACGCCTACCCGCGCGCACCGCACGTCGGTGAACCCGAGTTCCTGCCGCTGCTGCGGCGGCTGGGCCGGTTTCTGCCCACCGATGTCCGGGTCGTCGATATCACCCGCGCGCCTGCGGGCTTCGACGCCCGGTTCTCTGCGCTACGCCGTCACTATGTGTATCGCATCTCGACGGCGCCCTGGGGTGTGCAGCCGCTGCAGGCCCGCTATGTCACCGCCTGGCCGCGTCAACTGGATGTCGAGGCGATGGCCGCCGCATCACGAGATCTGTTGGGGTTGCACGATTTCGCCGCGTTCTGTCGTCATCGCGAGAACGCCACCACCATTCGCGACCTGCAGCGACTGGACTGGGCTCGCGACGGTGACCTGATCACCGCGTCCGTCAGCGCCGACGCGTTCTGCTGGTCGATGGTGCGCTCACTGGTCGGCGCGCTGCTGGCCGTCGGCGAACATCGCCGCCCGGTCTCTTACTGCCGCGAATTGCTCACCGCCACGGCACGATCCAGCGATTTTGCCGCCGCGCCCGCCCACGGCTTGTCGCTGGTCGGTGTCGACTACCCGCCGGATGACCAACTCGCCGCGCGCAACTTGATCACCCGGGATGTGCGCTCGCGGGACTGAGCGGTCACAGCCTGGCAGCGACGAAGTCGGCGGCCTGATCGACCAGCCCGGAGTCGATATACGAGGGCTGCAGATGCGAAGGCCAATTCAGGCCGGCCGCCGAACAGATCGGGTCCCCCTTCGCGCACACATCGATGGTCTTGGCGGCGAAGGCGCGGTCGAAGTCCGGGACCGGGCCAAGCACTTTGCGGGTGCCGTTACCGAACAAGGCGACGGCCGCCACCTGCTGATCGAATGCCGGCGGCAGCGGGTTGGTGAATCCGAATGCCGGTTGCGTCACGGCGACAACCAGATCGGCGGAAACGGCACCCAGCGAATAGCCGCCGAGCACCTCGCGGGTACCCGGGCAGGTTCTCGCCATCTGCTGGACGTGCGCGCTCATGTCGTTCGCGCCCTTGGCCGGGCTGACATCGGCGGGATAGTTGACGCCGTAGGCCCCCACCGGCATACGCACCTTGGCGCGCAAAGAATTGACGAATGCGGCGCCGACATAACCGACGCCGGGTGGCTCCTCGCGGCCGCGGGCGAAAACCACTTCGGCGCCTGGGCATTCCGCCGATGCGGCCGGTAGGGGGAGGGTGGTGACCGCCAGGGTGAGCAGCGATGCCCCGGCGATGGACGCGGCACCCGCCGCGCCGTACCAGCGCTGACTCAAAATCAGACCCTGCCCGCCACGAAATTCGCGGCCCTGTTGGTCAATCCGGGCACGTAGCTCAGGTGCGAACTCCATTGCGTGCCCCCCGAGCAGATCGGGTCGCCCGGATTGCACAGGTCGATGGTCTTGCCCTCGAAATTCGGGGACAGAGCGCTCATCAGCTGACCCGCGCGGCCGGACGGATTGCCGAACAGGGCGACGGCTGCGACATGGTCGGCGGCCTGGGGCGGCAACGGCTGGCGGTAGCCGAGGGCGGATATCGGTGCGGCCGTGACGATGTCGACGACGGCGGCGCCCTGGGAGTAGCCGCCCAGCACCAGTTTGGTGTTGGGACAGTTGACGGCCATCTGCTGAACGTGGGTGCTGGCGTCGTTGGCGCCGTTGGTGGCGGCCAGGAAGTCCTTGCTGGCCGGGTAGTTCACCGCATATGCGCCAACGCTTTTGCGGGTCTGCTCGCGCAACGCGCTGACGAAGGCACCGCCCACCTTGCCGACGCCCGGTGGCTCGTCGGTGCCCCGGGCGAACACCACTTCAACGCCGGGGCACGACGCCGACGCATGCGGAATCAGTTGGGGAGCAATCAATAACGCTCCCGTCACGCCAACTCCGATGCCCAGCCCGAACGGGATAAGCCTCACACAGCGATGTTAAGGGGGCGTTGATAACCCGACGGTAACGATTTAGACGAGAGGTGCTTGCGGTGAAGCCGTAGCCGGCGCGGGCACCGCCGGCGTGGGCGCCGGACCGGGGCCGGTACCGCCATGGATCGACGGGCCCGACCCGGGCTGCTGTGGACCGTAGCCGGGGGAGGTCTGCGGGCCGGTTCCTAGCGGTGGCCCGAAGGCGGGCGACTGCTGGCCGAGACCGGCGCCGGCCAGTTTCTGCGCGACGAAGGCCGCGGCCTGGGTGGTGTAGACGGGGACGTAGCCCTCGGTGTGCCCACTCCACTCGTTGCCGGGGCCGGCATGGCAGATCGGGTCGTTGGGGTTGCACAGGTCGATGGCCTTGGAGCCCAGCATCGCGCTCTGGCTGGGCAGCGTGCCGCCGGCGCGGTCGGCCACGTCACCGAAGGTAGCGACCGCCGCGATGTTGTTGGCGTACTGCGCAGGCAGCGTGCTGCCCCAGCTGATGCCACCGATCGGGACGCCGGCCACGATGTCCATCACCGAGGCGCCCTGCGAGTAACCGCCCAGCACGATCTTGGTGTTGGGGCACTTCTCCACGCTCTTCTTGACGCGGTCGATCGTGTCGTTGGCGCCGTCGCCGCCGTGCAGCTGCAGCTTGCTGGCCGCGTAGTTGACGCCGTAGGGCAGGATGTTCAGGCCGGTCTGCTGGCGCAGCGAGTCCACAAACGCGTCGCCCACCCGGCCCAGGCCAGGGGGCTCGTTGGTGCCGCGGGCGAAGATCACCTCGACGTCCGGGCAGTCGTCGGCGGAGGCTTTCGGCGCTGCGGCGGGCGTCGCGACCAGGCCGGCAGCGATAACCAGGGCAGAAACGCCCAGGCCGATCAGAGGGCCCGCTGACCGCGCGGTAACCGCCCGACGGGTACGTACACGGTGAGTTTGCACCGGGCAATTTTATCCGACTCGTGATGCGCCCGAACCCGAATGACCTGTGGATAACCGCTCTGGCACCCCGAAGCGGCGGCCTACCGTGGCGGTCAGCGCAACCATCGAGTCAGGAGATCACGTGCCGCGTCAGCCGGCCATGTGGCTGCAGGTCAGCGCGTACCGGTATTTGCTGCGGCGCACCGAAAGCGCGCTGCTGGGGCAGCATGCCGGGTTTCGCTCGCGCCCGCGGCCGGTGGCGTTTGGGTGCGTGATCACCGCTGTTGCCGTAGCCGGCTGCGCGCTGCTGGCCGTGCTGCGGCCTCATGTGGCGCTGGATCGCGCGCAGATCGTGGTGAGCCCGGCGTCGGGCGCTTTATTCGTACGAGTGGGCGACGTCTGGCATCCGGTGCTCAACCTGGCGTCCGCCCGGCTCATCGCCGCGACGGCCGCCAACCCGCAGGCGGTCACCGAGTCCGACCTCAACGCCACCAAACGCGGCCCGCTGCTGGGCATTCCGGGCGCACCGCAGTTTCTCGGCAGGTCGTTGCCGCCCGGGGAGGTGGATTGGTTGATATGCGCTAGCAGCGGCACTAGCACCACGACCGTCATCATCGGCCGCCGCTCCGAGGCACCAGCGGTGCACCGCGTTCTCACCGGGCAAGCGATCCTGGTGGGTACGGCTTCCGGCTCACCTGCCTACCTGCTCTACGACGGGCACCGGGCGCTGGTGGACCTCGGCGACGCTGCAGTGGTGCGCGCGCTGCGCCTCGAGGGCAGATCGCCGCTCCTCGTTTCGCAGGCATTGCTGAATGCGGTGCCGGAAGCGCCGCCGATCGCGCCGCCACGCATCCACGGTCGGGGTACCACGACGCCGCGATTGCCCGGATTCGCGGTCGGCAGTGTGCTTCGCGTCACACGCTCCGACGGCGACGACCACTACGTGGTGTTAGCCGCCGGGGTGCAGCGCATCGGGCAGGTGGCCGCCGACCTCCTGCGGTTCGACAACCCGCAGGAGACGACCCACCCGGTGACCGTCGCGCCCGACGCGATCCGGGCCGCGCCCGTCGTCGCCGAGCTGCCGGTTGGCCTCTTTCCCGACCGGGCGCCAACGCTGACCGAGCCGGCCGGCGCGTTGTGCGCCGGCTGGGAGCGGGTGGGATCCGGCCACAGCGACGTCGTGTTCCTGGCCGAGAGCCGGCTACCGATCCCGTCGGGCCGGGCGCCAGTGGCCTTGGCGCAAGCCGACGGCCCCGGCCCCGCGCTGGACGCCGTATACGTGCCGCCCGGCGCAAGCGCGTACGTGCGGGCGGGTGACAACGCCGGTACGCGTTACCTGATCACCGACACCGGCGTCCGGTTCGCCATTCACGACGACGACGCCGCGCACGCCCTCGGGGTCGACGAAGCGGGCCCGGCACCGTGGCCGCTTCTCACGCTGTTGCCCGCCGGACCCGAGTTGAGCCGACAGAACGCATCAATCGCACGCGATGTGGTCCCGGGCTCGCCGTAGGCGACCCCTGATCGCCCCGGTGGCCAGGGCGAGGGTCAGCGCAACCACGCAGATCGCGGCCCCGCGCAGCGCGGTGTCCCGCGCGCGAGAATCGCGCGGTTGCGCCCGCGGCGGCGCGGTGAGCGGCACGGCTGCCTTCGAAGGGACGGGACCGTCGCCGGGAGGGCCCGTGCCCGTGCTGACCGCCGCGAGCGGGTCGATGGTGCCGTTGCCGACGAGGGGATCCCATCCGGCGGGTGGATGATGCGCCGTCGTCTCGATGCGCTGCATCACCTGGCGGGCGGTCAAAGCCGGGAACCGGGCCCGGATCAGCGCGGCCAGTCCGCTGACCAGCGGGGCGGCATAGCTCGTGCCGGACACCGGCTCCGGCGCGAGTGACGTCACCGCCTCACCCGGCGCCGCGACGTCCACCCAGGGGCCGGCAAGGGTGAACGCCGACGGCGCCCCGCCGCCATTCACCGAGCCGACGGTCAGCACATAGTCGTCGTACCACGCCGGACTCACGGCCACCGTGATGGTCTGCCAGGTTGCATCGGCACGCTGAGCGGGACATTGCCCCGCGCCGGCATTGCCCGCCGCGGCCACGACGACGGCGTTCTTGACGTCCACGGCGTAGGCCAGTGCCGCGCCGAGCGCGCGGTCGTCGAGCGCCGAAGCCACCGGTGCGCACGCAACCGACGAAATGTTGATCACCGAGGCGCCCAGATCGGCCGCCGTCCGAACGGCTTTCGCCAGTGTGTCGACGTCACCGACTCCGGTGCGGGACCGGTCGCCGGTCGGGGCGAATTTCGCGCTGGACTGACGGATGCTGATCAATGTGGCTTCCGGTGCCATCCCGCTGAAGCCGTCGGCCTTGGAATCGGCTGCGGCCGCGATGATTCCAGCCACCAGCGTGCCGTGCGCGTCGCAATCCTGGGTGCCGTCGCCGGTGGACACGTAGTCGCCGCCCGGCACCACATCGGGCAGCCGGAGGTGTCGCGAAACCCCGGTGTCGATGACCGCGACCCGCTGTCCGGCCCCGCGGCCGAATTGCCAGACCGCCGCCAGGTCCCCCAGGCCCGTCGGCGGATTGCGGCCCGGTCCCGCCTCGACCGTCATCGTCGCGCAAATCTCGCGTTGCACGGTCGGCCACGGGGGGGCCGGCAAGGCGGGCTTCGGCAGCCGGCTCTCATCGATGTCCGGCGGCGAAACCGCTTGCGCCATTGGCATTTCCAATGTGGCTGCCAGCGTCAGCGCCGACACCGCCAGCAGGCGGCCGGTAGCGCGCGGACCCATCACGTGACGTTCAATCCCCGGGCGGCGCCGTACAGGCCACCGATCCAGCAAGTCAACGGAACCATCGCGACAAGCGCCACCAGCTCCAGTAGCCCGAGGCTCCGGCGCAGGACGGCCGAGGCCGGCCGTGCCGCGAAGCCCAAGTACACCGCCATCGCGACCGCCAGTATCGTCGCCGTCACGATCCATGGAGCGGGCACCGGGGCGCGCGATGCCGCAACGCCGAAGGTTGTTGCGGTAACGATGATCCCGCAGATCGCGAACACCAGCATCTTTCCCGTGTCGGTGGACCGCGAGCGCAGCAGCAGTAGCGCACCGGTGAGGGTGCCGAAGGCGGTGCAGGCCAAATTTGGCGCGCCGGCAAGCACGGTAACCACCGCGCCCAGGGTCGCCGATAACGACAAGCCGGCAAGCAGGCTTGTCAACCACATGTCGGCGCGGACCGCTTGAGAACGCAGCGTCGCGTCGCTCGGTTGACTCTCCGGTACCCCCAGCCGGGGCGACAACCCGGCCACAGCGATCGATGCGCGCGCCGCCACGGAGAGCAGGCCGACGGACACCAGCGCAGCCGCAGAAGCGACGATGCGCAGTGGCGCCGCGCTGACCACGCCCACCAGCCCCGCCATCGCCATGACCACGGCACAGGTCGCCACGGCGGTCGAAGTGACCACACCGCAGCCCGATACGCGCATCGCGACAACCGCGGTGACACCGGCGGCCGCCGCGGCCAGCAGCGCATTGGGCATGCCTGGCGCGCCGGGCACCGCCACAAAGCCGGCGGCCGCGGCGAACACCGTAGCGACAAGGCCCAACGTCAATCCGGCGGTCGGGTCCTGATAGCCGCGGTGCGCGACGGCGGCCAGCACGACGGCGAGGCCGCCGGCCGCCACCAACGCGGCGACCGTCGTGGCCACATCTCGGTTATCGTTGAGGCGCAACGCGTTACGCACAATCGTCAGGCCACCTGCGGCGGACCAGACGATCGCAGCCGCCGCCCCGACGAGTCGGACAGCGCGCGCGTGTGAAGCGCCGCCGCGCGGCTCGGTCCCCGCGTCGAGGGTGGCCGACACGACCTCCGCCACGTCGAGGTAGCGGACGTCGGGCAACGGCGCGGTGCTCCGGCTCAGCACCAGGGTTGCGCCGTCCTCGATGCCGTGCTGCGCCAGCGTCATCGACGGATCCAACCCGGATGCGCCGGGCAGCGACAAGCGGTAGCGCCAGGCCTCGTTGCCGTGATGGGCAGCCCCGAGGATGTCGACGACCGAGGGAATCAGCACGGCGATAGAGATTTTCGCGGGCAGCGTGACATCGGCGACCGCAGCGTCCCAATACACCGAGACGCGCCGCAGTCCGGTATCGGATGCAGGCAACAGCGAACCCTTCCGTCGGATTGCGAAGAAACATAGCCAGGCCGGTACGACCCGGTATCCGGTTGTGCACAGGTGACTTGCCGCCGGCGTCGGCGCTACTTAGCGTCGTCGCACGGGAAGGGGATGAGGTGACCGAGGCTGCCGCGGACATCATTGTCGAGGCGCCCCCGGACCTGCCGTCACCTACAGCGCCGGGCACACTCGCGCGGTTGCTGCCGGTTGCGCTGTCTCTGGTGGGACTGGGCGCCATGGCCGCGATGTTCACCGCTGGGACTGGTGCGGCCCGTAGCCCCGTGTTTCTGGCATTCCCGGCCACCATGCTGGTTTCGACCGTGGTGACGGGGCTGGCCGGTCGTGCCCGCAGGCAGGGCGGTAGCGTCGATGCCGACCGCGATCGATATTTGAGCTACCTCAGCGAGCTGGACCGGTCCGTGTCCGAAATCGCTGTGGCACAATACCGTTCATCGATCGGTCGGCATCCGGATCCCGACACGCTGTGGACGCTGATCGGCGGCTCGCGGATGTGGGAGCGGCGGCCAACCGACACGGACTTCGGCCTCGTGCGTGTGGGCATGGGGACACAGCCGCTCGCCCGCCGCTTGGTGGCGCCGCGGCTTCCGTCGGAAGAACTCCGCGACCCGGTCACCGCCACCGCGCTCGAACGTTTCCTGCATGTGCGCTCGACGGTCCGCGCTCCCGTCGCGATCGGCCTGCATGCGGGGACACGCGTGACGATCGACGGCGATCGGGACGAGGTGCGCGGGCTGCTCCGCGCGATTCTCTGCCAAATCGCCGTGCTGCACGCGCCCGACCAGATGCTGATCGTCGCGGTTGTCGACGACGAGAATCGCGGTCACTGGGATTGGCTGAAATGGCTTCCGCACAATCAACACCCGGTCGACATTGATGAGGCGGGCCCGGTGCGGATGATCTACCCGAGCACGACGGAAGCTCAGCGCGCGCTCGCCGCGATCCGAGGACCCGAAGCGGTGGTGGTCACGGACCTGGCCCCGGGCATCGACCCGATCGCCGACGTCACCACGATCGGGATAGGCACCAGCTGCGACGGCGCCCCGCTGACGATCCGGACGCCCGCCGGTCCGGCACCTGGATGGTGTCCGGACCGGATGGCGCCCTTGGATGCGCTGATATGTGCGCGCCGGCTGGCCCGGCATCACCCGCGCCCGGGCGGCGCTGAGCCGAATTGGCTGCAGTTGATGGGGCTTTCCGACTTGGACCGACTCGACCCGGTCGCGTGGTGGCGCCGCCGACGAGGCCGCGACCGACTTCGCGTACCGATCGGAACCACGGCCGGAGGCGCCCCGCTCGAGCTGGACATCAAGGAGCCGGCCGAAGACGGAATGGGCCCGCATGGGCTGTGCATCGGCGCGACCGGGTCCGGCAAGTCAGAGCTGTTGCGCACCATCGCGCTGGGCATGATGACGCACAACCCGCCGGACGCGCTCAACCTGCTGCTCATCGACTTCAAGGGCGGCGCAACCTTTCTCGACTACGCCCAGGCCCCACACGTCGCGGCGGTGATCACCAATCTGGCCGACGACGCGCCACTGGTGGCGCGGATGCGCGATGCCCTCTCCGGTGAGATGAACCGCCGCCAGCAGCTGCTGCGGACGGCGGGCTGCCCCAGCGTCGCGGCATACGAACGGGCACGCGGTGTCCGAAGGCTACCCCCACTGCCCACGCTGTTCGTCATCGTCGACGAGTTCTCCGAACTGCTCAGCCAGCATCCCGATTTCGCCGACACGTTCGCCGCGATCGGCCGCCTCGGCCGGTCGCTGGGCATGCATCTGCTGCTGGCGAGCCAGCGCCTCGACGAGGGCCGGCTGCGCGGATTGGAAGCCCACCTGTCGTATCGGATGTGCCTGAAGACACTGTCGGCCAACGAATCCCAGACCATATTGGATAGTCTCGACGCATACCGTCTGCCGAGCGCCCCCGGCGCCGGCTTCTTGCGCGTCGGCGGCGGCGAACCGATCCGCTTCCAGGCCGCGCTGGTTTCGGCGCCGCTGCCGACGAACAAGACGACCGGTGGGCACGCCGCGGCGGCGCGAACGGCGCGGGTGTTCGGCACCTGGGTGACCGGAGCGGTCAGCCGCGCCGCCGAGGTGAGCGAGGCGCCCGAACGAACCATCTCGAGTGCGGTCCTGGACCGCCTGACTGGCAAAGGACCGCCCGCGCATCGGGTTTGGCTGCCTCCGCTCGGGCCGGCGCCGGCGTTGCACGCCGTCCTGGCCGATACCACGTTCGCGCCGGGCGGCCTGGCCGTCCCCATCGGCATTGTCGACCGGCCCTTCGACCAATGCCGAACGCCGCTGGTGGTCGACATGTCCGGAGCCGCAGGAAATCTCGCGGTCATCGGTGCACCCCAATCCGGAAAATCGACGGCGCTACGCACGCTCATCACGGCCTTGGCGGCCACGCATAGCCCGCGCCAGGTGCAGTTTCACTGCCTGGATTTCGGCGGTGGGGCGCTGTCCGCGGTGCGCACGCTGCCGCATGTGGGGGCGGTCGCGGGCCGGGCGGAGCCGCGTCTGGTCGCCCGGATAGTCGCCGAGTGCGAGTCGGTCGTTCGTCGCCGTGAAGCCTTGTTCCGCGAGCATGGCATCGCGTCGATCGCCGAATACCGGCAGCGGCGTTCGGACATCGACGCGTCGCGTGATCCCTTCGGTGACGTGTTCCTCGTCATCGACGGCTGGGCGAGCGTGCGCCAGGACTTCGACACGCTGGAGGAGTCGGTCACCGCGCTGGCGGCTCAGGGGCTTTCGTACGGCGTGCACGTGGTGTTGTCCGCATCGCGGTGGTCGGAGCTGCGGCCGTCACTGAGGGATCAGATCGGCACGCGCATCGAGTTGCGGCTGGGTGATCCCGCCGACTCCGAAATCGACCGCAAGGCGGCCCAACATGTTCCGTATGCCAGCCCGGGGCGTGGTCTTTCTCGTGAGGGTCTGCACATGGTGATCGCCTTGCCCGTCGCCGAGGTGCCTGGCGGTGAATCGGTTGCTCCGGCGATACCGCTACTGCCGCAGCGCGTGGATCGCGAGGCGGTGGTGCGCCGGTGGGGTGCCGAGTTGCGGACGCGAATACTGCTCGGTCTGGGGGAGCGCGAACTGCAACCGGCCGCAGTCGATTTCGAACGCTGCTCGCATCTCCTCGTTCTCGGTGACAACGAGTGCGGGAAGACCGCGGCACTGCGGACCTTGTGCCGCGAGATCGTCCGGACGACGACGCCGGCCGAGGCCCAGCTGTTGATCGTCGACTTCCGGCGCACGCTGCTCGGTGTCGTCGAGTCGGAACATCTCGGCGGTTACGCCATGTCGCCCGCCGCCCTGGCGGTGTTGTTGCCCGGCCTGCTGGAGTCGCTGCAGGCGCGGATGCCGCCGGCTGACGCCACCCAGGCTCAGTTGCGCGGTGGCCGTTGGTGGTCTGGACCGGACCTCTACGTCGTCGTCGATGACTACGATCTGGTGGCCGGCCCGGCGGGCAATGGCCTGGCACCGATCGCCGAATTCCTGCCTTATGCAGCAGATCTGGGATTGCATCTGGTCCTCGCTCGGCGCAGCGGCGGACTCGAGCGCGCGATGTTCGAGCCGCTGTTGGCGAGTCTGCGTGACCTCGGTTGCGCGTCGCTGATGATGAGCGGATGTCCAGCGCGGGGTGCATCGTTGACTTCCACCGCGCCGATGCGATTGCCGCCGGGCCGCGGTGTACTCGCCGGTCGGGCCGGTGACGAGGAACTTGTCCAGGTCGCGTGGAGCCCACCGTGAGCGAGCACCCCGCGGTGGTCGAGGCCGGGCCCGGCACGATCCGGCGGTTATGCTGCGCCACAGGCGAAGTCGGCGACGAGGAGATGGCCGGCATTGTCCAAGCGGCACTGGATGCGATTGACGACGGGGTGGCGCTGGCAGGGGAGCGGCCGGCGGCCGTCGACGCACTGTGGGAAGCCGCGTTGCGATCGGCAAACCGCGGTCACCGCGACGGAATGGTCGTCGTGCATCCGTCGTGGTGGTGGGCGTCGCGCGTCGGTGTGGTGAGCGAGGCCGCCGCGGCCGTTTCAGGTCGGACGCGGACGCGAGCGTCGCTGCTGAGGCAGGCGTCGAGCGCCGCACCGGACGCGACCGTAGTGATCGAAATCGCCGAGCGGCTGGTGGCGATCACCGCGAGCCAGGTCGCAGCCGTACCGCGCACGGCCGAACCGCAGGCCGTCGCCCACAGCGTTGCGGGCATCGTCGCGGCGCTGGCGCCCGAAGCCGTGCTGATCGACACCCCGAGCACCGTCGCCGGTGCGCCGGTGCTGGCGGCGCTGATCGCCGACGCGGTACGCGATGGCGGACAAAACATTCCAGACATTCTGGAGATCAACGACTTTCGGTTGGCCCGGCTCGCGCGGTCGACGTACCCGGCAACACCCGAGCCGCCGGGGCCGGCCGCCACCGCGGGCGCCGCTCGCGCCCGCACGCGCAGCGGGCTCGTGGCGGCCGCGATCGTGGTCGCCACGGCGGCGCCGACCGCAATGACGATGGGCCGGCCCGATGTGGTGGCGCCGAGGCCGGTAGCGACCGCGCCGACAACGTTTCTGGTGGAAGGCCGGGTGGCGCTGTCGGTGCCGGCGACGTGGTCGGTCCAGCGCGTGGTGAGCGGACCCGGCTCGGCCCGGGTACAGGTCACCTCGCAGACAAATCCCGACGTGGCCTTGCACATCACCCAATCCCCGGTCGCCGGCGAGACGCTCAGTGGTACCGCCGAGCGGTTGAAGCACGCGATCGATGCCGAGACCCCGGGGGTGTTCGTCGACTTCAACCCTGCCGGAACCAGCGCCGGCCGCCCGGCGGTGACGTACCGCGAAGTGCGCCCCGGTCATCACGTGCGCTGGGCCGTGCTCCTGGACGGCCCGGTTCGGATCAGCATCGGTTGCCAGAGCCGGACCGGCGACGAAGACGCCGTCCGCGATGCCTGCGACCAGGC
Organism: Mycobacterium sp. NGS11; assembly: GCF_059813315.1. Lineage (NCBI taxonomy): Bacteria > Bacillati > Actinomycetota > Actinomycetes > Mycobacteriales > Mycobacteriaceae > Mycobacterium > Mycobacterium sp. NGS11. Next base: position 63,520 of record NZ_JCALEJ010000009.1, read on the forward strand.
GGTGCGATCCGCTCACGCGATCGGCTGAAAATTTGTGGAACCGAAGGGCCGCGCCGGGGGTCGTATTTGGTATGGCTGCATCGAACACAGTGAGCACCGATCTCGACCTGATGCGGTCGGTGGCGGGCACCACCGACGCCCGCAATGAGGAGATCCGGGCGCTGCTGCAGGCGTTCGTCGGCCGCATGAACGGTGTGCCGCCGTCGGCATGGGGCGGGCCCGCGGCCGCTCGCTTCAAAGACGTGATGGATCGCTGGAACGCGGAGTCGGTGCGGCTCTATCACGCCCTGCACTCCATCGCCGACACCATTCGGCACAACGCGGCGGCCCTACAGGAGGCCGGCCAAAACCACGCACACCACATCGCCGCCGCCGGCGGGGATGTGTGACGAGAGAGGATTCCGGTGGACTCGGTCCTGTCCTATAACTTCGGCGAAATCGAACACACGGTGCGTCAGGAAATTCACTCCACGTCCGAACGCTTCAATGCGGCGCTGGAGGAGCTGCGATCGCAGATCGCACCGCTGCAGCAGCTCTGGACCAGCGAAGCGGCCGCCGCATACCAGGCTGAGCAGCTCAAATGGCACCAGTCGGCGACGGCCCTCAACGAAATTCTGACTGCCCTGGGACACGCCGTGCGCGACGGTGCGCAAGAGGTGGCCAACGCCGACCGCCGGGCCGCCGGCGTCTGGGCGCGGTAGCGACCGAATAGACCACTGCGCGGAGGTAGCCGCGCCGTGAGACTGTGTGGTCCTGGCGGGGGAGAGCCGCTGGGACCACACAGTCATTTTGACCTGCGGGGATGGCGGTCGGTAAGCTGCTCCGTTGGCGTGCGGTACGCCGGGCCTCGGGTCAATGTCGGTCGCCGAGACGAAGCCCTGCCGCGAACGCCTGACCGGCGCCCGGGTCACACCGGGATCCACCTCGAGCCAAGAGGCTCGCAAAAAGAAAGTGGTAAGCGCTGTGCCTACGTACACGCCAAAGGCGGGTGACACCACGAGGTCGTGGCACGTCATCGACGCCACGGACGTGGTGCTTGGCCGCCTTGCCGTCGCGGCGGCCACCCTGCTGCGCGGCAAGCACAAGCCGACGTTCACCCCCAATGTCGACGGCGGTGACTTCGTCATCGTCATCAACGCCGAGAAGGTGTCCTTCAGCGGCCAGAAGCTGGACAAGAAGCTGGCTTACCGCCACTCGGGGTATCCCGGCGGCCTGAGCAGCCGCACCATCCGCGAGCTGATGGAGAAGCACCCCGACCGCGTGGTAGAGGACGCGATCGTCGGCATGCTGCCCAAGAACAAGCTCGCCCGTCAGGTCGCGCGCAAGCTGCACGTCTACGCCGGTCCGACGCATCCCCACGCCGCACAACAGCCCGTTCCGTACGAGATCAAGCAGGTGGCCCAGTGACCGAAACGCCCGAGGCCGTGGAAAACCCCGAGAACCCTGAGAGCCCGGAAACCCCAGAAGCCGTCGAGGCCGTCGCCGAGGTGACCGAGGCGCCGGCAGAGGCCGCCGAAGGCCCCGCGGCCGCCGAAGCCGCCGCGCCCGCCGCGTCCTTCGTGTTCGACCGGCCCATCCAGACGGTCGGCCGCCGCAAGGAGGCCGTGGTGCGGGTGCGCCTGGTGCCCGGCACCGGCAAGTTCAACCTGAACGGCCGCACCCTGGAAGGCTACTTCCCCAACAAGGTGCACCAGCAGCTGATCAAGGCCCCGCTGGTCACCGTCGATCGGGTGGAGAGCTTCGACATCTACGCGCTGCTGCACGGCGGCGGCCCCTCGGGGCAGGCCGGCGCGCTGCGATTGGGCATCGCGCGGGCGCTGATCCTGGCCCAGCCCGAGGACCGGCCGCCGCTGAAGAAGGCCGGCTTCCTCACCCGTGACCCGCGTGCCACCGAGCGCAAGAAGTACGGCCTGAAGAAGGCCCGCAAGGCGCCTCAGTACAGCAAGCGCTGATCAGCAGTCGCTATCCGGCCACAACTTGGCATCGTGGTGCACAAGTTGTGGCCGGTTGCGGCGTGTCTGCGCCCCTGCGCGGCCGGTTTCGTCCACAAAGGAACGGGCACGTTAGGTGCTAGCCCGACAACTGTGAGAGGTTTGGTCGCATGGGTCGACTATTCGGCACCGACGGTGTCCGTGGGGTCGCCAATCGCGAGTTGACCGCCGAGCTGGCGCTCGCGCTGGGTGCCGCGGCGGCGCGGCACCTGGCGAGCGCGCGGGCACCGGGCCGGCGGGTTGCGGTGATCGGCCGCGATCCGCGGGCCAGCGGCGAAATGCTGGAGGCCGCGGTGATCGCCGGGCTGACCAGTCAGGGCGTCGACGCGCTGCGGGTCGGGGTCCTGCCCACGCCCGCGGTGGCCTACCTGACCGGCGCCTACGACGCCGACTTCGGGGTGATGATCTCCGCGTCGCACAACCCGATGCCCGACAACGGCATCAAGATCTTCGGCCCCGGCGGCCACAAGCTCGACGACGGCACCGAGGACCGCATCGAGGCCCTGCTCGAGGTCGATCCTGGGTTGCGCCCGGTCGGCGCCGGGATCGGCCGGGTCATCGATGCCGAGGACGCGGACGACCGCTACCTGCGCCACCTGAGCAAGGCGAGCACGCTGCGCCTCGACGGCTTGACCGTGGTGGTGGACTGCGCCCACGGCGCGGCCTCTGCGGTGGCCCCGCGCGCCTACCGCGCCGCCGGCGCCCGCGTGATCGCGATCAACGCCGACCCCAACGGGCTCAACATCAACGACGACTGCGGCTCCACGCACCTGGATTCGCTGCGGGCGGCCGTCGTCGCGCACCGCGCCGACCTGGGCCTGGCCCACGACGGGGACGCCGACCGTTGCCTGGCCATCGACGCCGACGGAAACCTAGTCGACGGCGACCACATCATGGTGGTGCTCGCGCTCGCGATGCACGAGGCCGACGAACTGGCGTCCAAGACACTGGTGACCACCGTGATGAGCAATCTGGGGTTGCACCTGGCTATGCGCTCGGCGGGAATCACGGTGCGCACCACCGGCGTTGGCGACCGCTACGTCGTGGAGGAGTTGCGGGCGGGCGACTACAGCCTGGGTGGCGAGCAGTCCGGGCACATCGTGATGCCCGCGCTGGGCTCGACCGGCGACGGCATCGTCACCGGCCTACGGCTGATGACCCGCATGGTGCAGACCGGCTCGTCGCTGGCCGAGCTGGCCTCGGCGATGAAGACGTTGCCGCAGGTGCTGATCAACGTGACGGTCGCCGACAAAGACAGCGCCGCCAGCGCGCCCGCGGTGCGAAGCGCCGTCGGAGAGGCCGAGGCCGAACTGGGCGACACCGGCCGAATCCTGTTGCGCCCCTCAGGAACCGAACCGATGATCCGGGTCATGGTGGAAGCGCCGGAGAAGGACCTAGCTCAGCGTGTCGCCACCCGGGTCGCCGAAGCGGTCAGCGACGCACGGTAGATCTCCCCGGAACCCCGCCGCGCCCGCAGGCGTCGGATAAGGCATGAAATCCGTTGGGGGAACACGTCCCGTACCCATCGCCCGAACGCAGCTCGACGTGTCGTCGGCGCGGCGGGTCGCTAACCGATTCGCGACCGCGGCCGAATTCATCGACCGCGCGGTATCCGACCATTTGTCCAGGCTCGCTTTCGGCGGCGCCGGCGCCGGCCGCACGCACACGACGCGTGGCGAGGCACTGCGCGCCGAATTGGAGCGGCTGGTGGCACAGGTATCGCAGTGGTCGCGCGCGTCGGCCGAGATCGCCGCGGCGCTGCGGTCGAGCGCCGAATGCTACGCCGATGCCGAACTGTATGCCGCGGCGCGGATCGCCTGACTCGTGGCCGACCGATTGGATGTGGCCGCGCGCCTCGCCGAGGGCCGGGCCGCCGTCGAGCACACCCAGACCTACGTGCAGGCCTGCCATGCGCTGGGCTACCAAAACCCCGACCTGACAACGCATCCCGCGCAGGTTCGCGAGCGGTATGCGGGCGAGGACGGCCTGGACCTGCACGCGCTGGACCGCGACTGCGCGGAGTTGCGGGCGGCGAGCGTGGTGGCGGCCGAAGCGCTGCGGATGCAGCGCGCCCAGGTGGCCGAGCTGGCCGCGGCGTGGATCGGTCCGGGCGGGGACGCCGCCGTGCAGCTGTTGCAACGGCATTGCGACACCGGCGACGCCGTCGTCACCGAACTGCGCGCGGCGGCCCAGCGATGTGAGTCGCTGCGCGACAACCTGTGGTATCTGGTCGATTCGGAGGTGTCGAACGTCATCGCCGTCGACGACCGGGTGCGCGCTCAGCGGCCGGCCTGGCTGGCCGCCGCCGCCGCGGTCCTGGCGGGCGACCGGGACGGTGCCGCCGACGTCGTGCGCCAGCAGGTGATGCCCTACGTGGACAACGACATTCGCAACGACTGGGTGAGGGCGATGCGGTCCGCCTCGGATGGCGTCGAGACGTCCTACGCCATGGTCATCGACAAGATGACCGCCGTCCCGACGGCGCGCTTCGAATTCCCCGGCGATCTCGGGGCGGGAATTGCGCCGGCGCAGTTCGCTCCGCCCGTGGACACCGGCCCCGTCCCGGCGGTGGGTCCCGCGCCGACGTTGACGTCCGCCGTGCCCGATCCCGTCAGTGCCGCACCGGCTTCGGCGGCCCCGGCACCGCCGCCGGTCGCTGCCGCGGGCATGCCGATGGGCGATCCGGGTGGGCTGGGCGATGGCGACCTCGGTGGCGGATTTGGCGGTGGCGGACTCGGCGGCGGGCTTGGCAGTGGTGGCGGCCTTCTCGGGCTGGCCGGCCGGATCGTCGATGCGGTGGGCGGGCTGATCGGATCGGCCGGTGACGGGTTGGGCGGCTCGGACGTAATGAGCGACGGCGAGGATCCGTTCGACGAAAGGCCTTTCGACGCAGACGATCCCGAGCGCACAGGGGACGCCGCCGACGACGTCACCGACGATCAGGCCGTTGCCGACAAGACCCCCGATCGTCCAGACGATCCCGCCGAAACCAACCAACCCGTCGACGAACCTGAGCCCGGGCCCGACGACGCAGCGGTCGAGGCCCCGCCACCGGCCGGTACACCGCCACCGGACCCGCCGCCCGCACCACCCGCCGCACCTGTCGCCGAACCGTCGCCCGCGGCCGGCCAGGGCTCGACGCCGTGCGAGATTGCCGCCGACCAGCTTCCGCAGGCGGGGCAGTGACGGCTCAGGGCCGCAGCTTCAGAGCTTCCTCGACAAACCGCATGGATTCGGCGCGATCGGCGGCCAGCGGGTTCACCAACAGCGTCGTCACACCCGCCTCGGCGAAGGCGACCATGCGCTCGGCGACGTATCCGGGTGGGCCGATCAGCGACATGCCGCGCACCAGCTCGTCGGGCACCGCGTCGGTGGCCTCCTGTTTGCGACCGGACAGATACAGCTCCTGGATCCGGTCGGCGACATCTCCGAACCCATACCGCGTCGCCAGATTGTGGTAGAAATTGCGGCCTTTGGCGCCCATCCCGCCGATGTAGAGGCCCAGCTGCGGCTTGACCCACGCGAGCCGATCGTCGACGTTGTCCCCGATGGCCAGCGACGCGTGCACCATCACATCGAGCGGGCCCAGTGCGGGATCGCGCTTGGCGGCGCCGGCCGCCAGCGACTCGCCCCAGATCGACGCGGCCTTGTCAGGCAGGTAGAAGACGGGCTGCCAGCCCTCGGCGATCTCGGCGGTGAGCTCGACATTCTTGGGGCCCAACGCTGCGATGCTGACCGGAATGCGTTCGCGCACCGGGTGATTGATGAGCTGCAGCGACTTGCCCAGACCCGTCCCGCGATCGGCGGGCAACGGCAGCTGGTAATGCTTGCCGTCGTATTGCACGCGTTCGCGGCGCCACACCTTGCGGCAGATCTCCACGATCTCGCGGGTGCGGCCGATCGGGGCGTCGAACGGGACGCCGTGGAATCCCTCGATCACCTGCGGCCCGGAGGTGCCGATGCCGAGGCGGAATCGCCCGTCGGACACGTAGTCCAGCCCCGCGGCGGTCATCGCCAGCAGCGACGGCGTGCGGATGTAGATGGGCAGCACCCCGGACGCCAGCTCGACGGTGTTCGTCTTGGCGGCCAGATAGCCCAGTTGGCTGATGGCGTCGAAGGCATACGCCTCGGCCACCACTACCACTTTGATGCCGGACTTTTCGAGTTCGACCACGCGGTCCACGGCCTCGTGAAACCCACCCGAGTAATTGAGGGCGACCCCGATTCGCATCAATGACACTTACCACGCTGTCGCGCGGGCCGGGACCCTCAGCCGGCCGAGGTGCCCGAAGTCGTCGGTGACGATCTCCGCAGCGATGGGCCGCCCTTCCACAATTCGACGATCCAGCGGTCATAGAGCGCTTGCACAGTCGGCATAAAGGGTCAAGTGCCCCTGCCTCACTTGAGCAGCGCGACGATCTTCTCTTCCAGCGGAATCGCTTCGGCCTCGGGGTCGATCGCATCCGTACCCGGCAGGTGCGCCTGCGGATCGGCGAAATCGCGATACTTCTTGTCGCCGCCCAGGGCGTAGAGCAGGTAACCGGTCAACAGCGCGCGAACGGACCGCTGGGTGCGGCGGTGCGCGCCGGCCAGCCCCAGCACCTTGGTCAGCCGACGGCCCTCGACCAGCCCACCGGGCTGGGCCTTGCTGACGATGCGCAGCGTCGCCGCGTCCCACGCGTCGGCCAGCGCCAATGCGTTGGAGTTCAGCGTCTTGGGATCACCGGACGCGGTGAAGATCACCCCGGGAACCTTCAGCGTCGCGGCCGGCTGCTGAGCCGGCGGGCTGGTGACGCTGGGGAAAATCGCGGCAACTGCGGCGGGCTTGGCCGGCATCCCGGCCGCGGCGAACACCGCCGCCGAGCCGCCGAAACCGTGACCGACGACGCCGAGCTTGGCCGGATGGACGCTGATCTTGCCGGGACCCAGGCGCACCCCGGACACGATGTCCAGGGCGGTGCCGAGATCGAAGGCGAAGTTCAGCACCGACGGAGCCAGGCCGCGCTGGGTGTCGGGAGCGCCGGCCACGATGCCCCAGGACGCCAAATGCTCGAGCAAGTTCGAATACCGGTCCGCGCCGGTGAGCCAGTCGTGGCCGAACGCCACGCCGGGCAGATTCAGCCCCGCCTCGGGGGTGTACACCACTCCCGGCAGGCCGGCAAAGGCCAGGTCACCACGCAAAACCCGATGAGGGCCACGGCGGCTGAGAGCTGCGACGAGCTTGCGGATGCGGGCCACGCGTTGACGTTAGCGCATCGCAATCGGGCGCCGGGGGAGAAGGAACGCCGCCTCGCTGGCCCGGCCGGTGCGCGAGGCTCTGTTAGCCCGTGACCTCGATGACACCCGCCCGCCACAGCGCCGCGTAGAGCTGGCGCAGCGGGACGGAGAACACTTTGGTGGTCAAGTCCATCAACGGGTGGCCGGAACTGGTCGACGCCTGCGCGCACGGTTTGGGTGCCTGCCGTAGCGTCGGCACCATGACGGCCGGCGCCAGATCGTCGTCGCGAACCGCGGTCATGATTGCCTCCTCATGGCGCCCGTCGGGCTGAATTCACGGCGCGGCACAATGCGTGGTCCCAGGTAGCCAGAATATCCGACTCGTGCCTGACAAAAGCCTGACTGCAAATCGATGGCCCCGGTTCTGCCGCAGTCACGCTGCGTAATCGTGATCGGACGGGCTTGAAAGGCAGCTCGTCTTTCGGAGCCTTGAGGTTTTTCCGGTCTTTGCTGGCGTTTCAGATATTACCGCGGGATATCCCATTGGGTGTTGGTCGGAACGAAAACGTCGCAAATACATCAAGTGAATACGAATCCGCGTTTATGACGAGTGAGTGAATGGGCTCGGCGGATGGGTCCACGGCGTCCAGTTGGCGCTGTCCCAGTATCGGATCGCGGTCCAATTGGAGATCAGCGCGGCCCAGTTCATTGGCGGTAGGGATAGGTCACAGCGGGCCTTTCGCGCAGGTGGGCGGCCTAACCCTAACCGCGGAGTGCGGGGTTGGTGGTCCGCCTGCACTACCCTGTTCAGAATGTGCGGAATTGTCGGCTATGTCGGGCAGCAGCCCGCCTGTGAGGTCGTCATGTCCGCGCTGCGCCGGATGGAGTACCGCGGCTACGACTCGTCGGGCGTCGCCTTGGTCAACGGCGGCGGCCCGTCGGCGGGCACGCTGACGGTCAGCCGTCGTGCCGGCCGGCTGGCCAACCTGGAGGAGGCGATCGCCGAAATGCCGGCGTCGTCGCTGACCGGAACCACCGGCCTGGGCCACACCCGGTGGGCCACCCACGGACGACCCACCGACCGCAACGCCCACCCGCACCGCGACGCCGCCGGCAAGATCGCGGTGGTCCACAACGGCATCATCGAGAACTACGCCAACCTGCGCCACGAGCTGGAGGCCGAGGGCGTGGAGTTCGCCAGCGACACCGATACCGAGGTGGCGGTGCATCTGGTGTCGCAGGCCTACCGGCACGGCCCCACCGCGGGCGATTTCGCCGCCTCGGTGCTCGCGGTGCTGCGCCGCCTGGACGGCCACTTCACGTTGGTGTTCGCCAACGCTGACGACCCCGGCACCATCGTCGCCGCCCGCCGCTCCACCCCGCTGGTGATCGGCATCGGCGACGGCGAGATGTTCGTCGGCTCCGACGTGGCGGCCTTCATCCCGCACACCCGCAACGCCATCGAACTCGGGCAGGACCAGGCCGTGGTGATCACCGCCGACGGTTACCGGATCACCGACTTCGACGGCAACGACGACCTGGGACTCGGGGCATACCGCGAGTTCCACATCGACTGGGACCTGGCCGCCGCCGAAAAGGGTGGCTACGAGTACTTCATGCTCAAGGAGATCGCCGAGCAGCCGACCGCCGTGGCCGACACCCTGCTGGGGCACTTCGTCGACGGCCGGATCGTGCTCGACGAGCAGCGGCTGTCCGACCAGGAGCTCCGCGAGATCGACAAGGTGTTCGTGGTGGCCTGCGGCACCGCATATCACTCCGGCTTGCTGGCGAAGTACGCGATCGAGCACTGGACACGACTGCCGGTCGAGGTCGAGCTCGCCAGCGAATTCCGGTACCGCGACCCGGTTCTGGACCGCAGCACCCTGGTGGTCGCCATCTCGCAGTCCGGCGAGACCGCGGACACCCTCGAAGCGGTCCGGCACGCCAAGGAGCAGAAGGCCAAGGTCTTGGCGATCTGCAACACCAACGGCTCGCAGATACCCCGCGAGTGCGACGCCGTGCTCTACACCCGCGCCGGCCCGGAGATCGGGGTGGCCTCGACCAAGACGTTCCTGGCCCAGATCACCGCGAACTATCTGGTCGGTCTGGCGCTGGCGCAGGCCCGCGGCACCAAGTACCCCGACGAGGTGCAGCGCGAATACCACGAGCTGGAAGCGATGCCGGACCTCGTCGCGCGGGTCATCGCGACGATCAAGCCGGTGGCCGCCCTGGCGTATCAGTTCGCCCAGGCCCCGACGGTGCTGTTCCTGGGCCGCCACGTCGGATACCCGGTGGCGCTGGAGGGCGCGCTGAAACTCAAGGAATTGGCGTACATGCACGCCGAGGGATTTGCCGCCGGCGAGCTCAAGCACGGCCCCATCGCGCTGATTGAAGACGATCTGCCGGTCATCGTCATCATGCCGTCCCCCAAGGGCTCGGCCGTGCTGCACGCCAAGTTGTTGTCCAACATCCGCGAGATCCAGGCCCGCGGCGCGATCACCATTGTCATCGCCGAGGAAGGCGATGACACCGTGCGCCCCTACGCCGACCACCTGATCGAAATCCCTTCGGTGTCAACGCTTTTGCAGCCGCTGCTGTCGACGATCCCGCTGCAGGTGTTCGCCGCGTCGGTGGCCCAGGCCCGTGGCTACGACGTCGACAAGCCGCGAAACCTGGCCAAGTCCGTCACCGTCGAATAGGCGCGCCCAGCTCGCGTCGATACTTCGCCCGTATCACCGGCGGACACCCAGCCGATCCATTACATTGCCCTGGGGCAGCATTTGCGGCAGGCGGGTTGGGGTGAAGTCCGTACGGGAGGAAGTATGCGATCGGCCGGCACGAAATACGGCGTCGTGGGCCTTGTCGTTCTGATCCTCGCGGCATACGCGGTAGCGGTCGGGATGTATGCGCAAAGCGGTACCGGCCGGCGCCTGGATGTTGCCACGCCGACTGGCGACGGCGACAAGCCGTCGGCGACCATCAATGTCGAAGACATTCAGTCCAACAACAGCGTGCTCGCCGTCAATCTGGCGTTCAATCCCGGATCGGCGTTGCTGGACCCGAAAACCCACCACCTCAAGGACGATCTGAGCCTGCGCGTCAGGTCCGCCGCGATGCCTTCTCGGCACACCTGGACCAAGGGCATGCTGCCGGGCCTGATGGCCGTCCCGCTGACCATCGCCGGCCAGATCGAGCGGTGGCCCTTCGATCAATACCGCTCGGGGCCGATCGAAGTCGAGATCTTCTACGGCCCTGACACCGACCGGCAACCCGACCATGTGCCGGTCACCTTCGTCGATCACCTTTCGGGGTGGCGGCTATCCGCCACCAGGGCGCAGGCGGACGGCCCCTACCGACTGAACGTGCGGCGGTCGCTCAGTACCGCGGCGTTCGCCATCGTCATCCTCGGCGTGCTCATCACGATCGCCAGTCTTGCTCTGGTGGTAGCGGTTCAGACGGCCCGCGACCGGCGGCCGTTTCAGCCACCGATGACGACGTGGTACGCGGCCATGCTGTTCGCCGTGGTGCCCCTGCGCAACGCGCTACCCGGCTCGCCGCCATTCGGCAGCTGGGTCGACATCACCGTCGTCATCTGGGTGCTGGTCGCGTTGGCGGTCTCGATGATTCTCTACATCGGGTGCTGGTGGCGGCATTTGAAGCCGGTGCCCACCCCGGCGCCGGCGAGTCCGGCCCCGGCGCCGGACCCGGCGGATCCGGCTCCCGCGCCTGCGAAGTAGCCGATCGCGGGCGGCGTGTTGCCGCCGAAGTCGTCCGGCGCCCCGCCCCTCGTGCGAAGGTTGATGTCGTGGCGGCTCCATCGGTTCGCAGTCGAGTGCGCAGCATGACGCTGGTGGTCTGGCATTTCGTCATCACCGCGCCGCTGACCTACTGCTGGCTGCTGGTGCTGATGATCACGACGTTCATCCAGACCCATCTCACCGGCCGCGAGCTGCACTCCGTACTGCTGCACCGCTCCACCAACATTCACGAGTTGGGCAGCGACCCGCTCGGCGTCCTGTTCGCCAGCCTGCTGTGGATCGACGGCAAACACTTCGAGCCGTACCTGCTGCTGTTCACGCTGTTTCTCGCGCCGGCCGAACACTGGCTCGGCCAGCTCCGCTGGCTCACTGTGGGATTGAGCTCGCACATCCTTGCCACCTACATCAGCGAAGGCATCCTCTACTTTGCGATCGAGGACCACGACGCCCCGCAACGCCTGGTGCACGCCCGCGACATCGGGGTCAGCTATTTCCTTGTCGGCGTGATGGCCGTGCTGAGTTACCACATCGTCCGGCCTTGGCGCTGGGGATATCTCGGGGTGTTGTTCGTCATCTTCGGTTTCCCGCTGATCACCATGGGCAGCGAATTGAATTTCACCGCGATCGGGCACTTCACCTCGATCTTCATCGGCTTGTGCTTCTACCCGATGACTCGCACACGCTCGAAACGCAGCGGCCCGTTGAGTCCCGCGCGCCTGCGGGCCATGGCGCGCCGCAATGTGCCGCCGGAGACTTCGGCCTAATGCCGGCACCTGCCGGAACCCGAAAGACTGTGGGCGCCAGATTATTTCGAGATAGCGCCGGCCGCCGTCGGCGCCCGCGAACCGAGCGCGGCCGTCCACCGCGACCGCGACACGTAATCTGACTCTGATGCGCCATTACTACTCCGTAGACGCGATCCGGCAGGCCGAGGCGCCATTGCTGGCCAGCCTGCCCGACGGTGTGCTGATGCGGCGCGCGGCGTATGGGCTGGCCACCGAGATCATCGGCGAGTTGGCCGCCCGCACCGGCGGCGTCACCGGCCGACGGGTGTGTGCGGTCGTCGGCTCCGGAGACAACGGCGGTGACGCGTTGTGGGCGGCCACCTTTCTGCGCCGTCGCGGCGCGGCCGCCGACGCGATTCTGCTCAACCCCGAGCGCACCCACCGCAAAGGCCTGGCGGCGTTCCTGCGGGCCGGCGGCCGCATCGTCGAAAGCGTCTCGCCGACAACCGATCTCGTCATCGACGGCGTGGTGGGCATCTCCGGCTCCGGAGCGCTGCGACCCGCCGCGGCCGAGGTGTTCGCCGCCTTGGACAGGCCGGGCGACGCGAAAATCCCGGTGATCGCCGTCGACATCCCCAGCGGCATCGACGCCACGACCGGGGCGATCAGCGGTCCCGCGGTGCACGCCTGCCTGACCGTCACCTTCGGTGGGCTCAAACCCGTGCACGCACTCGCCGACTGCGGCCGCGTGGCACTGATCGACATCGGGCTGAGGCTGCCCGGTCCACCGAACGTCGCAGCGCTGGGGTTCGAGGCCGCCGACGTGGCCGCCCGCTGGCCGGTGCCCGGACCCCACGACGACAAATACACCCAGGGCGTCACCGGCGTGATGGCCGGCTCGTCGACCTATCCGGGCGCCGCCGTGCTGTGCACCGGCGCCGCCGTCGCGGCGACCTCCGGCATGGTCCGCTACGCCGGCAGCGCGCACCGCGAGGTGCTCGCGCACTGGCCCGAGGTCATCGCGTCGCCCACCCCCGCGTCGGCCGGACGGGTGCAGTCCTGGGTCGTCGGGCCGGGATTGGGCACCGACGACGTCGGCGCCGCGGCGCTGTGGTTCGCCCTCGAAACCGACCTGCCGGTGATCGTGGACGCCGACGGGCTGACCATCCTGGCGGCCCATCCCGAGCTGGTGGCCAACCGCACCGCGCCGACGGTGCTGACCCCGCACGCGGGTGAATTCGCCCGGCTGGCGGGTAACCCACCCGGTGATGACCGGGTGGGTGCGTGCCGCAAGCTGGCCGACGCGTTCGGCGCCACGGTATTGCTCAAGGGCAACGTCACGGTCATCGCCGATCCGGGCGGCCCGGTCTACCTCAATCCGGCCGGGCAGTCGTGGGCGTCCACCGCCGGCTCCGGTGACGTGTTGTCCGGCATGATCGGCGCGCTGCTGGCGTCAGGGTTGCCGCCGGCCGAGGCGGCCGCGGCCGCCGCCTTCGTGCACGCGCGGGCCGCGGCGCTGTCGGCCGCCGACCCGGGGCCCGGCGAGGCGCCCACCTCGGCATCGCGCATGGTTCCGCACATCCGAGCCGCCCTGGCCGCCCTGTAGGAGAGACCTTCAGAAAGGAATTCGTTGTGCCCCAACACCCTTCCATGCCCGCGCATTCCATCGCCCCGGCGTATACGGGCCGCCTGTTCACCGCGCCGGTACCGGCGCTGCGGATGCCGGACGAGTCGATGGACCCGGAGGCCGCGTACCGCTTCATCCACGACGAGCTGATGCTCGACGGCAGCTCGCGCCTGAACCTGGCCACGTTCGTCACCACCTGGATGGATCCGCAGGCCGGGCGGCTGATGGCCGAGACGTTCGACAAGAACATGATCGACAAGGACGAGTACCCGGCCACCGCGGCCATCGAGCAGCGCTGCGTGTGCATGGTGGCCGACCTGTTCCACGCCGACGGCCTGCGCGACGACGACCCGTCCAGCGCCTGCGGGGTGTCCACGATCGGCTCGAGCGAGGCGGTGATGCTGGGCGGGCTGGCGATGAAGTGGCGCTGGCGCGAGAAGGTCGGCAAGGACTGGAAGACGCGCACCCCGAACCTGGTGATGGGCTCCAACGTGCAGGTGGTCTGGGAGAAGTTCTGTCGCTACTTCGACGTCGAACCGCGCTACCTGCCGATGGAGGAGGGGCGCTACGTCATCACGCCCGAGCAGGTCACCGACGCTGTCGACGAGGACACCATCGGGGTGGTGGCGATCCTGGGCACCACCTACACCGGCGAGCTGGAGCCCATCGCCGAGATCTGCGCGGCCCTGGACAAGCTGGCCGCCGGCGGCGGGGTGGACGTCCCGGTTCACGTCGACGCCGCCAGCGGCGGGTTCGTGGTGCCCTTCCTGCACCCCGACCTGAAGTGGGACTTCCGGCTGCCCCGGGTGGTGTCGATCAACGTCAGCGGCCATAAGTACGGGCTGACCTATCCGGGCGTCGGCTTCGTGGTGTGGCGCAGCAAGGAGTACTTGCCCGAGGACCTGGTGTTCCACGTGAACTATCTGGGTGGCGACATGCCGACGTTCACGCTGAACTTCTCCCGGCCCGGCAATCAGGTGGTCGGCCAGTACTACAACTTCCTGCGGCTGGGCCGCGAGGGTTACACGCAGGTCATGCAGACGCTGTCGTCGACCGCGCGCTGGCTGGGTGAGCAGCTGCGCGTCGGCGAACACTGCGAGCTGATCTCCGACGGCTCGGCGATCCCGGTGGTCGCCTTCCGGCTGGCCCGCGGCCTCGGCTACACCGAGTTCGACGTCTCCCACGAGCTGCGCGGCTATGGCTGGCAGGTGCCGGCCTACACCATGCCGGACAACGCCACCGACATTTCGGTGTTGCGCATCGTGGTGCGCGAGGGGCTCTCCGCCGACCTGGCCCGGGCCCTGCACGACGACGCCCGCACCGCGCTGGCGTCGCTGGACAAGCTCAAGCCGGGTGGGCACTACAGCGCCGAGCACTTCGCGCACTAGGTTCTGCGCCGAACGTCGAGTTGTCGGGCCCGATTGCGGGGTCTGGGACAATGGCGGCCGTGTCCGCTACGACGACATCCCTGACACCGGGCGTCCTCGCTGAGGCCCTGGTCGACCTGGGGGCGATTGAGCACAACGTGCGGCTGCTGTGCGAACACGCGGGCGACGCGCAGGTGATGGCCGTGGTCAAGGCCGACGGCTACGGCCACGGAGCCCCCCAGACGGCGCGCGCAGCGCTGGCCGCGGGGGCCACCGAGTTGGGTGTCGCCACCGTCGCCGAGGGCCTGGCGCTGCGTGCGGCCGGAATCACCGCGCCGGTGCTGGCCTGGCTGCACCCGCCCGGCATCGACTTCGGGCCCGCGCTGCTGGCCGACATACAGGTCGCCGTGTCGTCGGAGCGCCAACTCGACGAGCTGCTGGACGCGGCGCGCCGCACCGGCCGGACCGCGACCGTGACCGTCAAGGTCGACACCGGGCTGAACCGCAATGGGGTGCCCCCGGGGCAGTACCCCTCGGTGCTGACCGCGCTGCGCAGGGCCGTCGCCGAGGAGGCCATCGTGCTGCGGGGGCTGATGTCCCACATGGTGTATGCCGACCAGCCCGCCAATCCGGTGAACAACCTTCAGGCCCAACGATTCAGCGACATGCTGGCCCAGGCGCGCGAGCAGGGTGTGCGGTTCGAGGTGGCGCACCTGTCGAACTCGTCGGCCACGATGTCTCGCCCCGACCTGGCGTTCGACATGGTGCGCCCCGGCATCGCGATATACGGGCTGAGCCCGGTGCCCGAGCGCGGTGACCTGGGTCTGGTGCCGGCGATGACGGTGAAATGCACTGTGGCCCTGGTGAAGTCGATCACCGCGGGGGAGAGCGTGTCGTATGGCCACACCTGGACCGCGCAGCGCGACACCAACCTCGCGCTGATTCCGGTCGGCTACGCCGACGGCGTCTTCCGGTCCCTGGGCGGTCGGCTGGAGGTGTTGATCAACGGCAAGCGGCGGCCGGGCGTCGGGCGGATTTGCATGGACCAGTTCGTCGTCGACCTCGGGCCGGGACGCGCCGACGTGGCCGAAGGCGACGAGGCGATCCTGTTCGGGCCGGGCGTCAAAGGTGAACCCACCGCGCAGGACTGGGCCGACCTGCTCGGCACCATCCACTACGAAGTGGTGACCAGCCCCCGCGGCCGGATCACCAGAACCTACCGCGAGGCGCGAACCGTTGAGTCCTGAAAAACCCCGCAGGCGCCGCAAGGGCAGGGCCTGGCTTGCGGGAGGTGCGGGGGTGACGGCCGTCGCCACCATCATAGGAGCCTCGGCCCGCCGGTCGATGACCCAGCGTGCCACCGTCGAAGACCCGTACGCCCATGAGGATTTCAACCGGCTCGAAGACGACACCAGCCTGGTGGTGACCACTCCCGACGGGGTACCGCTGGCGGTCCGCGAAGCCGGTCCGGCCGACGCACCGCTGACCCTGGTGTTCGTCCACGGATTCTGTTTGCAGATGGGCGCCTTTCACTTTCAGCGCACGCGGCTGCCCGATCAGTTGGGTCCCGACGTGCGGATGGTCTTCTACGATCAGCGCGGGCACGGCAGATCCGGCGAGGCCGATCCCGAGACCTACACGCTGACCCAACTCGGCAGGGACCTGCAAACCGTGCTGAACGTGGTGGCGCCGCGTGGAATGATCGTGCTGGTGGGCCACTCGATGGGCGGCATGACGGTGTTGTCGCATGCCCGCCAGTTCCCCGAGCAGTACGGGCGCCGAATCGTGGGCGCCGCGATAATTTCCTCGGCGGCAGAAGGCGTTTCGAGGTCACCACTCGGTGAGATACTCAAAAACCCTGCGCTGGAAGCGGTCCGCGTTGCCGCGCGGTCCGCACCGAAGCTGATGCACCGGGGCCGCAACGTGTCCCGGTCGTTGATCGGCCCGGTGCTGCGGGCCGCCTCCTACAGCGACCTGCAGGTCAGCCGGAGCCTGGACGCGTTCTCCCAGCGCATGATGAACAGCACCCCGATCCCCACCATGGTGGGCTTCCTGGACGCCTTGGAAAAGCATGACGAGACCGCCGGGCTGTGGACGCTGCTGCGCATCCCGACCCTCATCGCATGCGGCGACCACGACCTGCTCACCCCGGACGAGTATTCACGAAAAATGGCCGCCAGCCTGCCGCAGTCCGAGCTGGTCATCGTCGCCGGGGCCAGCCATCTGGCGCTGCTGGACAAGCCCGAAGCCATCAATGGCGGGCTGGTCCGATTGGTCAGGCGGGCCACCCCGGGCAAGGCGGTGCTGCGGATGCGACGGATGCGGGAAAGGTTGCGGCGCCGTGGCTGAAATCGACCGCGAGGGCGCCGCAACCCTGGAGCGCGTCGAGGACACCATGGCGCTGGGCTCACGACTCGGGCAACAGCTGCGGGCGGGCGACGTGGTGGTGCTCTCCGGTCCGCTCGGTGCGGGAAAGACCGTGCTGGCCAAGGGGATTGCCGCGGCACTGGATGTCGACGGGCCGGTCACCTCGCCGTCCTACGTGCTGGCGCGGGTGCATCCGCCGCGGCGCCGCGGCACCCCGACCATGATCCACGTCGACATGTACCGGTTGCTCGACCACACCGGCCCTGAGGGCGCCGGCCTGCTCGGCGAACTCGATTCACTGGACCTGGACAGCGATCTCGACGACGCCGTCGTCGTCGTGGAATGGGGTGAGGGCCTGGTCGAGCGGCTGGCCGAACGCCACCTCGACATCCGGCTCGAGCGCGTCACCCGATCCGATGTGCGGATCGCGACCTGGCGGTGGGCCGACAACGCCGACGATGACGGTGGATCATGAGCATCGTCCTCGCCCTCGACACCGCCACGCCGGCCGTGACGGCCGGCCTCGTGCGCCGTGAGGACCTGTGCGTGCTCGCCGAGCGCGTCACCGTCGACCCCCGGGCCCACGCGGAACGGCTCACCCCGAATGTCGTTGCGGCCCTGGACGATGCGGGACTGACGATGGCGGACCTGGATGCCGTCGTGGTGGGTTGTGGGCCGGGGCCTTTCACCGGTCTGCGGGCCGGGATGGCCACCGCCGCCGCCTACGGGCACGCGCTGAACATTCCGGTGCACGGTGTGTGCAGCCTGGACGCCATCGGCGTGCGTACCGCCGGGGACACGCTGGTGGTCACCGACGCCCGGCGGCGCGAGGTGTACTGGGCCCGCTATCGCGACGGTGTACGAACCCACGGACCCGCGGTCGATGCGGCGGCCGACGTCGACCCGGGTACCGCTGCGGCCGTCGCCGGCTCACCCGAACACGCCGGCCTGTTCGCTTTGCCGGTGTGCGAGCCGAGCTGCCCGACACCGGCCGGACTGGTTGCGGCGGTGGCCGATTGGTCCGTCGACCCGGAGCCGCTGGTGGCCCTGTATCTGCGTCGGCCCGACGCCAGACCGCTGGCGACGGGCCGATGACCGCCCACAGCGAAGCCGTGACCTTCGGCGGCCTGACCCGAGCCGACGCGCGGCGCTGCGCGGAGCTGGAGGCCCAGCTCTTCGACGGCGACGACCCCTGGCCCGCGGCGGCTTTCCACCGCGAATTGGCCAGTGCCCACAACCATTACGTGGCCGCACGGATCGGTGAGACGCTGATCGGTTATGCCGGCATCTCGCGGCTGGGCCGTACCCCTCCGTATGAGTACGAGGTGCACACCATCGGTGTGGATCCCGCATACCAA
Source organism: Mycobacterium sp. NGS11 (assembly GCF_059813315.1). Classification (NCBI taxonomy): domain Bacteria; kingdom Bacillati; phylum Actinomycetota; class Actinomycetes; order Mycobacteriales; family Mycobacteriaceae; genus Mycobacterium; species Mycobacterium sp. NGS11. The sequence continues at coordinate 81,930 of NZ_JCALEJ010000009.1, forward strand.
GGCCGGGGGATTGGTCGCCGGCTGCTCGAGGAGCTGCTGACCTTCGCCGACGGCGGCGCCGTTTACCTGGAAGTGCGCACCGACAACGAGGCGGCCATCGGGCTCTACACCAGCGTCGGGTTCGAGCAGATCGGCCTGCGCCGCCGCTACTACCGGGTCAGCGGCGCCGACGCGTACACGATGCGCAGGGAGGCCACATGACAACTATCCTCGCAATCGAAACCTCGTGCGACGAAACGGGAGTCGGCATCGCGCGGTTGGACGCCGACGGCACGGTGACGCTACTGGCCGACGAGGTGGCTTCCAGCGTCGACGAACACGTCCGCTTCGGCGGCGTGGTCCCCGAGATCGCCTCACGCGCGCACCTGGAGGCGCTGGGGCCCGCGATGCGCCGCGCGCTGTCGACCGCCGGCCTGGACAAGCCGGACGTCGTTGCGGCCACCATCGGGCCCGGACTGGCCGGCGCCCTACTGGTGGGAGTCGCTGCGGCCAAAGCGTATTCGGCTGCGTGGGGCGTGCCGTTCTACGCGGTGAATCACCTGGGTGGCCATCTGGCGGCCGACGTGTACGAGCACGGGCCGCTGCCCGAGTGTGTGGCGCTGCTGGTCTCCGGCGGCCACACCCATCTGTTGCATGTGCGTTCGCTCGGCGACCCGATCATCGAGCTGGGCAGCACCGTCGATGACGCCGCCGGCGAGGCCTACGACAAGGTGGCGCGGCTGCTCGGGCTGGGCTATCCGGGCGGCAGGGTCCTCGACGAGTTGGCGCGCGCCGGTGATCGCGACGCCATCGCCTTCCCGCGCGGCATGACCGGGCCCCGCGACGACCCGTACGCGTTCAGCTTCTCCGGGCTCAAGACGGCCGTGGCGCGCTACCTGGACAGCCACCCGGACGCGGTGAACGCCGACATCGCCGCCGGGTTCCAGGAGGCCGTCGCGGACGTGCTGACCAAAAAGGCGGTGCGCGCGGCCACGGATCTCGGCGTCAAGACCCTGCTGATCGCCGGTGGGGTGGCCGCGAATTCGCGATTGCGCGAGCTGGCTGAGCAGCGCAGCGCGGCGGCCGGGCTGACCTTGCGGATCCCCAGGCCCAGGTTGTGCACCGACAACGGCGCGATGATCGCGTCCTTCGCCGCGCACCTGGTCGCCGCCGGGGCGCCGCAGTCACCGCTGGACGTGCCCAGTGATCCCGGTCTGCCGGTGGTAAAAGCGCAGGTGGCCTAGGCGACGATGAGCAGGTTGTTGCTCGTCGCCCAGGCCCGGGTGAAGGTGGCCAGGGGAATCAGCTCGTCGCGGCCGTTGGGTGTGCCGCTGTCGTTGAGGTGAACGACGTTGTTGCGGGTGTCGACGCCGGTGACGACGACGGCGTGGTCGGCGTTGGTCCGCTGTCCCTTTCCCTGCGGATAGTTCCAGATGGTTTCGGCGTTGATCGCCGCGATCACCTTGCGGCCGGCGGCCAGGTCCTGCTCCATTCCTTGCAAGGTGTTGCCCGTCGTCAGCTGGGATTGGACACCGTACTTGCTCAGCAGCAGCACCATGTCTTGCGGAGAGGTGCCGTCGAAGAAGTAGACGCCGCCGTGGTGGGCTTCGCTTCTGGTGAACACCCCGCGTAGCTCGATGCCGACCTGGCTGGGTTCTTTACCGGTGACCTGCCCGACCACGTCGGCAACGGCCATCAGGCCGCAGTCCTCGCCGATCTGATAGCGCCAGTAGGGCGCGGCGGCTTGCGGATTGCCGTACATCTGGCCGTTTGGGTCGGCGTGCGCCGCCCCGGTCAGCCCGGTACAGATAGACGAGAACGCCATGATGTTCGCTATTGCGATGGCGGCGCCGTTGGCACGCCGGATGCGCGAGTCCACGAATTGATTATTCACTTTGGTCCACGTGCGCAAGGTGACTCGCCGCGACTCTCACGGGAAGCAGCAGGGCGCCCTTGAGTGCTAGCACTCTCGTGTATAGAGTGCTAGGTGGCAATCGGCCAAACCCTGTGTCGGCACCCGCGACGACGGCGCTCGGGCACGGACGAATGCCGAACACCTGATAATTCGGCAGGGGCGGGTTCAACCCGTACCGGCCGTCAACTCCGGTCCGGGGACTCCCGGACCCGACCCAAACAGTGGAGGGCTCCAATCGTGGCGAAGGTGAATATCAAGCCACTCGAGGACAAGATTCTCGTGCAGGCCAACGAGGCCGAGACCACGACCGCGTCTGGTCTGGTCATTCCTGACACCGCCAAGGAGAAGCCGCAGGAAGGCACCGTCGTCGCAGTCGGCCCCGGCCGGTGGGACGACGACGGCGCAAAGCGCATCCCGCTGGACGTCTCGGAAGGCGACACCGTCATCTACAGCAAGTACGGCGGCACCGAGATCAAGTACGGCGGCGAGGAGTACCTGATCCTGTCGGCACGCGACGTGCTGGCTGTCGTCTCCAAGTAAGAACCGTGTTCCGCCCCGGCGATCCCCGCGTCCTGCGCGGGTGATTTCCGGGGCGGCATGCGTTTGGGGCTAGTGGCGATCGCAAGCGCGGCGAAGCCGGGCGAAGCGGGTCGCCACCATTCAAACAAGGAGCCTGATGAGCAAGATCATTGAGTACGACGAGACAGCGCGTCGCGCGATCGAGGCGGGCGTGAACACGCTCGCCGACGCGGTGCGGGTGACCCTCGGGCCGCGGGGCCGGCATGTGGTGCTGGCCAAGGCATTCGGCGGCCCGGCCGTCACCAACGACGGTGTGACCGTCGCGCGTGAGATCGACCTGGAGGACCCGTTCGAGAACCTGGGCGCCCAGCTGGTGAAGTCGGTGGCCACCAAGACGAACGACGTCGCCGGCGACGGCACCACGACCGCGACCGTGCTGGCCCAGGCGCTGGTCAAGGGCGGCTTGCGGCTGGTTGCGGCCGGCGCCAACCCCATCGAACTGGGCGTGGGAATCAGCAAGGCCGCGGACGCGGTGTCCGAGGCGCTGCTGGCGTCGGCCACCCCGGTCTCCGGCAAGGACGCCATCGCGCAGGTGGCGACCGTGTCGTCGCGCGACCAGCTGCTGGGTGAGCTGGTCGGCGAGGCGATGACCAAGGTCGGCGCGGACGGCGTGGTCAGCGTCGAAGAATCCTCGACGCTGAGCACCGAGCTCGAGTTCACCGAGGGTGTCGGCTTCGACAAGGGCTTCCTGTCGGCGTATTTCGTCACCGATTTCGACGCCCAGCAGGCCGTCCTGGACGACCCGTTGATCCTGTTGCACCAGGACAAGATCAGCTCGCTGCCCGACCTGCTGCCGATGCTGGAGAAGGTCGCCGAATCGGGCAAGCCGCTGCTGATCATCGCCGAGGACATCGAGGGCGAGGCGCTGGCGACGCTGGTCGTCAACTCGATCCGCAAGACTCTCAAGGCCGTCGCGGTCAAAGCGCCGTTCTTCGGCGACCGCCGCAAGGCGTTCCTGGAGGATCTGGCGGTGGTGACCGGCGGCCAGGTGATCAACCCCGACGCGGGCCTGCTGCTGCGTGAGGTCGGCACCGATGTGCTGGGCTCGGCCCGCCGCGTGGTGGTCAGCAAGGACGACACCGTCATCGTCGACGGCGGTGGCCCCAAGGATGCGGTGGCCAACCGCATCAAGCAGCTGCGCGCCGAGATCGAGGCGAGCGACTCCGACTGGGACCGCGAGAAGCTGCAGGAGCGGCTGGCCAAGCTGGCCGGCGGCGTGGCCGTCATCCAGGTGGGGGCCGCGACCGAAACCGCGCTCAAGGAGCGCAAGGAAAGCGTCGAGGATGCCGTCGCGGCCGCGAAAGCGGCTGTCGAGGAAGGCATTGTCGCCGGCGGTGGCTCGGCGCTGCTGCAGACCCGCAAGGCGCTGGAAGAGCTCCGCAAGTCGCTGAGCGGCGATCAGGCGCTGGGCGTCGACGTCTTCACCGAGGCGTTGGCGGCACCCCTGTACTGGATTGCCACCAACGCCGGGCTCGACGGCGCGGTCGCGGTGCACAAGGTGACCGAGCTGCCCAACGGGCACGGGCTGAACGCGGACAAGCTGACCTACGGCGACCTGATCGCCGATGGCGTCATCGACCCGGTGAAGGTCACCCGCTCGGCGGTGCTCAACGCGGCGTCGGTGGCCCGGATGGTCCTCACCACCGAAACGGTGGTCGTCGACAAGCCGGCCGAGGAGGCCGACCACGGCCACGGTCACCATCACCACCACTGAGTGAAAAGACAAGCGCTCCCGGCTCAAAAGGCCGGGGGCGCTTGTTTGTTCGCTGACTCCGCCCACGGGCCGCGGTTCAGCGTCTACGGTCGCCGCATGGACCGCATCTGGCAGTGGGCGTGGGATCGTTGCAAGGCGGGATACTCGTGGGCGGTCTACGCCGTCGGGGTCCCTTTGATGCTATGGACCTACCTGTTCTGGCTGTTGTTGATTGTTGCCGTGCAGGGATCCGATCGGTACGTCGAAGCGGCTGTTCTCGCCCTCATCGCCGCACCCGTGTCGTGGTATGTGGCCGTGCTTCCCGGCGTGGGGAGCGGGCGCCTCGTGGAGCGGTGGGCGACGGGACGCGATGTCGATCGGGCGACCGCATTGGACGCCACCTACGCCTGGGCCCGGGGGACGGTCGTTCGGGCTGTGGGGTTCAACGCTATGTGGACCGGGCTGTTATCCGTCGTTGTCGCCACCATTGCCGGGGCGACGAGGTCGCAATGCGTCCAATACGGGGTCCTGGGCGCTTTGATGGGGACGGCCGTTGTGATGAGTGGAGTGCACGGCACGGCCGAAGCAGCGGCTCGGCCGGTCAGAATGGCGATCGCCGGTGACACGGCGGTTGGTGACAACCTGCCGCGCTCTCGTCCGACTTTCGCCTTCTGGTCAAGCGTGGCCCTACTGGCGAGTTCGTTCCTGTTCGCCGTCGACGGCACCATGCTGCTGGCTGCAATCGGTTGGGCGCGTGAGCAACCGGTGCTCTTTGCGATCATCGGGTGCGCGTTGGTGATCGGCTTCGGGATGCCGATGACCGTCGGTGCCGCGCTCGCGCCATCGCTGCGGCCGATTCGCGACCTCGCCGAAGGGACGGAACGGGTGGCGGCCGGCGATTACGGTCGGCGTTTGCCGGTGGTTCAGGATGACGATTTGGGCGCCCTTGCCGCGTCGTTCAATCGGATGCAGGCGGGTTTGGCTGAGCGGCAACGGCTTCAGAGCGCGTTCGGGACGTATGTCGATCCGGCGTTGGCAGCGCGGCTGCTGCAGCAGGGCGACGACGTGTTCACCGGGGAGCGGCGGGAGGTGACGGTGATGTTCGTCGACATCCGCGACTTCACCCCGTTCGCTGAGGCGAATACCGCCGAGGACACGGTCGCGCGGCTTAATGCGTTGTTCGAGATTGTGGTGCCCGCTGTCGTCGACGCCGGTGGGCACGTGAACAAGTTTCTCGGCGACGGTGCGCTGGCCGTCTTCGGCGCCCCGAACGATCTCGCCGGTCATGCCGATGCGGCGGTGGGCGCTGCCGTCGGTATTCAGGGCTTGGTGGCCCAGCGTTTCGACGGTGCGCTTCGGATCGGCATCGGCATCAACACCGGCAAGGTGATTGCGGGAACCATCGGCGGCGGAAGCAAGCTGGAGTTCACCTTGATCGGTGACACCGTCAACGTCGCGGCCCGCGTGGAGCAGCTCACCAAGACCACCGGTGACACGATCCAGCTGACCCAACAGACCGTCGATGCTTTGGCTTATCGACCGGACGGACTCGTCGACCGGGGGGCACATGAACTGAAAGGCAAGTCCGCCGCTGTCCAGATCTTCGGACTCGATTCAGTGGTTACCCCGGCCCATGATCTCGGTTGATCTGCCAAACGCGAGCCAGCCTCTGGTCGCGACGAAGCGCCCGGTCATTCGGCAGGGCCGTTTCAGTCGTTCAGATACGTTGCGCGTTCTAATCTCGCGGCATGGACCGGATTTGGCAATGGGCATGGGATCGGTACGCAGCGAGGTACTCGTGGGCCTTCTTCGCGATGGCATGCGTCCTCATGCTGTCTGGTTATCTGTTTTGGTCGTTGGCCGTCGTCGCTTTTGAGAGATCCGATCAGTACGTGGCGGCGGCTGCCATGACCGTCGTCGCTGTATTGGCGATGACATACCTGATGGTTCTTCCTGGGCGAGGTTGGATCCTTCCTGCCGAGAAGTGGGCAGCGGGCCTCGAAGTCGATCGGGTGACGGCGCTGGCCGCCACCTACACGTGGGCCCGCAGCGCGGTTGCACGAGCGATCGCGGTCAACGCGGTGGGCGCCACCTTCCTTATGCTCACGGTCGCTGTGATCGCCCACGCGAGTGCATGGCGGCTAGTCCAATACGGGGTGATGGGCGCTGTTCTCGGAATCGCGTTCCAGCTCATGGCAATTCATGGTTTCCTGGAATCGGCGCTGCGACCTGTCAGAGTCGCTCTCGCTGGTGACACCGGCGCAGGCGACGCTATGCCCCGCGCTCACCCGTCCTTTACAGTATGGTCGAACGTCTCGGTGCTCGCGTCTACCTTTGCATTTGCCGCCGGAGCCACGATGCTCGCCGCTGTATTCCACTGGGCCAACGAATTTCCCGTACTGTCCGTGGTGACCGCAGGTGCGTTGACGCTTGCGTATGCGGTGCCGATCACTATCGGTGCCACCCTATTGCCATCGTTGTCGCCTATCCGTGACCTCGCCCATGCAACTGAACGCGTTGCGGCGGGGGACTACAGTCAGCGCTTGCCGGTGGTTCAGGACGATGACCTTGGTGCGTTGGCGGCGTCGTTCAATCGGATGCAGGAGGGTCTGGCCGAGCGACAGCGACTTCAGGCGGCGTTTGGAACCTATGTCGACCCGGCCTTGGCTGCGCGGCTGCTTCAGCAGGGCGACGACGTGTTCATCGGGGAGCGGCGGGAGGTGACGGTGATGTTCGTCGACATCCGCGACTTCACCCCGTTCGCTGAGGCGAATACCGCCGAGGACACGGTCGCGCGGCTTAATGCGTTGTTCGAGATTGTGGTGCCCGCTGTCGTCGACGCCGGTGGGCACGTGAACAAGTTTCTCGGCGACGGTGCGCTGGCCGTCTTCGGCGCCCCGAACGATCTCGCCGGTCATGCCGATGCGGCGGTGGGCGCTGCCGTCGGTATTCAGGGCTTGGTGGCCCAGCGTTTCGACGGTGCGCTTCGGATCGGCATCGGCATCAACACCGGCAAGGTGATCGCCGGAACCATCGGCGGCGCAAGCAAGCTGGAGTTCACATTGATCGGTGACACGGTCAACGTCGCGGCGCGCGTCGAGCAACTCACCAAGACCACCGGTGACACGATCCTGCTGACCCAACAGACCGTCGATGCTTTGGCTTATCGACCGCACGGACTCGTCGACCGGGGGGCACATGAACTGAAAGGCAAGTCCGCCGCTGTCCAGATCTTCGGACTCGATTCAACGGTTCATTACTCGCCCTGAACTACTTCACCGAGATTCCGCCGTCGACCGGCAGCGTGACTCCGGTGATGTAGCGGCCCGAGCGTCCACAAAGGTAAACCATCGCCTCGCTCACATCCGCGGCTTCGATGAGCTCGACGGGCAACGGCGCCTGCAACGCGGAAGCACCTTCGGGGTGCTCGGCCATCAATTGGGCAAAGGGTTCGTTGACGATCATCGGTGTTGCGACTCCGGTCGGATGCACCGTGTTGACCCGAATGTTCTTCTCCGCCAAAGAGGTTGCGTAATATCTCATCAGGCCGACCACACCATGTTTGGCGGCCTGGTAGCCGGCCAAGCCGTGGCTCCGGCCGCTGAACGTCGGGCAAAGGCTGTTCAACCCAGCAGTCGAGCTCGTGATCACAATGGCCCCGCCCTCGCCGTGGTCGAGCATCGCGGGCAGGGCGGCCTCGATCGTGTAGTACACGCCGTTGAGCAACACGTTCACCGAATCGACGTAGGCGGCAATGTCGTAGCGCTGTTCGCCGACCGCCGGGAGGATCCCGGCGTTGGCGAGTATGAAGTCGACTCTGCCCAACTCGGCCACGCCGTTGGCGACAGCGGACCTCAGGCTCCGGAAGTCCCGGACGTCGCCTTGCTCCGCGACGATTCGGCGACCGGTCTTTTCGACCAGGTTGATCGTCTCGTCGAGATCCTCGCGGGTCGTCATCGGGTAGGCGACGCTGTCGATCTGACCGCAGAGGTCGAACGCGATGATGTCCGCGCCCTCCTCTGCGAACCGAATCGCATGCGACCGTCCTTGTCCACGCGCGGCTCCGGTGATGAACGCGACCTTGCCATCGAATTGGTTCGACATGACGATCTCCCTCCGGGTGTGAACTGAGTATCCGCCGGAAGCCTGCTGTTCGGCTGGGTAGTCGACTACTCAACGCGGCCCGGGCGTTGGGCTCCACCTATAGGTGGGCTCGTCGCACCATTCCCCGAGCGGTGGTGGGCACCGCTGCCTGGACCGCCATGTTGTTGGTCGTCGTCGGTTTCATCGCCGGGGCGACGGATTGGCGTTCACCCTGATCGGTGACACGGTCAACGTCGCGGCGCGCGTCGAGCAACTCACCAAGGCCACCGGGGACGCGATCCTGCTCACCCGGCGGTCAGTCCACGCGTTGGCTTGTCGACCGCCCGGACTCGTTGACCGGGGAGCACATGAAGTGAAAGGCAAGTCCGCCGCGGTCAAGATCTTCGGACTCGGTTCAGCGGTTACCCCGGCCGATGGCGGGTGAGTAGTCTGCTTTTGTATTCCACACTCCCACGAGGAATTTGAGAACCATGACGCAAGTGATGCGGACCCAGGTGTGCGTTGCCGGCGGCGGTCCCGCCGGCATGGTTCACGCCCTGCTGCTGGCGCGGGCCGGAATCCGGGTCGTCGTTCTGGAGAAGCACAACGACTTCCTGCGCGACTTCCGCGGCGACACCGTGCACCCGACAACCCTGCGGATCATGGACGAGCTGGGGTTCATCGACGAGTTCCTTCGGCTACCACACACCAAGATCGACCGCGTCGCCTTCGACACCGATGGCTCGATTCGCACCTTCGGCAACTTCAAAGTGCTCAAGCGGCTGGGATTCAGGCAGCCCTATATCGCCATGATGCCGCAGTGGGATTTCCTCGACTTCATCGCCGAAAAGGCCGCTGCCTACCCGGAATTCACCTTGGTCCGCAACGCAGAGGTCACCGACCTGGTATTCGACGGCGACCGGGTGGCCGGGGTGCGCACGCCCGACCTGGAGGTGTGGGCCGAGCTCGTCATCGCCGCGGACGGGCGCAAGTCCGCGGTGCGCGCGGTGGCGGGGTTGCAGACAGCCGCGGCGCACTCCCCGATGGACGTGCTGTGGTTCCGGCTGAAATGGCGCCCCGGCGACCCGGAGGAACTGTTCGCGGTGCTGCGTAAGGGCCTGATGATGGCCATGATCTACCGGGGCGATTACTGGCAGATCGCCTATCTGATGCCGAAGGGATCGAGCCCGCGCGATGGATCCCTGGAGGAGTTCAAGGAGCGGATCGTCACCGCGCAGCCGCGGCTGCGTGAGCACGTCAACGACCTGAGCTCGTGGGACGACACCAGCGAGCTCGACGTGCGGGTGGACCGGCTCGAGACGTGGTGGCGCACCGGGTTGCTGTGCATCGGCGATGCCGCGCACGCCATGTCGCCGGCCGGCGGCGTCGGCATCAACCTCGCCGTCGCCGATGCGGTCGCCGCGGCCAACATTTTGTGCGCCCCGCTTCGCGGTGGCCGGCTGACCGACAACGATCTCGCCAAGGTACAGCGGCGGCGCGAACTGCCCACCCGTATCGTTCAGGGCTTCCAGGTGCTGATGCAAGACAACGCGATCGCGCCGAATTTGAGCGGTGACCTTTCCCCGATCCGCATACCCAAGATCGTGGGTTTCGGCCCGCTGCAAGCTATCCCGCCGATCTTGGTCGGGCGCGGTTTCCGTCCCGAGCATGTCCGCACCCCGGACGTGCACGCGCGGTAACGCGTCGCGCCCCTTGGATTCCGGTGAAGCGCCGCCTGCGCCGCCGCCCGCGACGAAGATGGGCCACATGGATAGGCCGATATTCTCTGTCACTGCTGGCTATGGCGATCATCAGCTGCGGAACTTCCACTATTCACAGGCCGTTCGATACGGCGACCGGATAGAGACCGCCGGTCAAGGAGGTTGGGACGAGGGCTGGCACTACCCCGAGTCAGTTCGCGAGGAAGTCATTGCGGCCTTCGACAATGTCGAACGGACTTTGGCGACGGCCGGAGCCTCCTGGCGCGACGTGGTGCACGTGCACTCGTATCACGTGCCGGACGCAGACGGCCAGATTGGGCGCGAGCACTTGGATACCATGGTCGAACAGTTCCGTCGACGCATGGGCGACCGTGCGCCCCTGTGGACATGCATCGGTGTCGCCGCTTTGGCGGGTCCGCAGATGCGCGTCGAGATTCAAGTCACCGCCGTCGAGGCATCGCCCAAGTGACCGCGGCCGTCGAGACCGCCGCCGACTAGGCGGTTGCGAAACACCCCCGTTCCCTTGCGGATCGGGGGTGCCTCTTTCATGAGTGGCTTGAGTGTCAGCGCCCGGGCGGATAGTACTGCGGGGTCGTCACCGTCGTCGTCGGCGTGGACGTCGTGGTCGGGGTGCTGGTGACAGTGACGGTGCTGGTGCTGGTGCTGGTCGACGCCGGTGGCACGACGGTGGTGGTGGTGCTCGTCGTCACGCTGGTGGTCGACGTCGACGTCGACGTCGACGTCGTTGTCGTCGCGGACGGCGCCGCGATCACACCGCAGGCCAGGCGCTTGCCCGATTCGCCCGTGGGGGCGGTGGTGCCCAGATTGTCCGCAGTCTGGTGGATGATCAGCGCGGTGCCCGAGCCGTTCCTCAGGTCGGCGGAGGTGAACGCGTTACTGGTGGTGATAAGTTTCGCCGAGCCGTCGGATCGCACCTGCAACGCGGTCAGGTCGCCGCTGGCGGGATAACCCGTGTGATCGGCCGCCTGGTACACGCTTCCGGCGGAGTCGAAGTCGCCCGTCGAGCTCCCGTTGGGCGCAGCCGAATTGGCCTCGCACTTGCCCACCGCGTGGATTTGCAGGCCGTGGAAGCCGGGGCTGAGCACCTGGTTGGGGCCGGCTTCCACCGTCACCGTCGCGTAGCCGTTGGCAAATTCGAAGGTGGCGTTTGCGACCGGACTTCCGCCGGCGGTCTTCAGTTGGGTGGTCAGCCTCTCCGCGCCGGAAGTCGGACTGGTCAGCGGTGAGGTGTTGGGCTGACTGCCTTGCTGATTCGCGCATGCGGCTAACGGTGCGACGGTCGCGGTGAGCGCCGCGACCGCAAAACATGCGGCCTTGTTCATTTGCGGTGCCTACCCGCATTGGCCTGCCCCGAAACGGCGCAACCGGCTGGCGATGCCCTGCGGGATGCGAGCGTTGCTCAGGCGCTGCGGGGGATGGCGCGCCCGCGCCCGATGTCGCCCTTCAGCAACATGTCGCGTTCGGACTCCGACAGGCCACCCCAAACCCCGTAGGGCTCACCGACTTCGAGGGCGTGCGAGCGGCACGCCTGGATCACCGGGCACTGCCGACACATTTCCTTGGCGCGCTGCTCGCGTTGCATGCGGGCCCGGCCACGCTCTCCGTCGGGGTGGAAGAACATCGATGAGTCAACGCCGCGGCACACGCCCTGCAGTTGCCAATTCCAGATGTCGGCGTTGGGTCCAGGTAGCTGTTCCGGCTGTGGCATTGGTTCGTTCCCTCTCTGCACCGTCCGCTCGAGGTCAGGCTCGTGAAAGCGATTGATGCAACTTAAATTAAGTGGAGTGGGGTCACCGATGACTTCCCGTCATCCGTAGACGTTAGGGGCCGCGGTGAATTTCCGTCAATAGCCAGTTAGCCGGACAAAGTATGTGCCCGTTGGAGCAAAATTTACTTTGCGTTCATCTCCATTGAAAATGCGAAACGGGGGCCGTGCTACCAGGCAGTTGGCGGAAACGCGATTTCCCAGCTCAGCCCGCGGACGAGGGATAAGACAAATTTATCCATGGGCTATAGTGATTAACGGATCGGTAACATGAAGACCACAAACTGTTTACTACATCATTGTGATTGAAACTCGTCACACTTCCTTGATTGGGCGGCAGTTGGCCGACGCCGCCTTCGGCGACCGGCCCGATAGCTGGCCGCTGCCCTCGGCGACGACCCCGGCTCAGCTGTGGCTGCGCGCCGTCGCGGCCGGGGGGCAGGGACGGTACGGCGCTGCATTCCGCGACCTCGCGGCGCTGCGGCGCAGCGGACCGGCCGGGCGGCTGGCGTCGTTGGGCATGAGCACGCAGGGGTCGTTTTTGCGCCAACTCGGTTGGCACGCCCTGGCCCGCGGCTGGGACGGCCGCGCCCTCGCGCTGGCCGCCGGAGATCCCGAGGCGTGCGCCGACGCCCTCATCGGGCTGGCCGCAGACGCATTGGGCGTCGGGCGCTTCGCGGCCGCCGAGACGCTGCTGGCGCGCGCCGAGCCGCTGCTGGCATCGACCGACTCTGCGGTGCCCGACCGGCTGCCGGTGCGTCGACGATGGGTGGCCGCCGAGCTCGCGATGGCACGCGGCGACGGCGACGCCGCCGTCCGCCTTGCCGGCGAGGGGGTGAAGCTCGCGGCGGGCATGGCCGTCGCGTCGCCGCGGCACCGGGTGAAAAGCGATGTGGTGCTCGCCGCCGCGCTGTGCTGCGCGGGCGATCTCGAGCGCGCCCGCACGGTCGCCGACGCCGCGCTGCAGACCACCGAGCGGTTGGGGCTGCTGCCGCTTCGTTGGGCGCTGGCTTGCTTGCTGATCGATATCGAAAGTGTCACGTTTTCAACACATCAGCTGCACGAAATCCGCGATGTCTGCGCAGGCCAGGTGCGGCGCGCCGGAGGGACGTGGCGTTCCGCTTGAAACGGCTCCCCGCCCGTTATCGTCATTTCGTAAGTTAGCCCGGTTGGGCCGCGATGTGTCCGCTTCGTAACGTTGGAGAGATCACCGTCGATGACAATTCCAGCAGGGGAACGTCTCGACGCCGTGGTCGCCCAGGCCGTCACCGGAGACCACAACGCATTGAGGGAGGTGCTGGAGACCATCCGTCCGATCGTCGTCCGATATTGCCGAGCGCGTGTCGGCACGGTCGATCGGGGTGGGCTGTCAGCGGATGACGTGGCACAGGAGGTGTGCTTGGCGACTATCACGGCACTGCCGCGTTATCGCGATCGCGGACGCCCCTTCCTGGCCTTCCTCTATGGCATCGCGGCCCACAAGGTCGCCGATGCGCACCGGGCCGCCGGACGCGATCTGGCCTATCCCACCGACACGATTCCCGAGCGGTGGTCGAACGACGCGGGACCCGAACAGCTTGCGATCGAAGCCGATTCGGCGAGCCGGATGAGCGAAATGCTCGAGATCCTGCCCGCCAAGCAGCGCGAAATCCTGATCCTGCGTGTCGTCGTCGGGTTGTCCGCCGAGGAGACCGCCGCCGCGGTCGGCAGTACCACCGGGGCGGTCCGAGTTGCCCAGCACCGCGCTCTGTCGCGGTTGAAGTCCGAGATGATCGCGGCAGGTGACTGTGCCTGAATCCCTGGATGAATTCGCCCGCACCGACCTGCTGCTCGATGCGCTCGCGCAGCGCCGGCCGGTGGATGTCGAGGACCCCGACGTCGAGGTGCTGACCTCCTTGCTGGAGGACTGGCGCGACAACCTGAGGTGGCCGCCGGCCAGCGCGCTGGTGACGCCCGAAGAGGCGGTGAACGCGTTGCGGACCGGACTGGCCGAGCGCCCGCGGGGCCATCGTGGCCTGGCCGTCATCGGATCGGTCGCCGCGGCGCTGATAGTGCTCAGTGGGTTCGGCGCCATGGTGGTCGAGGCCCGCCCCGGCGGCACCCTGTACGGGTTGCACGCGATGTTCTTCGACGAACCCCAGGTACACGGAAGTCAAGAGATGCTCGCCGCCAAGGCCGACCTGGCGAAGGTCCAAGAATCGATCGACCGGGGGCAGTGGGAGCAGGCCAAGAATCAGCTGACCGAGGTGAGCAGCCTGGTGCAGTCGATCGACGACCCGGCCAGCAAACAAGACCTGACGAACCAGCTGAAGCTGTTGAACGCCAAGGTCGATGCGCGCGACCCGAACGCCACGCTGCCGGTCGCCTCGCCTCCCGCGGCGCCACCCGGGCCGGCCACCGCGATTCCGGCGGCGCCGCCCGCCGCCTCGGTCGCACCGACGAAAGTGGCCACGCCCGCGCCGCTCAGCCCGCCGAGCGTGCCGCCGAGTCCAAGCAAGCATCACCATCACGGGCAGACGCCACCCCCGGTGGCGCCGCTAAGCCCGAATCAGTGAGTGATCAGTGCCGGCGGTGGAAACCGTCGGCGTCGGACGTCGCCTCGTTGAGCGACGCGTCCGCGTAGCCCCGGCAGTAATCCCACGTGACGTAGGCATCCGGCTCGGGATCGTAGGCGGGCTCGTGCGGACGCACGGTCCCGTCGATCAGCAGCTGCAGCAGGTTCGCGCGCAGCATGTCCCAGTCGTGGTAGTGATCTTGCTGACATTCGTCGCAGCAGACCACGAGTCCGCGAATGCCCTTGTGCGCCAGCAGTGCCTCGTACACGGCCAGATCGGCGAGGTCGGCCTCGACGGCCATCCGCTCCTGTTGATCCAGGGGCTGGCCCGGCTCGACGGCTTCCAGCGCAGCCGACGGATCACAAGGGTCGTCGGCGAAGGGGTCGGGCGGCAAACCCGGTGGGAGGTGGTCGCGCACGCCCCTAGCCTACGCAGCCCGCCGGGGATAACGCCAGCAGGGAGCCCACGCGCCATTCCCTTCGTTTGGTGCGGGCGGCGCGCCCGAGCAAGCCGACTACCGCGGGAGGCGAGCCGATAGGATGGGCCTCTCACTCCGCATCGTTTGGAGGGCGCAGGAGATGACCCGTGGCACGTCCCACCTGGAAGACAGTTCCGACCTCGTCGGCAGTGCTTATGTGCGGGTAGGTGGCCTGGTCGATGACCCGGTGCCCACCGGAGGCGACAACCCGCACAAGATCGCCATGCTCGGGCTGACGTTCGACGACGTGCTCTTGCTGCCCGCGGCCTCCGACGTGGTCCCCGCGACCGCGGACACTTCCAGCCAGCTCACCAAGAAGATCAGGCTCAAGGTGCCGCTGGTGAGTTCGGCGATGGACACCGTCACCGAGTCGCGGATGGCGATCGCGATGGCCCGGGCCGGCGGCATGGGTGTTCTGCACCGCAACCTGCCGGTCGCCGAACAGGCCGGCCAGGTCGAGATGGTCAAACGTTCGGAGGCCGGCATGGTCACCGATCCCGTCACCTGCCGCCCCGACAACACCCTGGCCCAGGTCGACGCGATGTGCGCGCGGTTCCGGATCTCCGGGTTGCCGGTGGTCGACGAGTCTGGAGCGCTCGTCGGCATCATCACCAACCGCGACATGCGGTTCGAGGTCGACCAGACCAAGAAGGTCGCCGAGGTGATGACGAAGGCCCCGCTGATCACCGCGCAGGAGGGCGTGTCCGCCGACGCGGCCCTGGGCCTGTTGCGGCGCCACAAGATCGAGAAGCTGCCGATCGTCGACGGCCACGGCCGGCTGACCGGTCTGATCACCGTCAAGGATTTCGTCAAGACCGAGCAACACCCGCTGGCCACCAAGGACAGTGACGGCAGGCTGCTGGTGGGCGCCGCCGTCGGCGTCGGCGGCGACGCCTGGGTGCGCGCGATGATGCTGGTCGACGCCGGTGTCGACGTACTGATCGTGGACACCGCGCACGCGCACAACCGGCTGGTGCTCGACATGGTCGGCAAGCTCAAGGCCGAGGTGGGCGAGAAGGTCGAGGTGATCGGCGGCAACGTCGCGACCCGCTCGGCGGCCGCGGCCCTGGTCGCCGCCGGGGCCGACGCGGTGAAGGTGGGCGTCGGGCCGGGCTCGATCTGCACCACCCGGGTGGTGGCCGGCGTCGGCGCACCACAAATCACGGCGATTCTGGAGGCGGTCGCGGCCTGCGGCCCGGCGGGCGTGCCGGTGATCGCCGACGGCGGCCTGCAGTACTCGGGCGACATCGCCAAGGCACTGGCCGCCGGCGCGTCGACGGCCATGCTTGGCTCGCTGTTGGCGGGCACCGCCGAGGCCCCCGGCGAGCTGATCTTCGTCAACGGCAAGCAGTTCAAGAGCTATCGGGGGATGGGGTCGCTGGGCGCCATGGCCGGCCGCGGCTCGGGCACCGGAAAGTCGTACTCCAAGGACCGCTACTTCGCCGACGATGCGCTCTCCGAAGACAAGCTGGTGCCGGAGGGAATCGAGGGCCGGGTGCCCTTCCGCGGCCCGCTGTCCTCGGTGATCCACCAGCTGACCGGCGGGCTGCGCGCGGCGATGGGCTACACCGGCTCGGCGAGCATCGAGGCGCTGCAACAGGCGCAGTTCGTCCGGATCACGGCGGCGGGCTTGCGGGAAAGCCACCCGCACGACGTCGCCATGACCGTCGAAGCCCCCAACTACTACGCACGCTGAGGCCCACATGGTCGAGATCGGGATGGGCCGCGTCGCCCGTCGCAGTTATGAACTGAGCGAAATCAGCATCGTGGCGTCCCGGCGGACCCGCTCGTCGCAGGACGTGTCGACCGCCTGGCAGCTGGACGCCTACCGGTTCGAGATCCCGGTGTTGGCCCATCCGACCGACGCGCTGGTGTCGCCGGAGTTCGCGGTCGAGCTCGGCAAACTCGGCGGCCTGGGCGTGCTCAACGGCGAGGGACTGATCGGGCGGCACGCCGACGTCGAGGCCAAGATCGCGCAGCTGGTCGAGGCCGCCAGCAAGGAGCCTGAACCCTCGGCGGCGATCCGGCTGCTGCAGGAATTCCACTCCGCGCCAATCAACCCGGACCTGCTGGGCGCCGCGGTCGCCCGGATCCGGGAGGCGGGGGTCACCACCGCGGTGCGGGTCAGCCCGCAGAATGCGCAGGCGCTCACGCCGGTGCTGGTGCAGGCCGGCATCGACCTGCTGGTCATCCAGGGCACCATCGTCTCGGCCGAGAGGGTGGCCAGCGACGGCGAACCGCTGAACCTCAAGACCTTCATCTCCGAGCTCGACGTCCCGGTGGTCGCCGGCGGGGTGCAAGACCACCGCACCGCGCTGCACCTGATGCGCACCGGCGCCGCGGGCGTCATCGTCGGCTACGGCGCCACCAGGGGAGTGACCACCAGCGACGAGGTGCTGGGCATCAGCGTGCCGATGGCCACCGCGATCGCCGACGCCGCCGCCGCGCGGCGCGAGTACCTCGACGAGACCGGCGGCCGCTACGTGCACGTGCTGGCCGACGGCGACATCCACACCTCGGGCGAGCTGGCGAAGGCGATCGCCTGCGGGGCCGACGCGGTGGTGCTCGGCACGCCACTCGCCGAGTCGGCCGAGGCGCTGGGCGAGGGATGGTTCTGGCCGGCCGCCGCGGCGCACCCGTCGCTGCCGCGCGGGGCGCTGCTGCAGATCGCGGTCGGCGAGCGCCCGTCGCTGCGGCAGGTGCTCAACGGCCCCTCCGACGACCCGTTCGGCAGCCTCAACCTCGTCGGTGGGCTGCGCCGGTCGATGGCCAAGGCCGGCTATTGCGACCTCAAGGAGTTCCAGAAGGTCGGCCTGACCGTCGGTAGCTGACTGCGGGCGCTGGCTTGTTACCTGCGGGTAAGGCCATACTGGTGCGATGAAGCCGGATTACGACGTATTGATCATCGGTTCGGGTTTCGGGGGCAGCGTCAGCGCATTGCGGCTGACGGAGAAGGGCTACCGCGTTGGCGTACTCGAGGCCGGCCGCCGATTCGAGGACAAGGACTTCGCCGAGACGTCCTGGGATCTGCGCAAGTTCTTGTGGGCCCCGAAGCTGGGGTGCTACGGAATTCAGCGCATCCATCCGCTGAAGAACGTGTTGATCCTGGCCGGGGCCGGGGTAGGTGGCGGCTCGCTGAACTACGCCAACACCCTGTATGTGCCGCCGGAACCGTTCTTCAACGACCCGCAGTGGAAGCACATCACCGACTGGCGCGACGAGCTGATGCCGCACTACGAGCAGGCCAAGCGGATGCTCGGCGTGGTGGAGAACCCGACCTTCACCGACGCCGACCGGATCGTCAAACAGGTCGCGGACGAGATGGGCTGTGGCGACACGTTCGTGCCGACGCCGGTCGGCGTGTTCTTCGGACCCGACGGCACCAAGGCCCCGGGCAAGACCGTGCCGGACCCGTATTTCGGTGGCGCGGGGCCGGAGCGCACCGGGTGCCTGGAATGTGGTTGCTGCATGACCGGCTGCCGCTACGGCGCCAAGAACACCCTGCTGAAGAACTACCTCGCTCTCGCGGAATCGGCTGGGGCGCAAGTGATTCCGATGACCACGGTGAAGCGCTTCCGGCAGCGTCCCGACGGGCTGTGGGAGGTCCGCACCGTCCGCACCGGAAGTTGGCTGCGCCGCGACCGGCGCACCTACACGGCCAAGCATGTGGTCCTGGCCGCCGGAACCTGGGGCACCCAGCATCTGCTGTTCAACATGCGCGATCAGGGTCTGCTGCCGCGCCTCTCGAATCGGCTGGGCATGCTCACCCGCACCAATTCCGAATCCATCGTCGGCGCCGGGAAGCTCGAGGTCGACCCGGACCTCGACCTGACGCACGGGGTGGCGATCACGTCGTCGATCCACCCGACGTCGGACACCCACATCGAGCCGGTCCGCTACGGCAAGGGCTCCAACGCGATGGGGCTGCTGCAGACGCTGATGACCGACGGGACCGGCCCCGACGGTAGCGACGTGCCGCGCTGGAAGCAGCTGTGGGACCAGGCCCGCGACGATCCGCGCCGCATGATGCGGTTGCTCAACGTCAGTCAATGGAGCGAACGCACGCTGATCGCCCTGGTCATGCAGCACCTGGACAACTCGATCACCACCTACACCAAGCGCGGCAAGCTGGGCATCCGCTGGTACACCAGCAAGCAGGGACACGGCGAGCCGAACCCGACCTGGATTCCGGTCGGCAACCAGGTCACCCGCCGCATCGCCGACAAGATCGACGCCGTGGCCGGCGGCACCTGGGGAGAGCTGTTCAACATCCCGCTGACCGCGCATTTCCTGGGAGGCGCCGTGATCGGCGACAACGCCGAGCACGGGGTCATCGACCCGTATCACCGGGTTTACGGCTACCCGACGCTGTTCGTGGTGGACGGCGCGGCGATCTCGGCGAACCTGGGCGTCAACCCCTCGTTGTCAATTACCGCCCAGGCCGAGCGGGCCGCGTCGTTGTGGCCGAACGTCGGCGAGAACGACGAGCGCCCCGCGCAGGGCGAGCCGTATCGGCGGCTGGAGCCCATCCCGCCCCAGGCGCCCGTCGTCCCTGCCGAGGCGCCCGGCGCGCTGCGCTGGTTGCCGAGCAATCACATAAGCTCCACCGCCGACGCCAGCTAGCTTCGTGACGATCGCGAGCGCGGCGCAGCCGGGCGCTGCGGGTCGTCACCATCAGCTTGCGAGCGCGTCCAGCGGGGCGCCGCTGACAACCCGGCTGCGCTCACCGCGCACGTTGACCGGAACGTCGCCCATCAGGGTGACGCGGTGCATCAGCCGGGGCTGGTCGTCGTAGTCGTCGATCGCACGGTGCTGGGTCGCGCGGTTGTCCCACATGGCGACATCGCCGTGCGCCCAGTTCCAGCGAATCGTGTTCTCCGGCAAGGTGATCCGTCGCTGCAGCAGTTCCAGCAGGACACTGGATTCGTGACTGTCCAGGCCGACGAAGCCGCGCACGAAATCACCGGCCAGCAGGGTGCGTTCACCGGTCTCCGGATGCACCCGCACCACGGGATGCTCGGTGCGAAAGTCCGGCTTTTCGAACGCCTGCCGAAGCGCCCGCTGTGCGTCGCTCATCGACACGGCCGCTTCCGCGGTCACGTAGTCGTAGCGGTTGGTGTGCAGCGCCCAGAGATTTTCCGCCAGAGTTTTCAGCGGCTCGGGCAGGTGCTGATAAGCCGCCGCGGTCGACGCCCACAGCGTCGCACCGCCATAGCTCGGCAGCTTGACCGCGCGCAGGATCGACGCCGCGGGATAGTTGGCGGCGAACGTCACGTCGGTGTGCCAGCGGTTCGCCTTGCCGTACTCGGAGTCGATCGGGGTGATCACCGGGACGCCCCGGGCGGCCAGGGCGCCGGCGGCCGGGTGGCCCACGGGCGTGCCCAGCAACTCGGCGAACGCGAGCTGCCGGGAGTCGTCGAGGTGGTGCTGGTGACGGAAGAAGATCACCTTGTGGGCCAACAGCGCCCGGCGGATCTCCTCGACCGCGTCCTGGTCGAGATCGCCGCCCAGGCGAACCCCGTCCACCCGGGCGCCGATGCGGCTGCCCAGCTTGGTGACGGTTAACTGACCTGTCATTTTCGTCGTCCTTGAAATCAAAAGGGGTGTAGTCAGATGACTACATTTGGTAGTGTAGTCAGATGACTACAACTTCCGCAACGGGTCGCGGAAAAGCGCCCACCGGGCGCGCGGAAGTTGCCGCGGCGATCCTGGAGGCCGCCACCGATCTGTTCGCCGAGCGCGGTCCGGCCGCGACGTCCATCCGCGACATCGCCGCGCGATCCAACGTCAACCACGGATTGGTGTTTCGCCACTTCGGCACCAAGGAGCGACTGGTCGGTGCCGTGCTCGATCATCTGGGCGCCAACCTGAGCACCCTGCTGGAAACCGATGCGCCCGCGGGCGTGCTGGAGAGTTCCCTGGACCGGCAGATGCGGGTGATGGCCCGCACCGTCCTGGACGGCTATCCGGCGGGCCAGCTACAGAAACGTTTTCCCAACATCGCGACGCTGCTCGACGGAGTGCGGCCGCAGTACGACGACGAGGTCACGGCCCGGCTCGCGGTCGCCAATGCCCTTGCGCTGCAATTCGGTTGGCGGTTGTTCGCCCCAATCCTGCGCTCGGCCACCGGGATCGAAGACCTGACGGATGCCGAACTACGCCACGCGGTCGGCGCCGAGGTGCAACGGATTCTCGAGCCCGCCGACCCTCAGTGACGCCGCGAAAGCGCCCGCCGGTGCATGGGCTCGCGGCCGGGCGGCTGTTGGGGCGCCGGCAGCAGTGGCTTGCGGGGGCAGATCTCGACTGTCGTCGCGGATTCGGTGCTCAGCTCGAGCTCTTCGCCGGCGTGCCGGATGGTCAGCTCGCCGCCGGGGCCGTCGCGCAGCGTGTAGGTGACGTCGTCGTGGTTGACGTCGACGGTGACCCGGAAGTCGTGCCACCGCAGCCGGAACCGTAGCCGCGAAATGCCGTCGGGCAGTTGGGGATCCAGCGACAGGATGCCCTCGTCGTCGCGCAGGCCGCCGAAGCCGGCCACCAGCGCCGTCCAGGCACCGGCCAGCGAGGCCATGTGCAGGCCGTCGCGGGTGTTGTGGTGCAGGTCCCGCAGGTCGATCAGCGCGGCCTCGTACGCGTAGTCGTGCGCGAGGTCCAAATGCCCGACCTCGGCACACATCACCGCTTGGGTGCACGCCGACAGCGACGAGTCACGCACCATGCGCGGCTCGTAATAGTCGACGTTGCGGGCCTTCTGCTCGGGCGTGAAGGCGTGGCTC
The DNA here is from genome assembly GCF_059813315.1 of Mycobacterium sp. NGS11. NCBI lineage: Bacteria > Bacillati > Actinomycetota > Actinomycetes > Mycobacteriales > Mycobacteriaceae > Mycobacterium > Mycobacterium sp. NGS11. The sequence continues at coordinate 103,492 of NZ_JCALEJ010000009.1, forward strand.
TGCCAATGCATCGCCAGCACCAGGTCGGCTTGCTTGATCACCTGCGCCGGATACAACCGCACGTATGCCTCGTGCAAGAGCAGCGGGTAGGTGGTGTTGCGTTCGAAGTCCCATTCGGCGAAGGTGGTGAAGCCCTCGCACTGCTGATGAACGCCCAGCCCGGAGTCGTAGGGAATGTTGGCGGCCTCGGCGGCATCGCGCCAGGACGCCGTCTCCTCGGTGGTGACTCCCAACGCCTTGGCCACATCGGGGTGGCGGTTGCAGGCCTCGGCGGCGACGCGCAGATTGTGCGCGGCCATCAGGTTGGTGAAGGCGTTGTCGCGCACGACCGCCGTGTACTCGTCGGGGCCCGTGACACCGTCGAGGTGCCAGACGCCGTGCCGGTCGTGGTGGCCGAGGGTCATCCAGAGCCGGGCGGTCTCGACCAGCACCTGCAGGCCGCACTCGGCCTCCAGATCGTGGTCCCCGGTGACGACGCGGTAGCGCTCGAAGGCCATGGCGATGTCGGCATTGATATGCCAGGCCGCCGTGCCGGCCGGCCAGTAGGCCGAGCACTCCTGCCCGCGGATGGTCCGCCACGGGAAGGCGGCGCCCTCCAGCCCCAGCTCGGCTGCCCGCTCATGGGCCAAGTCCAGGGTGGAGGCGCGCCAGCGCAGCGCATCGGCCACCGTGTGCGGCGCGGTGTAGGTGAGCACCGGCAGCACATAACCCTCGGTGTCCCAGAAGGCGTGGCCGTCATAACCGGTTCCGGTGAGCCCCTTGGCGGCGATCGCGCGCCGTTCGGCCCGGGCGCTGGCCTGTAGCAGGTGGAACAAGCCGAATCGCACGGCCTGCTGGGATTCGGAGTCGCCCTCGACCTCGACGTCGGCGCAATCCCAGAAATCGTCGAGATACTTGCGTTGCGCGTCCAGCAGCCCCTGCCAGCCGGTATAACGACCGCTGTGCAGCGCGGCGGCGACCTGGTCACGCAGTGCCGGACGCGAACGCATGCTCGACCAGCCGTACGCGATGTATTTGACGATGCGTAGCCTCTGTCCCTCGCGCAGACCACAGATGACGGTGGTTCGCGCCAGGTCGGCGCGCGCGTCGGTGCCGACCTCGACGCGGCCTTCGACGTCGACCTCGTGATCCATGCCGGCGGCCATCATCAGCGCGCTGGCGCGCGTGCGGTGCATGAGAACCGCTCCGGTGTCGGTGTTTTCGTGGGCGACCTCTTCGAGCGGGTTCTCCAGGATGGCGGAAACCCGGGGGTCACCGGATGTCTGCGGCTGGTCCTCGTTGGTGACCAGCTCGGATTGCACCGTCACCCGCACGAACTGGTCGACCGCCTCCACGCAGTACTCGATGGCGGCAAGGCCCCGCTGGGCCAGGGACACCAGCCGGGTCGATACCACCTTGACCTCTTTGCCCGCGGGTGAGCGCCAGTGCGCCGTGCGGGTCAGCGTTCCGGCACGCAGGTCCAGATCCCGCTCGTGGGACAGCAGTTCGCCGTAGCGGACGTCGAACGGCTCGTCCTCGACCAGCAGCCGAATGATCTTGCCGTTGGTGACGTCGACAAGCGTCTGCCCGGCTTCGGGGTAGCCGTATCCGGCCTCGGCGTAGGGCAGCGGCCGGATCTCGTAGAACGAGTTCAGGTAGGTGCCCGGCAGGCCGTACGGCTCACCCTCGTCGAGGTTGCCGCGCAGCCCGATGTGCCCGTTGGACAGGGTGAACAGGGATTCGGAATTCGCCAGCAGGTTGAGGTCGAGCTGGGTTTCGCGGACATGCCATGGGTCAACGGGAAACGATTCGTCGGTGATCATGATTGCAGCAACTCGGCGAGGTCGGTGACCACCACATCGGCGCCGTTGCGGCGTAAGTCCTCGGCCTGGCCCACCCGGTCGACACCTACCACGAACCCGAAGTTACCGGCCCGGCCGGCTTCCACCCCCGACAAGGCATCCTCGAACACCGCCGCGGCGCCGGCGGGGACGTCAAGCAGCTGCGCCCCCCGCAGGTAGGAGTCGGGGGCCGGCTTGCCGGCGATGTGTTCGTCGCGCAGGGTGACGCCGTCCACCCGCTGCTGCACGAACCGGTCCAGGCCGGTGATCTCGAGGACGTCGCGGGTGTTGGCGCTCGACGACACCACGGCGATCCCCAGCCCGGCGGCCGACACCGCCTCGAGGTAGCGGCGGGACCCGTCGAACACCTTGACGCCGTCCTCCTTCAGCACCTTCTGGAACATGTCGTTCTTGCGGTTGCCCAGGCCATAAATGGTCTCGGCGTCGTCGGGATCGTCGGGGCTGCCGTCGGGCAGGTGGATGTCGCGGCTTTCCAGGAATGAGCGGACGCCGTCCTCGCGCTTCTTGCCGTCGACGTATTCGCGGTAGTCGGCGGCCTCGTCGAAGGGAACGAACTCGTCGCCGGTGCGCTCGGCCCGGTCGGACAGGTAGGCGTCGAACATGGCCTTCCAGGCCTTGGTGTGCACACTGGCCGTGTCGGTGAGCACGCCGTCGAGGTCGAACAGGCAGGCACGCACCTTCTCCGGCAGACCCAGCGCTGAACTCACCGGCGGTCCTCGCTTCCTGGTCTTGGTGACTGGTTTAACCGATACCCACTTCACCATGCCCGCTATGCGTGTCGCCAGATCTAGGTTCCGATTGCCGTGGCGACGCCCTGGATCGCGCGAAGCCTCCCGTCGGCCAGCGCCGCGGTGAGGTTACGGGCTTTGCGATCGAAGTCGGTGACGAACGCGTGCAGGCCCAGTGGTTGGGGAGGCTGAGCCAGCAGCGCCTGCATGAGCGAGCTCGCGGTGGCGGTGAGGTCGTTCCAGTGCTCGACCGCGAATCCGGCCGAGGTGATCACGGTGCGCAGCTCGTCGGGGGTGACGAGGTGGCTGTTGGCGGTAGCGTCGGCCCAGGGTAACGGGAAGTCGAGCGCGCGGCGATCGCCAATCGTCAAATCCCACAGGGCAAGCCGGCCTCCGGGCGCGAGCACCCGGCGGGCCTCGCTGTACAGGAGCGCCTTATCGGCCACGTTCATCTGAACGTGCTGGCTGACGACGACGTCGAAGGAGCCGTCGGGAAACGGCAATGCGGTGACGTCGCCCTGCGCAACGGTGATCGAATCATCCAGCCCGACAAGTCGATTCAGCCAGCGGTGGGTGTCGCAATATTCGGCGGTGAGATCCACCGCGGTGACAGCGCAGCCGAAGCTGCCGACGAGGTAGCGCGCGGTGCCGCCGATCCCGCTGCCCGCGTCGAGAACCCGGTTCGGCGCAGCGATTCCCGACACCTCCACCAACTGGGCGGTGGCGAAGCGGCCCATCGTGTGAAAGTCCTCCAGCGGCGCCAGGTCCGCGGGCGTGAGACGATCGAGATCCTTGCCGGCGTCGATCAAAGCCCGCTCGATGCAGCGCCGCGAAAGTCCGGTCGAGTACTGGTTTTCGATGATGCCCGTCATTTCGGCACCTGCGCCCATGCGGTGATCATCGGGGCCATCGTGATCAGGGCGTCGGCCTCAAGCGCCAGCTGACGGAATTGCTCGACGAAAGTGTCGATGTCGGTATCGACGGAGAAACCGCGCTGCTCGGCGACGGGGGACACCAGGCGCCAGACTTCGGCGGCGTACGCCAACACATCGGTGTCGGCGGCCGTGCCGGTCGGCGCGCCCTGGATGAGGTGCGGGGCGCCCAGGCCCGCGTCGGCGAAGACGCGGTGCAGTGTGGTACCGAACGCGGCGCTGAGCCCCATGGCCTCGAAGGCGCGAACAATCGCCGCCACGACCTGCCCGAACAGCGGGATGTCCGGGGTGGTGTGCGTGGCCGTGATGTCGTTCTCCGAGAACGCGACGATCCCACCGGGGCGCACGAAGGAACTGAGACGCCGCGGCGTCGCGGCCGGGTTGGGCAGATGCATCAAGATCAACCGGCCGATCACCGCGTCCACCGGTTCGTCCACCGATACCTCGTCGACCGCGTCCAGGATGAAGTGCACTGTGGGCAAAGACTTTTCGTCTGCACGGGCGCGGGCGAGCTCGACCATCGCCGGCGCGGCGTCCACGCCAAGAACGGTCCCCGTCGGACCGACCAGCCGCGCGGCGACAAACGACACGTCGCCAGGCCCGGACCCGATATCGAGCACCCGCATGCCCGGCCGCAGCCCGGCGAGGCGCAGCGCATGCTTCGTGTAATGGTCGTACAGCCGTCCTTGCAGGAGGAGCCGCTGCACCTCCGCGTCGGCGTGGCCCAAGACGTAGGTGCTGCCTTGTGGTGCGGTGCTCATCGCGTTCCCGTCCTTTCCTGTTGACGCGCCGGTTCCCTGGCCGGGAGAAGCCAGCCGACGACGATTGCCGCGCCCAGCGCGATGCCCGCGCACACCAGCGAGCTCACCCGCATCCCGTCCAGAAACGCGCGATCGACGGCGACGCGCACCTGGGCGGCCTGCTGCACGGGGAGGCGCTGAATCACCGTGTGCGCCAGAGCCATCGAGTGGCGCATAGCATCGGCGGGCAATCCCGTCAGCGCGGAAGCGCCGAGGTGTCCCGAGTACACCGATGCGAAGATGCTGCCCGCGACGGCGACGCCGAGGGTGCCGCCCAGTTCGCGTGTCGTGTCGTTGACTGCCGAACCCACGCCGGCCTTGTCCACCGGCAGCGATCCCATGATGGCCTCCGTGGCCGGCGAGAAGGTCAGGCCGAGGCCGCCACCGAGTAGCAACATCTGTGTGGCGATCTGGATGTACGGTGTGGCGGCGTCTGCGGTCGACGCCCAGGCCAGGCCGGCGGCGAACACGGCGAGACCGGCGGCGACGACGGCGGTGGTGCCGACGAGTTCGACCAGCCGGGGCCCCAGGATGCTGGCCAGCGCGATCGAGGCGGCGACCGGAAGCAGGCGCACGCCGGCCTGAAACGCGGTGTAGTCCTTGATGAATTGGAAGTACTGCGTGATGACGAAGATGAAGCCGAACAGGGTGAGAAATCCGGCGGTCACCGCCAGGCTGCCGCCGGAGAACCTGCGGTTGAAGAAGACCGAGACGTCGAGCATCGGATGGGTGCTGCGCCGTTCCCAGCGCGCGAACGCCGCGAGAAGTGTTGCTGCGAGGGCGAATCCGGCACCGGTGCGCCCGTCGGTCCATCCCCAGGTGGGTGCCTCGATGACCGTGTAGACCAGCGTCGTGACTCCGGTCGCGGACAGGATGAGGCCGGGGACGTCGACACGGGGCGCCGCGGGGTCGCGCGAGGTGGGAACGAACAGCCTGGCGCCGATGATGGCCAGAGCCGCGATCGGGATGTTCACCATGAATATCGAGCCCCACCAGAAGTGTTCGAGCAGCCATCCGCCGCTGATCGGCCCGACGGCGACTCCGACGCCGACCATGGCCGCCCACACGCCGATCGCCTTGGCGCGTGGTATCGGATCGGTGAAGATGTTGGTGATCAGGCCCAGCGTGGTCGGGAAGATCACCGCTGCGCCCACGCCCATGGCCGCGCGCGCAGCGATCAACGCGTCCGCCGAATTCATTTGTGCGGCAACCGCAGAAGTGGCAGCGAACAGTGCGAGCCCGGTGTTCAGCCAGCCTCGCCTGCCGTAGCGGTCGGACAGGCTGCCCACTGAGAGCAGCAGCCCGGACATCACCAGGGTGTACGCGTCGACGATCCATTGCAGTTGCGCGGTGTCGGCGCCGAGTTCACGCGACAACGTGGGCAGTGCGACGTTGACGATGGTGGCGTCGACGCTGATGACGAAGACGCCGAGGCAGATGAAGGCGAGCGCGGCAATGGGGTGCTCGCGGAACGTGGGGTCGGAACGCATGGACAAGACAGTAAATCCGATAGACAAATAAATCAAGTAACAAGTTGAAAAAGATGTCTAACTCCAGGTAAAGTGGCCTTGTGGCGTCCCGCAGGAACTACAACCAGAACTGCCCGATCGCGCGCGGCCTCGATGTGCTGGGCGAGCGGTGGACGCTGCTGATCCTGCGCGAGCTGGTCGGCGGAGCCCGTCGCTACGGCGACCTACGGGCCGAACTGCCCGGTATCGCAACGAATCTGCTTGCCGAGCGACTCAAGGAGCTGCAGGATGCCGGGCTCGTCGAGCGGGCCGACCTGCCGGCGCCGATCGGTCGCACGGTCTACACGCTCAGCGACCTGGGTTGGCAGCGGGTGCTGCCGATCCTGCAGGGCCTCGCGTGGTTCGGGGTGGACCACCTGGATCCGATCGGCGGTGCGCCGGTATCACCGCTCAACGGGTTTCTGGCCGGAATACTGCTCGGCTTCAACCCCGATGGCGCAGCGGGCCTGGAGTCGACGTACCGCGTCGAGATCGACGGCCGCCGTTTCGAATTCGCCGTCACGCAGGGTCGCCTCGGTGCCGGCCGCGGCGAACCCGCGGTAACCGTGACGGCCGCGGCGGCGGATCTCGTCACCGCCCGGCTCGGGGCCGACGCCGGCGAACGAAACGCCGCCCTGCGGCGAATCGAGTACGACGGCGACGCGGCTGCCGTCCGCGCGCTGCGCACCGCGTTTGCGCTCTAGCCGAACGCCGGCACCGGCGCGTTGCTCAGGCTGAGGCTGCGCTGCTCTGGCGTCGCGCCCACCGCTGGGCCCACTTGCCCAGAGGCTCGTAGGCCTGCAACAAACTGCGGCCTTCCTCGGAGAGCTGATAGCCGCCCGGCCCATTGCCGAGGATGCCTGCCTCGCGTAGCTCACGCAGCCTGCTGTTGAGTGCGCTGGCCGATACCCCGTTGCAGCGCTGCTGCAATTGCCGAAATGTCAGTTCCTCCGAACGCAACTCCCAAATGACACGCATCGCCCAACGGCGTCCGAGCAAGTCCAGCAGAGCCATGATCGGTTCTTTCGAGCTTTCGGGCACAGCAGCAGCCTAACCGTTGCAGATCCCTTGCGCTCTGATTTTCGCAGCGGTATCGTCATGCTTCGATAATCAGAGCATGCGGAGGTGGGTCATGTTGCGCCGAGCCCGAATTGCTCCGTTGGAGCCTCCCTACGACCCCGAGATCGAGCGGCTTCTCACCAAATGGATGCCGCCCGGTTCCGCCGTGCCACCGTTGGCGTTGTTCCGCACGCTGGCAGTCCATGACGAATTGGCCGCGCGCATGCGCCCGCTCGGCGCCGGCATCCTCGGCAGCCGCATCGTGGCCCCGCAGGCGCGCGAGGTGATGATCGCGCGAACCTGCGCCCTGTGTTGCGCCGAGTACGAATGGGGTGTGCACGCTATCGCATTCGGCAAACCGCTCGGCCTGACCGATGAACAGCTGTATTCCACAGTGCACGGAGGACCTGATGACAAGTGCTGGGATCGTCAACAGCGCAACATCATTCGTCTCGCCGACGAGCTGCACCGCACCAGCACCGTCACCGACCGGCTATTCAACGACCTCAGCACCGACTTCGACGACAAACAAATCCTCGAACTGACCGCCACTGCCGGGTGGTACCACACCATTGCCTACCTCATCGGCGTCGCCGGCGTTGCGCCCGAACCGTGGGCCGCCCAGCTGCCTGAGTGATGACGCTAGTTCACAGCCAGGGCATTGATCCACTTTTCCAGGCGCTTGGCTTCGCGGGCCATCACTTCGGGTTGTGCCAGAGCGTTGGTCAGGACCGCGCTGCCTTGATAGGCGATGACGAGTTGGAGCGCCAAGTCATGTGCGTCGCGTCGGCCCATCGCATCGAATTGTTGCTCGATCCAGTCCAGCAGCGTTTGCATGAGGGGAGCGGTAAGGGAAGGTGATTCGGCTGACTGGTTCGCGAGCTCGGTACAGAGCGTTCCGTACGGACAGCCGTGGCGGGCGATGGTGTCGCGCGAGTCGGCCAGCAGGGCAACGAGTGCCTTGAGCCGCGCCTTGGGGCTACCATGGCGGCGCTGCAAAGCAGCGGTTGCGGATCGCATTTCCTCGGCACGTGCCTCGATGACCGCGGCGACGATGTTGTCTTTCGTCTTGAAGTAGTAGTACATGTTGCCCAGGGGCACCTCGGCGGCCTCGGCGATGTGCGCCAGCGTGGTGCCCGCGATGCCCTGGCGGTAGAAAAGGTCACATGCCGCGGCGATCAGCCGCTCTCGCTTGCCCGCGGGCGTCGGCGAGGGGGCACCGTCGACATCGATTAAGTCAGCCATATCACTCACGGACTATAGACGCACCGCGTCCCTGCTCAGGTTCCACAGCAGCTCCCGATTCTGTCGCGTGTTGTATGCCCTCCTGACTTTCTGCGGCTTGGCGTTTGCAAAGTACTGCCCGGAGATCTGCGTCGCGTCCGGTGCATCGGCGAGGAAGACCGACGTCGCGGCGCCCTGTTCCGGGGACCGAGAAAAGGGCAGTGCCGCATAGGAAATCACACGTAATGCCCCTTGTGCTTCGCGCATCATCGGTGTTCTGACGATCCCGGGGTGCACGGCGTTGGCGGTGATGCGTGTCGGTTCGAGTTGCCGCGCAAGCTCGATGGTGAACAGCAGCACGCACAGTTTGGACGCGGCGTATGCGCCGATGGTCGAGAATCGGTTTTCGCTCTGTAGATTGTCCGGGTCGAACTTGCCGACGCGGTACACGCTCGAGCTCAGGTTGATGACCCTGCCCTGCGGACTCTTGCCCAATTCGCCCAGCAGCAATTGGGTGAGACAGAACTGCGCGAGGTAGTTGACCTGAAACGTCGTCTCGTAGCCGTCCTCGGTGATGACACGTTGCGGCATGATGATGCCGGCGTTGTTGATCAATACGTCCAGCCGCGGGTAGCGCACGCTGAAGGTGTCGGCCAGCCGGTGAAGTTGACTGAGCGATCTCAGGTCCGCGGTGAGGTAGTCGACATCGCTGTTGTTGGTGGCCGCGACGATTTCCGAAGTGACGGTGGCCGCCTTGGCCTCGTTGCGCGCGACCAGCACGACCGAGTGGCCTTTGGCGGCGAGCGCGGTCGCGGTGGCCTTGCCGACTCCGTCGGTAGCTCCGGTGATGAGGCAGATCGGCCTATCCATGGGATGTGACCGCTGTCGGCCGAGACAACATGCGCGACATCATCGATCGGGTCAGCGCCGCGGGTACCAGCGCGGCGGTGACCCGGTTGATTCGACCTGGTATGCAGCGTGCTCGGTTCCGCGCAAGGGCGCGCAGCGCCTCGCGGGCGCAATCGTCCGGCGCCATGGGCGGTATCGGCATTTTGTCAGGATCCAAACCCAGCTCGGCCATGGTCGGGGTGCGCGTCGGTCCCGGGTACACCACGGTCACATGCACTCCATGCTTGGCCAGTTCATCGTGCAGGCCCGCGCCGAGCGTGGCCACGTAGCCCTTGGTCGCGGCAGTATGCGCCATATAGGGCACACCGTGCACCGCTCCCAGTGCGGAGACCAGCACGATGCCCCCGCGACCGCGGCCGGCCAGTCGTTCACCGAAGTGGCGCGTCAGGTCCAGATGCGCGGCGGTGTTGAGCCGCAGAATCGCGCGCTGGGTCTGCAGGTCGGAGTTCAGGAAGGGTCCGGGTAGCGCCGCGCCAGCGTTGGAGACCAGCAGTCCGACGTCAATGACCTTGGTGGCCTCGGCGATTGGGGCCAGCATGTCGGGGTCGGACAGGTCGACGCCCACGGCGCGATATTCGACGCCGTAGTGGTGATTCAGCTCGGCGCCCAAGTCTTGGAGCACGGCCACGCGCCGCGCCACCAGAACCACGTTGATGCCCGCGGCGGCGAGCTGGTCGGCGAACTCGCGGCCGATTCCCGACGACGCACCCGTGACAACCGCCCATGGACCAAACCGATGCGCGTTGATACCCATGTTGTTCAGCCTTTCTGCGGCCGCATCGCCAACGGCAACGGCGCTAATAAGTTAGTTTTACAACTTACTCGGGATCAGTTTTGTCGGCAAGATGCGCGGTGTAGCCATCGAGTCCGTGGGAAAGCGTGCACTTCTGAGCGATTGCGCCGCCGGAGCATCGCGACTATTGTGTTGGTTATCTGACTAACTCTACTAACCGGGAGCGGGGCCAGGGATGGGTGTGGTCAAACGCGCATGGATTCCGCTGCTTGCCGTCGTCCTGGTGGCCACGGCCGGTTTCGCTGTCCACCGGCTGCACGGGGTCTTCGACGGGCAGGGCACACCATCAGCCGCCGCCGGCCGTGCTGATGACATCAAGCCCTTCAACCCCAAGAGGGTGACCCTGGAAGTCACCGGGCCGGCGACCAGCGTGGCCGACATCAACTATCTCGACGTCAACGCTGCGCCGCAGCGAGTTGACGGCATGGCGCTGCCGTGGACTTACAGCGTGACCACGACGGCGCCGGCGGTCAGCGTGAACGTCGTCGCCCAGGGAGACGGCGAGACCATCGGCTGCCGGATCACCGTGAACGGCGAGGTCAAGTCGCAGCGAACGGCGACCGGAATCCACCCCCAGACCTTCTGCCTGGTGAAGTCAGCGTGATTGCCCGCACCATCCGCCGGCTTTCGGTGCCCATCTTGCTTTTCTGGCTGGGATTCGCCGCGGTCACGAATATCGTTGTCCCACAACTGGAGAAGGTCGGAGAAGCGCACGCGGTGTCGATGAGCCCCGACGACGCCCCCGCGGTTCAGGCCATGAAGCGCATCGGCCAGGTGTTCCGGGAATTCGACTCGGACAGCGCCGCCATGGTCGTCCTGGAAGGCCGGGCACCGCTGGGCGACGCGGCACACCAGTTTTACGACGGCCTGATCCGCAAGCTCGCACAGGACCGCAAGCACGTCGAGCACGTCCAAGACTTCTGGGGCGACCCGCTCACCGCGGCCGGCTCTCAGAGCGCCGACGGCAAGGCCGCCTATGTTCAGATCTTCCTCGCCGGTCACCAGGGCGAGACGCTGGCCAACGAATCCGTCGACGCCATCCGGCGCATCGTGTCAAGCGCGCCGCCGCCCCCGGGGCTCAAGGCATACGTCGCCGGTCCCGCCGCCGTGATGACCGATGAGCTCGAATTCGGCGACAAGAGCGCCCGCAAGGTGATGGGTGTGACGGTCGGGGTCATCGTGCTGATGCTGCTGATCGTGTACCGCTCGTTGGTGACCGTCCTGCTGACGCTGCTCATGGTATTCATCGAACTGCCCGCCGTGCAGGGGGTGATCGCGTTTCTCGGAAGCCACGGAATCCTCGGGCTTTCGACCTTTGCGGTCCAGATCCTTCCGATACTCGCCATCGCCGCGGGCACGGACTACGCGATATTCGTCGTGGGGCGCTATCAAGAGGCCAGGCAGGCGGGGGACGATCGGGAAGCCGCCTACTACACCATGTTTCGCGGTAGCGCCCATGTGGTCCTCGGTTCGGGCCTGACCATCGCCGGCGCGATGTTCTGCCTCAGCTTCACCACGCTGCCCTACTTCCAGACCCTCGGCGCGCCGTGCGCGATCGGGATGCTCACGATGGTGGCGGGCGCGCTCACGCTGGGTCCGGCCATCGTCACGCTGGGCAGTCGCTTCGGCCTGCTCGATCCGAAACGGAAAATCAAGACTCGGGGATGGCGGCGGGTGGGCAGCGCCGTCGTCCGGTGGCCCGCGCCGATCCTCGCGGCGACCACCGCGACCGCCCTGGTCGGACTGCTGGCCCTGCCGTGGTTCACGACGAGCTACAACGACCGCAACTACCTGCCCCGAACTACACCGTCGAACATCGGGTACGCCGCCGCCGAACGGCACTTTTCGCCGGCGCGGCTGAACCCCGATCTGCTGTTGGTGCAGACCGATCACGACATGCGCAACCCCGCCGACTTGCTCGTCCTGGACCGGGTGGCCAAGAGCGTCTTTTCGGCCGATGGTGTAGCACGGGTCCAGTCCATCACCAGGCCGTTGGGCGCCCCGATCACTCACTCTTCCATCCCATTCCAGATCGGCATGCAAGCCAACACGCTGACCGAGAACATGAAGTATTTGCACGACCGCATGGCCGACATGCGCGCGATCGGCGACCAGATGGCGGGCGTGATCGACACCATGCAACGCATGCTCGCCCTGCTGCGCGGGCTGGCCGGCACCACCCACGACGTCTCGGCCCAGACGAAGCAGATCGTCGCCGACACGACCGACGTGCGCGACCACATCGCCGATTTCGACGACTTCTTCAGGCCGCTGCGCGGCTACTTCCACTGGGAGCGGCATTGTTTCGAAATCCCCGTCTGCTGGGCGCTGCGGTCCGCGTTCGATGCGCTCGACGGCGTTGACAAGCTCACCGACGACCTGGGCGGCCTCGTCAACGACACCGACAGGCTGGATGCTTTGATGCCGCAACTGATCTCGCTCCTGCCGCCGATCATCGACGCCACGACAACCATGCGCACGATGACGATGACCATGTACAGCACCTTCGCGGGACTGCTGGATCAGATGGATGCCGCACAACAGAACGCCTCGGCGATGGGACAGGCCTTCGACGCGGCCAAGAACGACGATTCCTTCTACCTGCCGCCGGAGGTATTCGACAACCCCGATTTCAAACGCGGCCTGGCGATGTTCCTCTCACCCGACGGCAAGGCCGCCCGGTTCATCGTCACGCACGACGGCGATCCCGCGACGCCCGAAGGCATCTCGCACGTGGACGCGATCAAAAAGGCTGCGCGCCACGCCGTCAAGGGCACCCCGTTGGAAGGGGCGGGCATTTACCTGGGTGGCACGGCCGCGACCTACAAGGACATGAGTGACGCTGCCAAACACGATGTGCTGATCGCGGGCATCGCCGCGGCCTGCTTGATCTTCATCATCATGCTGGTCATCACCGGAAGCGCCATCGCGGCGCTGGTCATCATCGGCACCGTGATGCTGTCGCTCGGCGCCTCGTTCGGATTGTCGGTGCTGGTATGGCAAGACATCGTCGGTATCCGGTTGCACTGGTTGGTCATAGCGATGGCGGTCATCATTCTGTTGGCCGTGGGCTCGGACTACAACCTGCTGCTGGTCTCCCGATTCAAAGAGGAAATCGGCGCCGGCATCAAGACCGGGATCATCCGCGCGATGGGCGGGACCGGCGCGGTGGTGACGTCGGCCGGCCTGGTATTCGCGTTCACCATGTCCTCCTTCGTGTTCAGCGATCTGCAGATCATCGGCCAGTTCGGCACCACCGTCGGCCTCGGCCTGCTCTTCGACACGCTCGTCGTGCGGTCGCTGATGACACCGTCGATCGCCGCCCTGCTCGGGCGCTGGTTCTGGTGGCCCCGGCGAGTGAGCTCGGGCCGCCGGCCCGACGGGCGCCGGCTGCCCGACACCGTTTCGGCCCGGACCACCACCGACAGCGTGCACCGATGACCGTCCACGCTCAAACGCAGACCCTGTCGGAGTCGATACGCATAGCCGCGCCGCCCGAGCAGGTCTGGGACCTGATCACCACCGTCGCCGACATCACGCAGTGGTATGACACCTGGGACGCCGTCGAACATGTGGCCGGCGAGAAACGACTCGAGGTGGGTACGTCTTTTCGACTGGTCCGTCACCGCCGCGGCCGCGACGACACCGCGCTGTGTCGTGTGACCGTGCTGGAACCGCCCATGCGAATGTGCTGGGTGCAGTACTGCGCGTACCGGCCCGCGATGTCGGTCGAATTCCGTCTGTCGCCCGAGACGGCCGCAGCTGTCGGCACCTGGTTGAACCACACCAGAACCTGGACCGAACCGAGCCACTAAGCTGACTGCCGTGGCGAAATCTGCTGATCCCGATGCGCCGGGTGCGCCGGCTCGACCGGTGCTCGTCGTGGACTTCGGCGCGCAGTATGCGCAGCTGATCGCCCGCCGCGTCCGCGAGGCCCGAGTGTTTTCCGAGGTCATCCCGCACACCGCCACGGTCGAGGAGATCAAGGCCCGCGACCCGCTGGCGCTGGTGCTCTCCGGCGGCCCGTCCAGTGTCTACGCCGACGGCGCGCCCCAGCTCGATCCGGCTGTGTTCGATCTCGGGGTGCCGGTGTTCGGCATCTGTTACGGGTTTCAGGCCATGGCGCAGGCGCTGGGTGGGACCGTCGCGCACACCGGCACCAGCGAATACGGGCGTACTGAGCTGAAAGTCCTTGGTGGGGAACTTCATTCGGGGTTACCGAGTTCGCAGCCGGTGTGGATGAGCCATGGCGACGCGGTCACAGCGGCGCCGGACGGGTTCGAGGTGGTGGCCAGCAGCTCCGGCGCAACGGTGGCCGCCTTCGAAAACCGGCAGCGGCGCCTGGCCGGCGTGCAGTACCACCCGGAGGTCATGCACAGCCCGCACGGGCAGCAGGTGCTCAGCCGATTCCTGCACGACTTCGCCGGGCTGGGCGCGCACTGGACGGCCGCCAACATCGCCGAGGCGCTGGTCGAGCAGGTGCGCGCCCAGATCGGGGACGGCCGGGCGATTTGCGGGCTGTCGGGCGGCGTGGATTCCGCGGTGGCCGCCGCGCTGGTGCAGCGCGCCATCGGGGACCGGTTGACGTGTGTCTTCGTCGACCACGGGCTGCTGCGCGCCGGTGAGCGCGCACAGGTGCAACGTGACTTCGTCGCGGCCACCGGCGCCAACCTGGTCACCGTCGATGCGGCCGACACCTTCCTGGATGCGCTCGCTGGAGTGACCAATCCCGAAGGCAAGCGCAAGATCATCGGCCGTCAGTTCATCCGGGCCTTCGAAGGCGCGGTGCGAGACATCGTGGGGGACAACGGTTCCGACGTCGAGTTCCTGGTGCAGGGCACGCTGTATCCCGACGTGGTGGAGTCCGGTGGCGGCAGCGGCACCGCGAACATCAAGAGCCACCACAACGTCGGCGGCCTGCCCGGCGATCTGAAGTTCAAACTCGTCGAGCCGTTGCGGCTGCTGTTCAAGGACGAGGTCCGCGCCGTCGGGCGCGAGCTGGGCCTGCCAGAGGAAATCGTTGCGCGCCAACCGTTCCCGGGGCCCGGCCTGGGAATCCGGGTCGTCGGCGAGGTCACCGCGGCGCGGTTGGACACCCTGCGGCGTGCGGATTCGATCGCGCGCGAGGAGCTGACCGCGGCGGGCCTGGACAGCCTGATCTGGCAGTGCCCGGTGGTGTTGCTGGGCGACGTCCGATCGGTGGGCGTGCAGGGCGACAACCGCACCTACGGGCACCCGATCGTGCTGCGGCCGGTGACCAGTGAGGACGCCATGACCGCCGACTGGACCCGGGTTCCCTACGAGGTGCTGGAGCGCATCTCGACCCGAATCACCAACGAGGTAGCCGAGGTCAACCGCGTGGTGCTGGACATCACCAGTAAGCCACCCGGCACCATCGAGTGGGAGTAGCCGTCCTTACCGACGGGCAGAATCGACCTGGTCGTCCGAGTAGCCGATAACGGGACGCGAATCGCCATACACGTCAAGGGTGTGCAGGAAGCGGTGCAGTCCCATCGTCGAGGCGCACGTGAATCCGAGTTCGACGATCTGCGCCGCGGTGAAGTGTTCTCCCAACCGCCGGTAGAACTCGTCGTCGATCGAGCGGTGATCGCCCGAAAGCCGGTCGAGGAATTCCACGGCGATCTGCTCCTGCGGCGTCAAAGGGTCGTGCTGCGCGGCCAGCAGACACGCAACGTCTTCGTCGGTGATCGAGTCGTGCTTGCGGGACTGGCTGCAGGGTTCGCACTCGCCCAGCTGGGCGCTGCGGATGCGCAACAGCTCCAATATCCTTGCGCCGAGCAGTGTTTCGGCCCCAAGCTGGGCCCTGGCCATGTTGACCTGGTCAAGTTGCGCGCTGCGATACGCGAAAATCTGCAGCGGCACCGGCGTGGCGTAGAGTCCCGCTTCGACTCCTGCCTCGACGATGTGGCGCGAATGCTCGCTGAGCCGATCCATCGGAATGGGTTCGATACGAGGCATGATCGTTCCAGAATCCTTCCTCAGGTCGGTCCCAGGGCGTATGCGCCGGTCTTTGGATCGTGGTACCAGCCGCCGGCGGCGTGGGTCCCGCCGTCGACATGGATCGTCTGTCCCGTGATGTAACTGGACATGTCGGATGCGAGAAAGACTGCGGCGCCGGCCATCTCGTCGACATGGCCGGCGCGCCCCATCGGAACGACGGAACCGAAACGTCCCTCCGAGCCCGAAGGGGCCATCTGCATGATGCCTTCGGTCAGCGTTATGTCGGGGGCCAGAGCGTTCACCCGAATGCGATGTGGTGCGAGTTCGAGAGCCGCGGTCTTGGTGTAGTTGATCACGCCGGCTTTGGCCGCCGCGTATGTCGCGAAACCCGGTGCGGCGCGGACGCCTTCGATCGAGGTGACACTGATGATGCTGCCCGCCAGCTTTCGTTCAACCAGTCCGCGCGCCACCCGTTGGGTGCATAAGTAGACGTGGCGCAGGTTGGATTTGTACAGCGCGTCCCAGCCGTTCTCGGTCGTGTCGAGGATGCCGGACCAGAAGACCCCTCCGGCGTTGTTGACCAGGATGGTGACAGGGCCGAGCTCCGCGGTGGTCCGTGCGAGTGCGGCGTCGACGGCGGCGCTGTCGCGCACGTCGGTAGGGATGCCCAGCGCGCCGATCTCCTCGGCGGCCGCTGCGCACGATTCGGGGTTGCGCTCCCAAATCGCCACCTTCGCGCCGAACGCCACTAACCCCGCGGCGATGCCGCGGCCGATGCCTGCCCCGCCACCGGTGACGACTGCGACGCGGTCGGTCAACAGGATGCTCGCCGGATGGAGCGTCATAGATGGAGCATAGTATTTACAGTTCACGCATTACAAGTTTTACTGTAATTGTTTGATATGTAACGAAGGGGCTCGGACCATGGCCGATACGATCTTCGTCACCGGTGCCACCGGCCAGACCGGCGGCAATGTCTGCGAACAGCTGATCGAGCGCGGCGACCGGGTCCGCGCGCTGGTCCGCAATCCGGACGAGGCCACGGCGCTGGCCGGTATCGGGGTCGAACTGATCGAGGGCGACATCAGCGACGCCGGCGATGTGCTTCGGGCGGCCAAGGGTGCCGAAGCGGCCATCCACTGCGCGGCGCTGCTGGGCGGGGCAAGCCAAGACCTCGACGACTTCAAGGCGGTCAACGTGGTGGGCACCGCCAACGTGCTCGATGCGGCAAAGCGCCACGGCATGCGCCGAGTCGTCGCGCTGAGCACGGCCACCTTTTTGAACCTGAGCACCAACCTCGACTTCGAGGAGGCCCCGGTGCTGGAGAACCCGCCCACCGATCCCTATACCGTCACCAAGCTCGCCGCGTTCCTGGACGCCCACCGACGTGCCGCCGCGGGCGAGGACGTGCTGACCTGCCACCCCGGCGCGATCTTCGGACCCGCGCCCGTCGTCGAGCGTGCCCTGCACCGCACCAGCTTCAACAGGGTGCTGTTGGCCGGTCTGCGCGGAAAGATCAAGCGCTATCTGGCCTTTCCCGTGACATGGGTCGCGGGCAGGGATGTCGCCAAGGGCTCGATCGCCGCGCTGGACCGCGGAATCGCCGGCGAGCGATACCTGTTGGTCGGCCAGTCGCAGGCCACCATCAGCACCGCCGCCGGTATCAATCGCGCCTGTGAGATCGCCGGAATCGATCATCGGGTCGAAGATCTCGACTACCGGTCCGACCCGGAAGCGTTGACGGCAGAGTTCGGGCCCACCTTGATGGCCATCGCCGAGGCGGCGGCCAAGGACGTCCGCAAGCCCAGGTCCAAGGACAACCTGACGGCCCGGCGCCTCGGCTACGACCCGATGTCGTTCGACGACGGGCTGCGCCTGCTGATCCCGTGGCTGCGTGAACTGGGCCGGCTCGATTCGGTGCCCGCCTGAAAGGGGAGGCCGCAGTGCCCACGGCCGAACCGCGCCAATCCTCTTCACCCCAGGCCGATGTCGCCGACCGGATACTCGAGGCCGCGCGGCAGCTCGTGCTCGGCATGGGCGCCCGCAAGCTGTCACTGTCCGACGTTGCGACCCGGGCCGGGGTGTCCCGGCCGACCATTTACCGCTACTTCGCCTCCAAGGACGCCCTGATCGATGCGCTGGGGACCCAGGAGCGCCGGCGCTTCAACACGGCCCTGGACAGGGCGATGGCCGGGGTGACCGGGGTTGCGCGGCTGGAGGCCGCCGTCGACGTCATCGCGACTTTCGTCGAAGATCAGCCGCCAGGGCGGCAGCTCGACCTGGAGCCGGGTTTCGCGTACCAGCAAATGGCCCGGGCGCTGCCGATGATCACCGAAGGGCTGGTGGGCGTCCTGCGCCAGTGCGCGCGCGAGGGTGGCTTCGGTGCCGCGGCGGCCGCCCCTGACCTTGCGGGTGCGATCGCGCGAACCGCCTTGAGCCATTACATATTTCCCGATTCCGATCCGCTGGCGGCCCGTCGGCAGATCCGCGCGGCCGCCGGCTTTGGATGAGGGGCCGGCGGTAGCGCCGAAAAAATTTCTCACCAAAAAAGCACCATCAGCCCCATCAGTATCGATCGCATAACGCTGTCCCTCACGTTGCTTGACGGCTGTCGGAGGGCGAGTGTTTACTTCGAACATACTTTCGAATTGGGATTAGGGGAGGCTGGTCATGACCGCGGCTTTTGCCTCCAGTCGTCACCGGGAAACCCGTGCTGAGCAGCTGGAATCGCTTCGCCGGCGGATGGCGAGCATCTCCGGGAAGAAGGCCGCGCCCGCCGCCGCCGCGCCCACTGAGGACCTGCTGCCGAACTCGGAATCCCAGCTGGCCCTCCCGCCGTGGCTGGCCGAACTGCTGCCCGCGCCGGTGCCGCGGGGCACGGTCGCGGTGCTCTCGGGCGCCCGGTCGCTGCTGCTGAGCATGGTGGCCGCCGTCACGGCGGCCGGCGGCAACGCTGCAATCGTCGGCCAGCCGGACATCGGGCTGCTGGCCGCCGCGGAGATGGGTGCGGATCTGAGCCGGCTCGCGGTGATACCGGATCCCGGCACCGATCCGGTGGAGGTGGCCGCGGTGCTCGCCGACGGCATGGATCTGGTGGTCCTGGGGCTGGGTGGGCGCCGGGTGCCGCCCACCCGGGCGCGGGCGGTGGTGGCCCGCGCCCGGAACAAGGGCTGCACCCTGTTGGTCACCGGCGGCGATTGGCAGGGGGCGCCGACGCGCCTTGCCGCCCGGGTCTGTGGTTACGAGATCACCGCAGACGGCCGTCCCGGATTCGGCCGGATCGGTGGGGTGCGGCTGCAGGTCAGCGGGACGTGCGCGGGACGACGGGTGATGACCCCAGCGCGAGCCGGGTAGCCCATGGTATCCCCTTCTAACTCAAGGGTTTTGGCGATCTGGTGCATGGATTGGCCCGCGGTCGCGGCGGCGACGGCCGCGGGTCTGTCCGCGACCGCCCCGATCGCGGTCACGCTGGCCAACCGGGTGATCGCCTGCTCGTCGGCCGCCCGCGCGGCGGGGGTGCGGCGGGGACTGCGGCGTCGGGAGGCGGCCGCCCGGTGCCCGCAACTGCACGTCACCGCCGCCGACGCGGACCGCGACGCCCGTTTTTTCGAAGCGGTGATCGCGGCGGTGGACGACCTGGTGCCCCGCGCCGAGGTGCTGCGGCCCGGCCTCCTGGTGTTGCCGGTGCGTGGGGCGGCCCGCTATTTCGGGTCCGAGGCCACCGCCGCCGAACGGCTGATCGATGCGGTGGCTGTGAGTTCAGTGGCCGGCGCGGAGTGTCAGGCCGGGGTCGCCGACCAGTTGTCCACCGCGGTCTTCGCGGCGCGGGCGGGCCGTGTCGTCGAGCCGGGGGGTGACGCGAAGTTCTTGTCGGTGCTGTCCATCCGCCAACTCGCCACCGAGCCGAGCCTGTCCGGCGCCGGCCGAGAAGAGCTGACAGACCTGTTGTGGCGGATGGGGATTCGCACCATCGGGCAGTTCGCCGCGCTGTCGCGCAGCGACGTGGCTTCCCGGTTCGGCGCCGACGGGGTGGCCGCACACCGGTTGGCCCGCGGCGAACCCGAACGGCCGCCGTCGGGCCGGGAGCCGCCGGCCGAACTCGAAGCCGTGCTGGACTGCGACCCGCCGATCGACCGGGTGGATGCCGCGGCGTTCGCCGGGCGCTCACTGGCCGGCAGCCTGCATCAGACGCTGATGGCCGCCGGTGTGGGATGCACCCGGCTGGCCATCCACGCCGTCACCGCCAACGGCGAAGAACTGCACCGGGTATGGCGGTGCGCCGAGCCGTTGACCGAAGATGCCACCGCCGACCGGGTGCGCTGGCAGCTCGACGGATGGTTGAGCAGCCGCACCGCGCGCAATCCCCGTCCCACCGCCGCGGTGACGCTGTTGCGGCTCAAGGCGGTGGAGGTGGTCTCCGCCGAGGCGCTGCAGTTGCCGCTCTGGGGCGGCCTGGGCGAGGAGGACAGGCTGCGGGCTCGCCGGGCGCTGGTGCGGGTGCAGGGTCTGCTCGGCCCGGAAGCGGTGCGAGTGCCGGTGCTGTCCGGCGGGCGCGGCCCGGCCGAACGCATCACGCTGATCCCGCTCGGCGACGAGCCGGTGCCGCGGGCCGATCCCGATCCGCCGTGGCCTGGCCGGCTGCCCGAGCCGTCACCGTCGGTGCTGCTGGACGACCCGGTGGAACTGCTTGACGCCCAAGGAAACCCGATACGGGTGACCATCCGGGGGCTGTTCTCAGCCGACCCCGCACGCATGATCGCCCACGGCCGCGACGAGCGGCTGTGCTGGTGGTCCGGGCCCTGGCCGGTCGACGAGCGATGGTGGGGCCCCGAATTGAGTAAGGGCCGCACCGCCCGCGCCCAGGTGTTGCTGGAGAACGAGCGTGCGCTGCTGCTGTGCTATCGCCAGCGACGCTGGTATGTGGAGGGGAGTTACGAGTAGGTGGGCCGCAGCGCCTCGGGGGTCAGGTCCTTCAGCGAGGGATACCCGTCGACGGCCATGATCAGGTCCGCCTCGGCCAGCAGCGAGCGCAGCACGTGCACAACGCCGTCCACGCCACCGAGCGCCAGCCCGTAGGCGTAGGGTCGGCCGATCCCGACGGCCGTCGCCCCCAGCGCGAGCGCCTTGATGATGTCGGCCCCGCTGCGCACACCCGAGTCGAACAGCACCGGCATTCCGTCGGCCGCCTCGAGCACTTCGGGCAGGCAATCCAAGCAGGGCAGCCCACCGTTGGCCTGCCGTCCGCCGTGGTTGGAGCAGTAAATGCCGTCCACGCCAATGTCTTTGGCGCGGCGAACATCGTCGGGGTGGCAGATGCCCTTGACCATCAGCGGCAGGTCTGTCTCCGCCCGCAGCCACTCCAGGTCGTCCCACCGGAACGGGCCGCCGAAGATCGGCAGCTTGCGCACCGCCGCCTCGGTGGCGTCTTCGCCCGGGCTCAGGTCGGCGCGAAAAACCGGGTCGCTGGTGTAGTTGGCCAGACACCCGCTGGGCACCTGCGGGTAGTTCCCCCCGCTCAGATCGCGAGGCCGCCAGCCGGTGACCCAGGTGTCCAGGGTGACGGCGATGCTTTTGAAGCCGGCCGCCTCGGCGCGGTGCACCAGGCTGGCGCCCATCTTGCGATCCGGCGGCGTGTACAGCTGGAAAAACGCCGGGGTGTCCCCGAGCTCGGCGGCGATATCTTCCATCGGGTCGGAGGTAAGCGTGCCGACGAAGAACGGGACACCGGTGCGGACCGAGGCCCGCGCACACAGCATGTCCCCGTGGCCGTTCGGGTCGCACACCCCGATGACGCCGATGGGTGCCATGAAGATCGGAGACGGAAACTTCATGCCGAACAGCTCGACCGACATGTCGCGTTCCTCCGGGGCGATCCCCATCCGCGGATACAGGCCCCAGCGCTTGAACGCCGCACAGTTGGCGCGCTGGGTGTGCTCGTCACCGGCGCCGCCCGCGACGTATTGCAGCACTTTCGGCGTCATCGCCGCGGCGGCCTTTGCCTCCAGGTCCTCGAACTTGATCGGGTACTGGGGCTGATTTCCGTGCAGCGACTGGTCGTACAACTCTTTTTGATAATCGGCGAAGGCCATAGTCGCTGACTTCCCCGTGCCTGGATCACCAAACGAGCGCTCGAGGATCAGCGCGGCGGTCTATGCCGCGGATCAGTAGCGCCCGAAGGCGATGGCCACGTTGTGTCCGCCGAACCCGAACGAGTTGTTGATCGCGTACTCGTAGTTGCCCGGCCGTGGTTTGCCGGCCACGACGTCGAGGTCGATTTCGGGGTCGAGGTTTTCCAGGTTGAGCGTGGGCGGGACCACCTGGTCGCGCAGCGCGAGCACGGTCAGGATGGATTCCACGGCTCCGACCGCGCCCACCGAGTGGCCCAGCGCGGCTTTGGGGGCATAGACGGCCGGCTTGTTGCTGCCCAGCGCGTTGTTGATGGCCTTGCTCTCGGCGACGTCACCGACGGAGGTGCCGGTGGCGTGGGCGTTGACGTGGTGAATATCGCTGGGGGACAGGCCCGCAAGCTGGATGGCCCGGCTCATGGCGTGCCCGGCGCGTTCGCCGTTGGGGTCCGGCGCCACCATGTGGTAGCCGTCGGAGGTGATGCTGGCGCCCATGATGCGGGCCAAGATGTTGGCGCCGCGGGCTTTGGCGTGTTCCTCGGTCTCGATGACCATCAGCGCGCCGGCCTCGCCGAACACGAAGCCGGTGCGGTCGCGGTCGAACGGGCGACACGCGCCCACCGGGTCGTCGTTCTTGGTCGACATCACGATGCGCATCTGAGCGAACGCCGCGATCGCGACCGCCTCGATCCTGACCTCCACGCCGCCGCAGATCGCAATGTCGGCCTCGCCGAACACGATGTTGCGCCACGCCTGCGCCACGCCCTCAGAACCCGACGCGCACGCCGACACCGGCGTGATCACCCCGGCCTTGGCGTGCCGCTCCAGTCCCACCGCGACGGCCGCTCCGTCGGGCATGTACTTCGACACCGCCAGCGGTGAGACCCCCTTGATGCCGCGAGCCCGCAAATCGTCGTAACTGAACACGATCTGCTCCGCGGACCCCAGGCCGGTGCCGATGGACACCATCAACCGATCGCTGTCGACCTCCGGCGAACCGGCGTTCTCCCAGACCCGACGGCTCAACACCGTCGACATCCGCTGCAGGTAACCCATCCGGTGGCGTTCGGCGCGCGTCAGTCCGGCGTCGAATTCCTCCTGCAGATGCCCGCCGATGCGCACCGGCAGGTCGAATTCCTCGACGAACGAGTCCTCGAGCTTGCGGATACCACTTTGCCTGTCCAGCAACAACTTCCAGGTGGTTTCGGCATCAGTTGCCAGCGCGGTCGTCATCGCCACACCGGTGACGACCACATTGGGCAACGCTTTTCCGGTAACCAACTCCGTCATGACTTGCAAAAACCTTTCACTTTCAGGGCCGCCGACGCGTCACGTCGACCCCCCTCCCCACCAAACATGAAAACACAATGCGTCATTGCCCCCAACGGCGGAAACGTTGGACGGCCGCCTTTCGCTTTGCGGATATCGCAGCTCACCCGGCGTTATTGCGCGCGGACCGCCTGCGCCCGCGCCATCAGCCCTCGACCGCCGGGCAGCGCGCCCACCACGGCGCGGGCCAGCCGGTCGCGGCCGTGCACACCGTCGGTCCTGGCTTTGCCGGCGCGCAGGTGGCGCCAGCCCAGGACCGCCCACGACGCCGCGACGACGGCGTCGGTCACCCCTCCGCGAGCGCGGCGCCGGTCGACCACGGCCAGGCCGAGCGCCGTCGCCGAGTGCACGGTGTCGACCCAAACCCCCGCCGCCAGCACCTCCGGGCCGGGATTGACCCCCGACAGCGCCGCCTGAGTCAGGTGGCGTGCGCCCAGGATCCGGGTGACGACGAGCGCCTTGCGGTCCACCCGCACCCCGTGGATGTGCTCGAGCACCTCGCCCGGGGCGGCCAGCAGCACGGCGCCCCACCCCGCCCGGATCAGCTCGATCGCACGAATCTTCATTCAGAAACCCCCTATTTGACGTGCGAACAGTCCCACCCGTTCGATGAACCGATCGAAAAATGCCGCCGCGTCCACGTCAATCCCGATGAGCGCGTTGGGTTCTCGACGGTTCGACCAATCCGTCACCGTCATGGCGCGGGTCAGCGTTCCGGTCAGCTCGATGTCCACCGTCGCCGGACGCGTCTTGACCAGTTCGGGATCCAGCGCGACGGCTGCGGCCAACGGATCGTGCAGGTGTGCCTGATACCCGTGGCCGAGTTCGTGATAGGCCTCCAGGTAGAACCGCATCGCGTCCTCGATCACCCGAATCAGCGGGTTGGACGCGCTCGACCGGGTTCCCGGCGCGTCATGTTCGCCCAGCCGCGTCGTCGTCGACTCCGCGACCGCCGCCAGGCGCGCCAGGTGATCGGGCGTCATCGCCACCTTGCGCGTCAGATCAAGGCCGCACAGAATCGGAAGCCGCTGTTGCCCAACGACTTCCGGGCACCAGGCGGCCAGCACCTCGGCCGCCGCCTCGGGGTCGACGCTGATGTTCCACTCCGCCACCGCGGTGGTGTTGCCCCGGTGATCGTAGGAACCGCCCATGATCACCAGCCGCTTGAGCAGCGCCGGCAACTCGGGCTCGTCGCGCAGTGCCAGCGCGAGGTTGGTCAGCGGCCCGGTCGCCACGCCGATGAGCTCGCCGGGATCCGCGCGCGCCGCGCGCACCCAGGCGCCGGCCGAGTCGTAGCCGGTGAGCCGGCCCGACCCCGGCGGCAGGTCGGCGTAGCCCAATCCCCTGGGGCCGTGGACTTTTGACGGCAGCCGCATCGGGCCGGTCAGGGTCTGCTCGTAACCCCTGGAAACCGGGATCCCGGTGCGTTTACACAGCTCCAGCAGGCCCAGGTTGTTTTCGCAAACCTGCTTTACCCCAACGTTTCCCCCGGTCGAGGCGATGCCGACCACTTCGGCGTCCGGGCTGGCGAACAGGTACATCAGCGCCAGCGCATCGTCCACGCCGGTATCGACGTCGACGAAAACGGGCGAGTTCATTGCTTCCAAGATACCGGGGCTAGGCTGGCACGATGCCAACCACGTCGGAGCCCCCCGAGGGGACTGATCTCACGCCGCACTTCGACGATGTGCAGGCCCACTACGACCTGTCGGACGAGTTCTTCCGGCTGTTTCTAGACCCGACCCAGACCTACAGCTGCGCCTACTTCGAGCGCGACGACATGACGCTGGAAGAGGCGCAGATCGCCAAGATCGACCTCGCGCTCGGCAAACTCGGCCTGCAGCCGGGCATGACGTTGCTCGACGTCGGCTGCGGTTGGGGCGCCACCATGATGCGCGCGGTGGAAAAGTACGACGTCAACGTCGTCGGCGTCACCCTGAGCCGCAACCAGGCCGAACACGTCGAACGGCTGATCGCCCAGTCCGGTAGCCCTCGTTCGGCGCGGGTCCTGCTGAAAGGCTGGGAGCAGTTCGACGAGCCGGTTGACCGGATCGTCAGCATCGGCGCCTTCGAGCACTTCGGGCACGAGCGCTACGACGCGTTCTTCACCCTGGCGCATGACCTGCTGCCCGACGACGGGGTGATGCTGCTGCACACCATCACCGGGCTGCATCCGAAGGAGATGGCCGAACGCGGCATGCCCATCTCGTTCACGTTCGCCCGGTTCATCAAATTCATTGTCACCGAGATCTTTCCGGGCGGGCGGCTGCCGTCGATACCGATGGTGGAAGAACGCGCCACCGCGAACGGCTTCACCGTGAGTCGCGTGCAGTCGCTGCAGCCGCACTACGCCAAGACGCTCGACATCTGGGCCGCCGGACTACAGGCGCACAAGGACGAGGCCATCGCGGTGCAGTCCGAGGAAGTCTACGAGCGGTACATGAAATACCTGACCGGTTGCGCCGACGCGTTCCGGATCGGATACATCGACGTCAACCAGTTCACGCTGGAGAAATGATCACCAGTGCACGCCGGGCACCAGGCGGACCAGCCGCTTGACCGGGCGGGGTGTCCGGATGCCCCGGGCGACGGCGCGCACGGGCCGGCTGGGCTTGCGCCGCGCGGTCCGGGGAGCGGGCGTCGGCGCGGGTTCGGCGGTCAACCCGCGCGCCGCGGCCGAATCGGGATAGCCGAGGTAGAGCTGGTGCAGCACCCGTCGCGAGGTCCTCGGCGCGAAGTAATTGCCGGCCTCGGCGAGCGTGCCCAGCGGGGTGTCGATGCGGGCCGGCTTTTCCACCAGGCCGCGCACCACCATCGCCGCCGCACGCTCGGGGCTGATCGCCGGCACCGGGTTGAGCCGGTGTGACGGCACGATCATCGGGGTGCGCACCAGCGGCATGTGGATGTTGGTGAAGGTGATGTGGTCGGACAGCACCTCCGAACCCACCACGTCGGAGAACGCGTCCAGCGCGGCCTTCGACGGCAGGTAGGAGCTGTACTTGGGATTGCGCGCCTGCACGCCGGCGCTCGACACGTTGACGATGTGACCGAATCGCCGCTCGCGCCAATGCGGTAACAGCGCGAGCACCATCCGCACCGCCCCGAAGTAGTTGACCGCCATCACCCGTTCGTAATCGTGCAGCCGGTCGGTCGAGTTGACCACCGAGCGGCGGATCGACCGTCCGGCGTTGTTCACCAGGTAGTCGACGTGGTCGAAGCGCCCCAGGATGTCTTTGACCGTGTGTTCCACCGACGCGGAATCGGTGACATCGCAGGTAAAGGCATGGGCGGCACCACCATTGGCGCGGATCTCGGCGACCAGCGAATCCAGCGCCTCACCGCTGCGGGCCAGCGCGAAAACGGTTGCGCCCCGCTCGGCGATCGCGATGGCCGCCGCCCGGCCGATGCCGCTGGACGCGCCGGTGACGATGACGTGGCGGTCCCGCAACGGTTCGTGCGGATCGTCGCGGCGCGCACGGTCCGGATCCAGGTGCTCCGCCCAGTACCGCCACAGCTTGGGCGCGTAGCTGGAGAACTCCGGAACGTCTATGCCGGTGCCCCGCAAGGCATTTCGTGTCTTCTCGCTGACGAAGGTGGGGGCCAGGTCTACGACGTCGAGCACCTCGGCGGGAATGCCGAGCTGGGTGGCCGCCATGTTGCGCACGACTCTGGCGCGTCCGCGCACCTTGAGCACCGGAGCGGCCACCGCGCGGGGGAGTGAACCGCGCAGCGGCGGCAGCCCGGCCGCCTTGGCCACGCCGCGGTAGATGCCGCGCAGGCCAATCGTTTTCTCGGCGGTCAGGTGGAACGTCTGTCCGTCACGGCCGTCGGCATGCATCAACGCGACCAGCGCGTCGACGACGTAGTCGACCGGGACGATGTTGGTGCGGCCGGTGTCGGGCAGCAGCATCGGGGTCAACGACGGGAGCACGGCCAGCTTGGCCAGCACGCCGAAGAAGTAGTACGGCCCGTCCACCTTGTCCATCTCGCCGGTGCGCGAATCGCCGACCACCACCGCCGGGCGGTAGATGCGATGACGCAGTCCGGGCGCCGAGCGCACCAGCAGCTCGGCCTCGAACTTGGTCTGGTGGTACGGCGTCGGCAGTTGCTGGCCGACGTCGAAATCGTCCTCGGTGTATTCGCCGGCGAAATCGCCGGCCACCGCGATCGACGACACATGGTGCAAGGTCGCGTCCAGCCGCTGCGCCAGCCCGATCACCGCGCGGGTGCCCTCGACGTTGCTGGCCCGCTGCTCGGGCTCGCCGGCGGTGATGTCATAGATCGCCGCACAGTGCACCACGTGATCGATCCGGCCCAGCTCGGCAACGACCTCGTCGCTCAGCTCCAGCTCGGGCAGCCCGGCGACCAGCGGTTTCACCCGCTCGCCCCAGTGTTCGGCGAGCCGCTCGAAGCGGCCCAGCGACTGCCGTCGCACCAGCACGAACACCTGCGCGTCGGATCGTGATTCCAGAAGACGAGACACCACACGGCGACCAATAAACCCGGTACCGCCGGTAACGACATACCGCATGAAGACATGGTGGCGGTGACGGCCGCGCACGTCAACTGTGATGTTCAGCGCGCAGCGCTAGTTGCGGAAGTCGCGGATCCCGTCCCAGTCGACCAGCGTCCAGCCGTTCATCGGATTACCGCTGATCACCACGCGACCCGTATTGGGAATCGGGTGGCTGTCCATCAGGCTGTCCTTGGCGTTCTTCACGTTCAGCAGCGTCCACACCATGATGGAGTTCCGGTGCGAGAACACCACCGGGTTGCGGTGGCCGCTGTTGTAGATCTTGTTGACGGCCCCGGTGAACTGGTCGTTGAATTCCTTGCCGCTGACCGAGCCGGGGATGCTGTTGGAGACGTCGCCGTTGATCCAGTCCACCGGCGCCAGCATGTACGTCGACTTCGACATCGACTCGGGCTTGCCGTTGTACCAGCCGGCGTTGATCTCCTGGAGGCCGGGCAGAACCTCCACCTGCTTGCCGAGCTCGGCAGCCAGCGGAGCGGCGGTTTGCTGAGCCCGGGTCATCGTGGAGGCGTAGACGCTGTCGTAGTCCTTATGGCCCAGTTGGTGCGCGAGCTGTTCGGCCTGCGCCTTGCCCTCTGGGGTCAGGCCCGGGCCAGGCACCTCGGTGTCGATGATGCCGGCGGCGTTGGCCTCGGACTGGGCGTGCCGGATGAATGTGACGGTGATGGACCGCGCCTGCGGCGAACCACCGCAGCCGGCGACGATCATCGTGGCGGTGAGCGCGGCGAGCGTCACCGCGGCTTTCCGGATCATGCTGCGCTTGGGCATGTCGATAGCCTGCCCTGCCGACGCCTCCGGTGGGAAGGGTTTGCGCTGGTTTGTTACCGCGCGGCCTACAGTAGCGCCGCGATTCCGCCGGATGCCAGAGTGGACTTCAGGATCCCTACCAACGATCAGGAGACATTCATGGCGATTGATCCGAGTGCCGTCGGCGCGGTCACCGAGCCCATGCAGTTCGAATGGACCGACCGGGACACGCTGCTCTACGCGCTCGGTGTCGGCGCCGGGGTCGAGGACCTGCCTTTCACCACCGAGAACAGCCACGACATCGACCAGCAGGTGCTGCCCACGTACGCGGTCATCTGCTGCCCGGCCTTCGGCGCGGCCGGTTTGGTCGGAAAGTTCAACTGGGCCATGCTGTTACACGGATCCCAAAGCATCCGGCTGCATGCGCCGCTGCCGCCCGCGGGCAAGCTCTCGGTCGTGTCCGAGGTCGCCGACATCCAGGACAAGGGTGAGGGCAAGAACGCGATCCTGGTGTTGCGCGGCCGGGGCACCGAGCCGGATTCCGGGCAGCTGATCGCCGAGACACTCACCACCCTGGTCATCCGCGGCGAGGGCGGTTTCGGGGGCATGCCGGGGCAGCGGCCCGTCGCGCCGGAATTCCCGGACCGTGAGCCCGACGCCCGCATCCCGCTGCCCACCCGCGAGGACCAGGCGCTGATCTACCGGCTCTCCGGAGACCGCAACCCGCTGCACAGCGACCCGTGGTTCGCCCGGGAGCTGGCCGGCTTCCCCAAGCCGATCCTGCACGGGCTGTGCACCTACGGGGTATCGGGTCGAGCGCTGGTGTCCGAGTTGGGTGGGGGTGTCGCGGCCAACGTCACCTCGATCGCGTCGCGGTTCACCTCGCCGGTGTTCCCCGGCGAGACGCTGACCACGCTGATCTGGCGCACCGAGCCGGGCAAGGCCGTGTTCCGCACCGAGGCTTCCGGCCCGGACGGGGCCGACACCCGGGTGGTGCTCGACGACGGCGCCGTGGAATACGCCTAGCGCTGGAGATTTTGGAGCTGATCGGCCAGCCGGTCGGTGAACTCGCCCGCCCGGGCGGGGCTGTCCAGAGCGAACAGCGCCGCGGTGGCGCGGTCGCCGTCGTCGCCGTGGCGCACCAGGATCGGCACGCCATCGGCGCGCACCGCGTCGAACGCGTCCTCGTCGGTGATGTCGTCGCCGAGGTAGACCGGCGTCAGCGAACCCGACCCGGCCTCGTGCAGGTGATCGATCACCCAGCGCAGCGTTTTTCCCTTGTCCCAGTCCAGGTCTGGGCGCAGCTCGATGACCTCGCGGCCGGTGGTCACCCGAAGCTCGTCGCGGCGACCCGCCGCGCGCACCGCCGCCAGCACCTCGCCGACGCGGTCGCGCTCGGCGTTGCGGTAATGCACGGCCACCCCGAATCGCTTGTGCTCCACCGCAACACCGGCGATCGCGCCGAGCTGGTCGCGCAGCTGAGCGGCCGCCTGCTCGAGCACCGGAATGGCGGCGGCCGCGTCGTCGTTCTGGTGGTGCGTGCCGTCGGGGGCGGTCAGCTCGAAACCGTGGCTGCCGGCATACCAGACGCCAGGCACGCCAACGCGTTTCGTGACGTCGGCGAGATCGCGGCCGGACAGCACCGCGACGGGGCACCGAGCGGCCAGTTTTTCCAGCGCCTCGGTGGCCCCGGCGACGGGCCGCGCCGAGTCCGGGTCGTCGACGATGTCGGACAGGGTTCCGTCGAAGTCGAAGAACACCGCCGGTCGCCGGTCGGCCAGCCCATCGGCCAGGGCCTGCGACGCGTCGGGCAGCTGCGACATCCGGCGGTCGCCGGTCCGCACGGTCACATCGCCCAGATCGGCGACCACCGCGTCGGCCTCGCGTAACGCGCCGCCGTTCCCGGCCGGGTCGACGCCGATCACCAACGCGAAGCCGGCGGCACGCGCGGCCTCGACCCCCGCGGCATCCCCGGCGACCACGACGCAGCGGCCTGGGCGTACCCGCAGACCGTCGGCCGCCTGCACCGGACCGTCCGCCGAAATGACGGCGGCGCCCACCCCGATCTCGCGCAGCTGTGCGGCCAGCGCGGAGCCCAGCGCGGACTCGGTGTCGAACAGCACCGCATCGTGGCGGCGCGGGTCGATCGTGGCGGTCATTCCTCAACCCTTCCAGGACTCGGTAATCGAACATACTTTCGATATACTCGCGGCGTGGGCTGGTTCAACGGACCGCCGAGCTGGGCGGAAATGGAGCGAGTGCTCGACAGCAAGCCGCGCCATGCCGGGGAGTCGGCGGGCCCGGAATCCGACGGCCCGCTGTCGCGCAGGCGCGCGACGTATCAGCCGCCGGATGACGGCCGGGCGTCCCGCTCGTCCGTCGCTTATGCCGAGCTGCATGCGCATTCGGCGTACAGCTTCCTGGACGGGGCCAGCACACCCGAGGAGCTTGTCGAGGAGGCGGCCCGGCTTGACCTGCGCGCCCTGGCGCTCACCGACCACGACGGCCTGTACGGGGCGGTGCGGTTCGCCGAAGCGGCGGCCGAGCTCGACATGCGCACCGTGTTCGGCGCCGAACTGTCGCTGGGCCCGGGCGCCCGCACCGAGCAGCCGGACCCGCCCGGCCCGCACCTGCTGGTGCTGGCCCGCGGCGCCGAGGGTTACCGGCGGTTGTCGCGGCAACTGGCCGCGGCCCATCTGGCCGGCGGCGAGAAGGGCAAGCCCCGTTACGATTTCGACGCGCTGACCGAGGCAGCAGGCGGCCACTGGCACATCCTGACGGGCTGTCGCAAAGGGCATGTCCGCCAAGCGCTTTCCGAGGGCGGCCCATCGGCGGCGGAGCGGGCGCTGGCCGACCTGGTGGACCGGTTCGGGGCTCACCGGGTCAGCGTCGAGCTGACTCATCACGGTCAACCGCTCGACGACGAACGCAACGCGGCGCTGGCCGCGCTGGCCCCGCGCTTCGGTGTCGGCGTCGTCGCCACCACCGGCGCGCATTTCGCGGGGCCGTCGCGACGCCGGCTGGCCATGGCGATGGGCGCCATCCGGGCGCGGGAATCCCTGGATTCGGCCGCCGGGTGGCTGGCCCCGCTGGGTGGTTCGAACCTGCGCTCCGGTGAGGAGATGGCCCGGCTGTTCGCGCATGTGCCCTTTGGGGGCCCTGACCCGGTGACCGCGGCCGCCGAGCTGGGCGAGCAGTGCGCGTTCGGGCTGGCGCTCATCGCGCCGCAGCTGCCGCCGTTCGACGTGCCCGCCGGGCACACCGAGGACAGTTGGCTGCGGCAGCTGACCATGGCGGGGGCGCGCGACCGCTACGGGTCGGCCGAGCGCGCGCCGCGCGCATACGCCCAGATCGAACACGAACTCAAAGTCATTGCCCAGCTGACGTTTCCGGGCTATTTCCTGGTGGTGCACGACATCGCCCGGTTCTGCCGGGAGAACAACATCCTGTGCCAGGGCCGGGGATCGGCCGCCAACTCCGCGGTCTGTTACGCCCTCGGTGTCACCGCCGTCGACCCGGTGGCCAACGAGCTGCTGTTCGAGCGCTTTCTGTCGCCGGCCCGCGACGGGCCGCCCGACATCGACATGGACATCGAGTCCGATCAGCGCGAAAAGGTCATCCAGTACGTCTACGACAAGTACGGCCGCGACTACGCCGCCCAGGTCGCCAACGTCATCACCTACCGGGGAAAGATCGCGGTGCGCGATATGGCTCGCGCCCTTGGTTTTTCGCAGGGTCAGCAGGACGCGTGGAGCAAGCAGATCAGCCACTGGAACGGGTTGGCCGACTCACCCGATGTCGACGGCATCCCCGAA
Organism: Mycobacterium sp. NGS11; assembly: GCF_059813315.1. NCBI lineage: Bacteria > Bacillati > Actinomycetota > Actinomycetes > Mycobacteriales > Mycobacteriaceae > Mycobacterium > Mycobacterium sp. NGS11. The sequence continues at coordinate 135,797 of NZ_JCALEJ010000009.1, forward strand.
CCGGTGGTCGACCTGGCCAACCAGATCCGGAACCTGCCGCGGCACATGGGCATTCATTCCGGCGGCATGGTGATCTGTGACCGCCCGATCGCCGACGTGTGCCCGGTGGAGTGGGCGCGCATGGAGAACCGCAGCGTCCTGCAGTGGGACAAAGACGACTGTGCGGCAATCGGTTTAGTGAAGTTCGACCTGCTCGGGTTGGGGATGCTCTCGGCGCTGCACTATGCCATCGACCTGGTGGCCGAGCACAAGGGGATCGAGGTGGACCTGGCCCGCCTCGACCTCTCCGAGCCTGCGGTGTACGAGATGCTGGCCCGCGCCGATTCGGTCGGCGTGTTCCAGGTGGAGTCGCGCGCGCAGATGGCCACGCTGCCGCGGCTGAAGCCGCGGGTGTTCTACGACCTGGTGGTGGAGGTCGCGCTGATCCGCCCCGGCCCTATTCAGGGCGGGTCGGTGCATCCCTACATCCGGCGGCGCAACGGGCAGGCCCCGGTGGTCTACGACCACCCGTCGATGGAGCCGGCCCTGCGAAAGACGCTGGGGGTGCCGCTCTTTCAGGAGCAGCTGATGCAGCTCGCGGTCGACTGCGCCGGCTTCTCGGCCGCCGAGGCCGATCAGCTGCGCCGGGCCATGGGGTCCAAGCGCTCGACCGAACGCATGCGACGGCTGCGCGGCCGGTTCTACGAGGGCATGCGCGAGTTGCACGGCGCCGCGGACGAGGTGATCGACCGCACCTACGAAAAGCTGGAGGCCTTCGCCAATTTCGGCTTTCCCGAAAGCCATGCGCTGAGCTTCGCGTCGCTGGTCTTCTACTCGTCGTGGTTCAAGCTGCACCACCCGGCGGCGTTCTGCGCGGCGCTGCTGCGCGCCCAGCCGATGGGGTTCTACTCGCCGCAATCGCTGGTGGCCGATGCGCGCCGGCACGGCGTGACGGTGCACGGCCCGGACGTCAACGCCAGCCTGGCGCACGCCACGTTGGAAAATGCCGGGCTGGAGGTGCGGCTGGGGCTGGGTGCGGTCCGCCATATCGGCGACGACCTGGCCGGGCAACTCGTCGAGGAGCGAAAGGCCAACGGCCCGTTCGCTTCTCTGCTGGACCTGACGACCCGGTTGCAGCTTTCGGTGCCACAGACCGAGGCGCTGGCGACGGCGGGGGCTTTTGCCTGCTTCGACATGTCTCGCCGCGAGGCGCTGTGGGCGGCCGGGGCCGCGGCCACCCAGCGGCCGGGTCGGCTGCCCGGCGTGGGATCGTCGTCGCACATCCCGGCGCTGCCCGGGATGAGCGAGCTGGAACTGGCCGCCGCCGACGTGTGGGCCACCGGTGTCTCCCCGGACAGTTATCCGACGCAGTTTCTGCGGGCCGATCTGGACGCGATGGGGGTGGTGCCGGCCGAGAAGCTGGGCTCGGTGCCCGACGGCGACCGGGTGCTGATCGCCGGCGCGGTCACCCATCGGCAGCGGCCCGGCACGGCGCAGGGGGTCACGTTCATCAACCTCGAGGACGAGACCGGGATGGTCAACGTGCTCTGCGCGCCGTGGGTTTGGGCACGGCATCGCAAGCTGGCGAACTCGGCACCGGCGCTGCTGGTGCGCGGTCAGGTCCAAAACGCCAGCGGCGCGATCACCGTCGTCGCCGAGCGGCTGGGCCGCATCACCCTGGCGGTCGGCTCGAAGTCCCGCGACTTCCGGTGACCGGCCCGCCGAGCGTGCACCCAGGGCGGAAAATTCGCCGAATCGTCGCCGTGAGTGCACGTTCGGCGGACGAGGCCGCCTATGTAGCCTCCAAACACATGACCCTCAACCTGTCCGTCGACGAAGTCCTCACCACCACCCGCTCGGTCCGCAAACGCCTCGACTTCGACAAGCCGGTCGGCCGCGACGTGCTGATGGAATGCCTGGAACTGGCGCTGCAGGCGCCGACCGGCTCCAATTCGCAGGGCTGGCAATGGGTGTTCGTCGAGGACGCGGACAAGAAGAAGGCGATCGCCGACGTCTACCTGAAGAACGCGCGGGCCTACCTCGCGTCGCCCGCTCCCGACTACGGCGAGGGGGACACCCGGGGGGAGCGTATGGACAAGGTCCGCGACTCCGCGACCTACCTCGCCGAGCACATGCACCAGGCGCCGGTGCTGATGATCCCCTGCATCTTCGGCCGAGAGGAGAAGCAGCCGCTGGGCGGCGTCTCGTTCTGGGCGTCGCTGTTTCCGGCGGTGTGGAGCTTCTGCTTGGCGCTGCGGTCTCGGGGATTAGGCTCCTGCTGGACGACGCTGCACCTGCTCGGTGGCGGTGAACAGCAGGTCGCGGACGTGCTCGGCATCCCGCACGACAAGTACAGCCAGGGCGGGCTGTTTCCCATCGCCTACACCAAGGGCACCGACTTCCGCCCGGCCAAGCGGCTGCACGCCGAACAGCTCACGCACTGGAATGCCTGGTGATCACACCGCGCCGGCGTAGCCGTGCTGCCGCCAGGCTTCGTAGACGGCGATCGCCGCGGCGTTGGACAGGTTCAGCGAGCGCCGGCCCGCCAGCATCGGGATGCGCACCTGCGCCGTGATGTGCGGGTCGGCCAGCGTCGCGGCGTCCAGCCCGGTGGGTTCGGGGCCGAACATCAGCACGTCGCCGGCCCGGTAGCGCACGTCGGCGAACGAGGTCGGCGCGTGCGAGGTGAACGCGAACACCCGCTGCGGTGACAGCGCCGCCCAGGCGGCAGCCAGCGACGCGTGCACGGTGACCGAGGCGAGGTCGTGGTAGTCCAGGCCCGCCCGGCGCAGCTTGGGTTCGGACAGGTCGAATCCCATCGGCTCGACCAGATGCAACTCGCAGCCCGTCGCCGCCACCGTCCGGATGGCGTTGCCGGTATTGGGCGGGATCCGCGGCGAGTGAAACATCAGCTTGAACACAACGGAATAATGGTCGCATGGTCGAGCCGAGCATCTGGATGCAGAAGGTCGCTGCCGATCCGGGGCATTCGCAGTGGTACATCGAGCGTTTCCGTGCCATGGCGCGCGCCGGCGACGACCTGGCCGGCGAGGCCCGCTTCGTGGACGCCATGGCGCCGCGCGCAGCGCGGATTCTCGACGCCGGCTGCGGTCCCGGGCGCCTGGGCGGGTATCTGGCCAAGGCCGGTCACGACGTGGTCGGTGTGGACGTGGACCCGGCGCTGATCGAGGCGGCCGAACAGGACTACCCCGGCCCGCGCTGGCTGGTCGGCGACCTCGCCGAGCTGGACCTGCCTGCGCGCGGCATCGCCGAACCTTTCGATGTCATCGTGTCCGCCGGCAACGTCATGACGTTCCTCGCCCCGAGCACCCGGGTCCAGGTGCTGAGCCGGCTGCGGGCCCACGTCGCCGGCGACGGCCGCGCGGCGATCGGCTTCGGCGCCTACCGCGAATACGAGTTCGCCGACTTTCTCAACGACGCGGCCGACGCCGGCTTCGCACCCGATCTGCTGCTGTCGACGTGGGACATGCGGCCGTTCACCGACGACTCCGATTTCCTCGTTGCGCTCCTTCGGCCCGCCTAGGCCGTCGCGCTCGGAGTGTTTGCCAGGGGCGGCCGCGCGGGTGCGGCGCCACCTTGGAGGGGCCTGTCTGCTCAGTAACGATTCTGGTGGCATGCGCCGCGGGCTGTCATACTCGTCGGATTGCCACACCTACACGCACACGCGTATTTGGCGCGGGGCGGGCCAAATAAAGCAGGAAGTTTCATGAGCCTCTCGTTTCCTTCAGCGCTCAGTGTCAGCGCAGCGGCCGCTCGCGCGGCCGCGATGACATGACCATGTTCACCCGCCCGGCAAACCCGGCCGAGGCGGAAGGCGTAGAGCCCGCACCCAACCGCGGCGCCGGGGCCGCGCCGGCCAAACGCCCGCCGACCTGGTCGTTGAGCAACTGGCCGGTGCGCTGGAAGGTGCTGGCGATCGTGCTGGTCCCGCTGGTGTTGGCGACGGTGTTCGGGGCGCTGCGCATTCACGGCGCGATGGCCAACGCCGCCGGCCTGCGGCTGGCGGCCAGCCGCGCCGACGTGGTGCCGGTGATCACCAAGTACATGTCGGCGCTCGACGTCGCGCTGGTGGCCAGTTCCACCGGACGCGACCTCGAGGGCGCCAAGAAGAACTACGAGGCGCGCAAGTACGAATTGCAGGCCAGGCTCGACGAGACCAACGTCAGCGCCGACGTCAGCTCAGGAATCAGCAACCTGCTCGACGGCGGTCAGATGCTGGTGAACAAGGCGGCCGACCCCAGCCTCGGTTTGCGGGAGCGGGTGACGCTCTACGCGCCGATCCTGTTGACGGCCGAAGACGTCATCAACGCCTCGGTCCGCGTCGACGACGAAAAGATCCGCGCCCAGGCGCAGGGCCTGAGCCGGGCCGTCGGCGCCCGCGGGCAGATGACGATGCAGAAAATCCTGATCACCCGCGGGGCCGAGCTTCCCGAGCCGCAGTTGCGGACGTCGATGATCACCCTGGCGGGCACCGAGCCGTCGACGCTGTTCGGCATGAGCGAAGTGCTCGGCGCCGGGTCGCCCGAGGCCAAGACGCTGCAACAGCAGATGGTGAGCCGGATGGCGATCATGTCCGATCCGGCCAGCGTGCTGGTCGACAACGCCGATCTGCTGCGGTCGATCCAGACCACCGACGACATCGCCGATCAGGTCATCAAGGATTCCACGGGGTCGGTGACCAGGTCGGTGCACGCCCAGGCCGCCGAGCGTCGCTCGGCCGCGATCACCGACGCCGTCCTGGTGCTGGCCGCCATCGTGATCGCGCTGGTGGTCGTGCTGCTGGTGGCGCGCGCGCTGGTGCGGCCGCTGCGCATCCTGCGCGACGGCGCCCTCAAAGTCGCCCACACCGACCTCGAAGAGGAGATCGCGAGCGTGAAAGCCGGTGGGGCCGAACCGGTTCCGAGCCCACTGCCGGTGTACACCACCGAGGAGATCGGCCAGGTCGCGCACGCGGTCGACGAGTTGCACACCCAGGCCCTGCTGCTGGCCGGCGACGAGGCGCGGTTGCGGCTGCTGGTCAACGACATGTTCGAGACCATGTCGCGGCGCAACCGCACGCTGGTGGACCAGCAGCTGGCGCTCATCGACCGGCTGGAGCGCAACGAGGAGAATCCCGATCGCCTCGACAGCCTCTTCCGGCTCGACCACCTGGCGGCGCGGCTGCGCCGCAACAGCGCCAACCTGCTGGTGCTGGCCGGCGCGCAGCTCGCCCGCGACCAGCGCGACCCCGTGCCGCTGGCCACTGTCATCAACGCCGCGGTGTCCGAGGTCGAGGATTACCGCCGCGTCGAACTCGCCGGGATGCCCGACTGTGCGCTGGTCGGCGCGGCCGCCGGTGGTGCCATCCATCTGTTCGCCGAGCTGATCGACAACGCCCTGCGCTACTCGCCGCCGACGACCTCGGCCCGGGTCTCGGCGTCGCGCGGCGGCGACGGGGGAGTCGTGGTGCGGATCGCCGACGCCGGCCTGGGGATGAACGACGCCGACCGGCGCATGGCGAACATGCGACTGCAGGCCGGCGGCGATGTCAGCCCCGACAACGCCCGGCACATGGGTCTCTTCGTGGTCGGCCGGATCGCGGCCCGGCACGGCATTCGGGTGGGGCTGCGCGGCCCCGCGGCCAACGAATCGGGGTCGGGCACCACCGCCGAGATCTACCTGCCGCCGACGGTGCTCGCCGGCCTGGCGGTCGCCGAGGCGGCGCCGCCCCGCCACATCCGCGCGGTCTCCTCGCCGAGCGCAAAGCCGGCCGGAGCGAACGCCGCCCCGACGGATGACACCGGGCGGGACGACGGCCCGCAGGAGCCGGCGGCGCGCACCGCCCCGGACGCGTCCGGGCCGTCGGTCACCTTGCTGCCGCGCCGCAACCCGGGTTCCAGCGGCATCACCGAAGTTCCCGCCCCGCCCGCCGAACCGCAGCCCGGCCGCCAACGTCGCGAGCTGGCGACCCCCTGGTGGGAGAAGACGCCGAAACCGACGCCCACGCCGGCTCCCGAGCCGGAACCCAAGCCGGCGCCGGTGCAGCCGGCCCGGGCCGCGTCGGACACCTCGGCGTTCTTCTCCGCCCGCTCCCGCGAGGCCGACAGTCGTACGGAGTCCCGGCCATACCAGCCGGCGCGACCGGACCCGGTCTCGTCCATCCCGTCGGCCCCGAAGGCCCAGGCGAGTCCCGCCGACGACGACGTCATCTACCGGCGGATGCTGTCGGAGATGCTGGGCGACCCACACGACCTGGTCAACAGCCCCGACCTGGATTGGCAGTCCGTCTGGGACCGCGGCTGGACGCTGGCGGCCGCGGCCGACGAGAAACCCGTCGAGGCGCACACCACCGACCACGGCCTGCCGGTGCGCACGCCGGGCGCCCGGCTGGTGCCCGGGAACGCCAACGGCGCCGAACAAGACGAGCCGGCCGAGCCCGACGAGGGCGTGAACGGCCGGTCGCACCGGGAGCCGCAGCACGCGGCCACCGGTCCCTTCGCCCGGGACCCCGAGGCGGTTCGCGCCTCGTTCAGCAGCCATTTCGGTGGCGTACGCACCGGACGCTCGCACGCCCGTGAGACCGACCAAGGATCCGACCAACGATGACGTCATCGGACAACTCCCTGGACTGGCTGGTGACCAGGTTCGCCCGCGAGGTCCCCGGCGTCGCGCACGCGCTGCTGGTATCCGTCGACGGGCTGCCCATCGCCGCCAGCGAGCATCTCCCGCGGGAACGCGCCGACCAGCTCGCGGCCGTGGCCTCCGGGCTGGCCAGCCTGGCCACCGGCGCCGCGCAGCTGTTCGAAGGCGGGCAAGTGCTGCAGTCGGTGGTCGAAATGCAGAACGGCTACCTGCTGCTGATGCGCGTCGGGGACGGCTCGCACCTGGCGACGCTCGCGGTGGCGTCGTGCGACATCGGTCAGATCGGCTACGAGATGGCGGTCCTGGTCGAGCGGGTGGGCGGCGTCGTCCAGTCGACCCGCCGGTCGGCCGTGCAGCAGCACTCGTGAGCCCCGATGGATAGTTCGGAGACCTGGCCGGCGCACCGCAAGGGGAACCTGGTCCGTCCGTACACCTTGACGTCGGGGCGCACCGACACCAACGTCGACCTTCCCCTCGAGGCGCCGATCGAATCGCTGCAGCCCGGGCTGGCGCACCGGTGGCCGCCCAACGACCCGCGAGGCAGAATCATCCAACTGTGCGTCGACAGCCCGTCGGTCGCCGAAATCTCGGCCCGGCTGGATCTTCCGCTGGGTGTCGCGCGCGTCTTGGTCGGCGATCTGGTGCTGTCCGGCTACGTTCGAGTGCACAAGACGTTGTCGGAGCGTTCGACCAGAGATGAGCGCCACGAACTCATAGGGAGGACACTGCGTGGCTTACGCGCACTCTGAGGCGCAGCGCGATGCCGGCGCCCACGCGTCGACGAAGATCGTGATCGCCGGCGGATTCGGCGCCGGCAAGACCACCTTCGTCGGGGCCGTGTCGGAGATCATGCCGCTGCGCACCGAGGCGATGCTCACCGACGCCTCGACCGGCGTCGACGCGCTCGAGGCCACGCCCGACAAACGGACCACCACCGTCGCAATGGATTTCGGCCGCATCACGCTGGCCGAAGACCTGGTGCTCTATCTGTTCGGCACGCCGGGGCAGCGCCGCTTCTGGTTCATGTGGGACGACCTGGTGCGCGGCGCGATCGGCGCGGTGGTGCTGGTCGACTGCCGCCGCCTGCAGGACAGCTTCGCCGCCGTCGATTTCTTCGAGCACCGCAACCTGCCGTTCCTCGTCGCGGTCAACGAGTTCGACGGCGCTCCGCGCTACCCGGTCGCGGAAGTGCGCGAGGCGCTGACCCTGCCGACGCACATCCCGGTGATCACCGTCGACGCCAGGGACCGCCGGTCGGCGACCGACGCCCTGATCGCGGTCAGCGAATACGCCCTGGCCAGCCTGTCGGCCAATTGACCACGCGGCGCAGACCACGCGGCGCAGCGCTCAGCGGGTGAGCCGGATGCGCCAGCGCACCAGCGCGGCGTAACCGACGGTGAGCACCGCGAGCATGCCCATGTCGAACAGCCAGGCCGCCGCCGTGTGCTCGAAGTGGCTGTCCCGCGGGCTTTGCGGCCCGGGCGATACCGTCCACAGGTCTACCGTCGCCCCCTGCGCGGCGTAGCCCCACCGCGAGGGCGCCAGCCAGGACAGCTGGTCGAGGAAGATCCGGTCGGTGACCGGCACCATGCCGCCGCAGAGCACCATCTGCATCATCAGCGACACCACCAGCAGGGGCATGATCTGCTCGCCCGAGCGGGCCAGCGCCGAGAGCAGCAGACCCAGCATCGCCGCGGCCACACAGGTCGCCGCGACCCCGGTGAACAGCTCGAGAGTGGCATTACCGAGCAGCACCGCCGGGCGCGTCGGCGGCCCCTTGCCCAGCACCACGATGGCCGTGGCGATGGCCGCCTGAAGGACGGCGAACGTGCAGAACACCGCGACCTTGGCCAGCAGGTAGGCGGTGCTCGACAGGCCGACGGCCTGTTCGCGCCGGAAGATCGGCCGCTCGCCGATCAGGTCGCGGATGGTCAGCGCGGTGCCCATGAACACGGCCGCCATGGTGAGCAGCGTCAGGATCATCCCGGCTTCGCCTGCCGACTCGCTCACCGGATCGGCATAACCGAAACCGACGCTGCCGGGAACGGTCAGCGAGAGCGCGCCCATGACGAACGGCAGCACCGCCAGGAACAGGAAGTAGGCACGGTCCGAGACCACCAGCCGGACCTGGCGGCGGGCGATCGTGGAGAACTGGTGGCGCTTACTGGTGTGCGGGGGAACGCCCAGCTCGGCCGGCGCCTCGGTCTGGGTGGGCGGCGGGGGTCTGTTCTGGGCCAGGAAGCGGCGGTTGGCCTCGTCGGGGTCGGCGCCCACCTTGGCGAAGATGTGCGCCCAGTTGGTGGTCCCCATGGCCGCGCCGATCTGGCCGGGCGGGCCGAGGTACGCCGTCTTGCCGCCCGGCGCCATCAGCAGCACCTGGTCGCAGACGTCGAGGTAAGTCAGCGAGTGGGTGACTACCAGCACGACGCGGCCGGCGTCGGCGAGCTGTCGCAGCATGGTCATGACCTGCAGGTCCAGCGCCGGGTCCAGGCCGGAGGTCGGTTCGTCCAGTATCAGCAGCGACGGCCCTGTCAGCAGTTCGAGCGCCACCGAGGCGCGTTTGCGCTGGCCCCCGGAGAGCTTGTCGACCCGGGTGTCCGCGTGCTCGGTCAGGCCCAGCTCGTCGAGGACCTGGGCGACGACCTGCGCGCGATCGGCCTTGCTGGTGTCGGGCGGCAGGCGCAGCTCAGCGGCGTAGCCGAGCGCCTGGCTGACCGTGAGCTGGCGGTGCACGACGTCGTCCTGGGGAACCATCCCGATCCTGGTGCGCAGCGAGGCGTACTCGGAGTGGATATCGTGCCCCTCGAACGTCACCGAGCCCGACGACGGCGTGGCATACCCGGCGATCAGCCGCGACAGCGTGGTCTTGCCCGCGCCCGAACCGCCGATCAGCGCGGTCAGCGTGCCCGGCCGGGCGACCAGCGAGATCCGCTCGAGCAGGCTCTTGCCGCCGACGCCGAAGTTGACCTCGCGCACCTCCAGGCCGCCGGCTCGCGTCGCCGCCTCCTGGCGGCGCACCAACATGCCGTCGTGGAACACCAGGTCGACGTTGCCGATCGTCACCACGTCGCCGTCGGACAGCGCCGCCGACCCGACCTTGACGCCGTTGACGAAGGTGCCGTTGCTGCTGTTCGCGTCGCGGATCTCGGCGCCCGTCGGGGTGGGGTTCAAGAAGGCGTGATGGCGGGAGGCCAGCACGTCGTGCACGACGATGTCGTTGTTGAGCGCGCGCCCGATCCAGGCGGAGCGGCCGGCCGCCGGCCGGCGCTCGGATTCACCCCCCGGGACGCTGACCCAGGTGGTGGGGAACTCCCCGGCGTCGCTCCTGCCGGTGGGTGGGTTCGGTGCGGCGGGATGTGACCCGGACTGCAGTACGGCGCGGGTCGCGGCCTCCGGCGGGACGATCGGGACGGCCGGCCTGCGCTGTGTGTCTCGTCGTGGGAAGGGGCGCGACGGCGGCGAGGCGGGCGGTCGTGGCGGAGGCGTGGGCGGCCGGGCCGGCCCGGCCGCGGGTCGCGGGCCGGTGGGTTGTGCCCGCGGGCGCGCCGGGGCGCCGGGCTGGGCGGCGATGATCGGGATCGACTTCGTGGTCGGCGGGAGCAGGCCGACGTTGCCCATCCCCACTTCGAAGGTGATCCGCGGACCGTCGGGCTTGCCGATGTTGATCGTCTGGCCGTCGTGGATGTCGATGACCGGCACCCGCTGGCCGTCCAGGTAGACCCCGTTGAGCGAGTTGTTGTCGACCGCCAGCCACCGCCCCTGATCGAAGCGCAGCAGCACGTGCGCGCGGGCGATCAGCGGGTGCGCCATGCGCAGGTCGGCGCGCAGGTCGCTGCCCACCACCACGTCGCGGCCGGCGGCGAAACTTCCCTCGGAGCGGTCAGACCGAGCCGTCAGCACGGGCTGCTCAGGTCGAGTCATGCCATCCAGGTTGCAAGTCGCGGTTGGGACGCCGGCTTAGCGTTTCAGCCGGATATGCCAGCGGACGAAGCCGGTGTAACCGATCGACAGGGCCGCGAGCATGAACATGTCGAACACGAAGATGTGTTTCGAGTGCTGCCAGATCGGGTCGTTGGTCGGGATCTGCTTGACCTTCACCAGCGACGGGAAGTCGATCGAGGACGCTCCCGCCGCGTAGCCCCACCGGGCGGGCGTCAGCCACGCCATCTGCTCGAGCCCAACGCGCTGATACACCGGAATCATGCCGCTGGAGAACACCAGCTGCGACATGATCGACACCACCAGCAGCGGCATGATCTGCTCGTTGGATTGCGCCAGCGCCGAAAGCAGCAGCCCGAGCATGGCCGACGCAATGCAGGTGCCCGCCACGGTGACGAACAGCGAGAAGGTGGAGTTGCCGAAGAACTGGGGATGCGCCGTCGGCGCGCCCTTACCCAGCCGCACGATGATGGTCGCGATCGCCGCCTGGGCGGTCGCGAAGACGCAGAACACCGCGATCTTGGCCAGCAGATAGGCGGTCGTGGACAGGCCGACGGCCTGTTCGCGCCGGAAGATCGGCCGCTCGCCGATCAGGTCGCGGATGGTCAGCGCGGTGCCCATGAACACGGCGCCGATGTTCAACAGCACCATGATGTACTGCGGCTGCGTCGGCGCCGGCCCCATCGGGTCGGCCGGCCCGAGGCCCGGGTGCGGGCCCTTCACCGTCAGCGACAGCGCGCCGATGAGGAACGGCAGGACCGCCAGGAAGATCGTGTAACCGCGGTCGGAGACGACGAGGCGAACCTGGCGCCGGGCGATCGTGGACAGCTGCCGGAACAGGTTGGTCTGCGGTGGTTCGCCCAGGTCCGCCGGACTCTGCGGGGACGGTGGTTTCGACGACTGCTGGTTGCGCTCCTTGAACCGGCGGTTCGCCTCGTCCGGGTCCGCGCCCACCTTGGCGAAGATGTCGGCCCAGTTGCGCGTCCCCATGGCGGATTCCACCTGGTCGGGCGGCCCGCAGAACGCGGTCTTGCCACCCGGCGCGACTAGCAGGATCTGGTCGCACACGTCCAGATACGACACCGAGTGGGTCACCACCAGGACGGTGCGGCCCGCGTCGGCGAGCTGGCGCAGCATCAGCATCACCTGGCGGTCCAGCGCCGGGTCCAGGCCCGACGTCGGCTCGTCCAGCAGCAGCAGCGACGGCTGGGTGAGTAGCTCGAGGGCGACCGAGGCGCGCTTGCGCTGACCGCCGGAGAGCTTGTCGACCCGGGTGTCGGCGTGCTGGGTCATGTCGAGTTCCTCGAGCACCTGCGCGACGACGCGGGCCCGTTCCTCTTTGCTGGTGTCGGGCGGCAGGCGGAGTTCGGCCGCGTAGTTGAGGGCCTGGTTGACCGTGAGCTGGCGGTGCACGACGTCGTCCTGCGGGACCATGCCGATCCTGCTGCGCATGGACGCGTACTCGGTGTGGATGTCGTGGCCCTCGAAGGTCACATTGCCCGAGGTGGGGCTGGTGTAGCCGACGATCAGCCGCGACAGGGTGGTCTTGCCGGCGCCCGACCCGCCGATGATGGCGGTCAGCGTCCCGGGCCGGGCCGTCAGCGAGATGTGGTCCAGCAGCTGCTTGCCGTGGTCGACCGTGTAGCAGACGGAGTTGACCTCCAGCCCGCCGGTGCGGGTCGCCGCTTCGGTGCGCCGGACCAGGCTGTCGCCGGTGAACACCAGGTCGACGTTGCCGATGGTGACCACGTCGCCCTCGGTGAGCACCGCCGAACCGACCCGGACGCCGTTGACGAAGGTCCCGTTCACGCTGTGCGCGTCGCGGATCTCGGTGCCCAGCGGCGTCTGGATCAAGAAGGCGTGGTGGCGCGACGCCAGAACGTCCTGGATGACGATGTCGTTGTCGGTGGCCCGGCCGATGGTTTGCGACCCGGCGGGCTGCGCAGCCGAGTCCGAGCGCGACGGCAGCAGCGCCTGGAACATCTTGGTCGCCAGGTTCGCCACCTCGGGTGGCTTGGCGGAGGCGGGGGCCATGTGGGTCGGCGGGCTCCCCGAGCCCACGGCGGGCATCTGCGCGATGGGCGGGGCGTTGCGCGTCGGGGGCGGCGCAGCGGGCGGGCGTCCACCGCCGCCCCCGTACATGGTGTGACCCGGCGGGCCTTGCCGCGGCACGGGCGCGGGCTGCGGCCGCCGCGGCGGGGCCGCCCAATTGGGCGTGCGCCCGGGCGGCGGCGGAGGCGGTGGGGCGGCGGTGGGCGGCGCCGGTTGCCCCGGCCACGCCGCGGCCTGCGGCGGTGCCGCCGCCACCGGGATGTTCATCGATTCGGTGCGGGGCGGACGCCCGGCCATGCCCTGGTGGCGCCCGACGTCGAACGTCAGCAGCGGTCCGTCCGGGTTGCCGATGTTCAGGTTCTGGCCGTCGTGGATCTCGACCACCGGCACCCGTCGGCCGTTGACGAAAGTGCCGTTGAGCGAACCGTTGTCGATGGCCAGCCACTTGCCCTGATCGAAACGCAGCAGCAGATGGGCGCGCGAAATCAACGGGTGGGTGATACGCATGTCCGCTCGCAGATCGCGCCCGACTACTACATCGTGGCCCGCTGCGAAGGTGCGTTCCGATCCTTCGTGATGGACGGTTAGCGCTGGCGGGGCTGGTGCTGACATCGCCACAACTGTAGCTTGCAGCCCTGTGGTTTACCCGTGAGCGTCGGGCGCGCCGGTCACCACGCAGTGCGTTCGGGTGTAGATCGTGGGCATGCACCGGTTGCAGTGCGTGCACGCCGAATGCACCTGGTGCCGGGCGCCATCAGCGGCGATTCGATTGATCAGATCCGGCTCGGCCAACAGTGCCCTGGCCATCGCGACGAAATCGAATCCCTCCGCCATCGCCAGGTCCATCGTCTCCCGGTTGGTGATTCCGCCGAGCAGGATCAGCGGCATCTTCAACTCGTTGCGGAACAGCTTGGCGTCGCGCAATAGATAGGCCTCGCGGTAGGGGTATTCGCGCAGGAACTTCTTGCCCGTCATGCGCATGCCCCAGCGCAGCGGCGGTTTGAACGCGCCGGCGAACTCCTTGAGCGGCGCGTCGCCGCGGAACAGGTACATCGGGTTGACCAGCGAGCTGCCCGCGGTGAGTTCGATGGCGTCCAGCCCGCCGTCCTCCTCCAGCCACTTGGCCGTGGCCAGCGATTCCTCGGTGCTGATGCCGCCGCGAACGCCATCGGCCATGTTCAGTTTGGCGGTGACCGCGATGGGCGTGCCCTCCTTCTCCACCGCACGCCGAACGGCCATCACCATGCCGCGGGCGACCTTGGCCCGGTTCTGCAGCGACCCGCCGAACTCGTCGTCGCGCCGGTTGATCAGCGGGGACAGAAACGAACTCGCCAGGTAGTTGTGGCCCAGGTGGATTTCGACGGCGTCGAAGCCGGCCTCGATGGCCAGCCGCGCGGCGTTGGCGTGCCCTTCGATGACCTCGTCGATGTCCTCGCGGGTCGCCTTCTTGGCGAACCGCATCCCGATCGGGTTGAAGAACCGGACCGGCGCCAGGGCCTTCGCCTTGTTGGACTTGGCGTTGGCCACCGGGCCGGCGTGGCCGATCTGCGCGCTGACCGCGGCCCCCTCGGCGTGGATCGCGTCGGTGAGCCGCCGGAAGCCGGGGACGGCCTCCGGCCGCATCCAGATGCCGTTGCCCTCGGTGCGGCCGCCGGGGGAGACGGCGCAGTACGCGACGGTCGTCATGCCGACCCCACCCGCGGCAGGCAGCCGGTGGTACTCGATGAGGTCGTCGGTCACCAGCGCCTCGGGCGTGCGCGCCTCGAAGGTGGCGGACTTGATGGTGCGGTTGCGCAGCGTAATCGGACCGAGCTTCGCGGGGCTGAACACGTCCGGAGGGGTAGACATACCGGGAGCCTAATGGCGATCGCAAGCGCGGCGGAGCCGGGCGCGGCGGGTCGCCATCATCGAGGTCTGCCAGACTGTCACAGTGGGAGCAATCACGCTGGACGGCAAGGCCACCCGCGACGAGATCTTCGTCGACCTCAAGCAGCGCGTGACGGCATTGGCCGCATCGGGTCGCACCCCCGGGCTGGGCACCATCCTGGTGGGCGATGACCCCGGCTCGCAGGCGTACGTCCGGGGCAAGCACGCCGATTGCGCGAAGGTGGGCATCACCTCGATTCGCCGTGACCTGCCCGCCGACATCAGCACCGCGACGCTCAACGAGACCATCGACGAACTCAACGCCAACCCCGACTGCACCGGGTACATCGTGCAGTTGCCGCTGCCCAAGCATCTCGACGAGAACGCGGCGCTGGAGCGGGTCGACCCGGATAAGGACGCCGACGGCCTGCACCCGACCAACCTGGGCCGGCTGGTGCTCAACAACCCGGCCCCGCTGCCGTGCACCCCGCGCGGCATCGTGCACCTGTTGCGTCGCTACGACGTGGAGATCGCCGGGGCGCACGTGGTCGTCATCGGCCGCGGTGTCACCGTCGGGCGCCCGCTGGGGCTGCTGCTGACCCGCCGCTCCGAGAACGCCACGGTGACCTTGTGCCACACCAAGACTCGTGACCTGCCTGCGTTGACCAGGCAGGCCGACATCATCGTCGCGGCCGTGGGGGTGCCGCACATGGTGACCGACGACATGGTGCGTCCCGGCGCCGCGGTGCTCGACGTCGGCGTCAGCCGCGTGGACGGCAAGCTTGTCGGCGACGTGCATCCCGACGTGTGGGACGTGGCCGGCCACGTGTCGCCGAACCCGGGCGGCGTGGGTCCGCTGACCCGTGCGTTCCTGCTGACCAACGTCGTCGAGCTGGCCGAGCGGCAATGACCGCGCGCACCCTGCTGCGGGCCCAATGGCCAATTGTGTTGGTGGGCATGATCTTTGCGGTAGCGCTGGCCCTGGTCGGGGCCAGTTTCTGGCGTCGTGGTTCGCTGCTGATCGGTATCGGTGTGGCGGTGGCGGCGCTGTTGCGGCTGGTGTTGTCCGAGGACCGGGCCGGCCTTCTGGTGGTGCGCGGCAAGGGAATCGACTTCATCACCACCGCGACGGTCGGGGCGGCGATGCTCTACATCGCGTGGACCATCGACCCGCTGGGCACCCGCTAGAACCTCGGCAGCGCCGGAGCCTGCCCGGGTATCGCGGGCAGTTGGCCCGCCATTCCCGGGTATTGGCCTGGCAGTGCGGGTACCTGCCCGGGCAGGCCCGGGACCTGGCCGGCCATTCCCGGGGTTTGCCCTGGCATTCCCGGGATCTGGCCCGGCATTCCCGGCATTCCCGGCGGCATGGCGGCGGACAGGTTGCCGCTGGCGATGTTTGCCATCTCCTCGGGGCAGTACGTCTGGATCGCGATCTGGGTGAACATCCGCGCCATCATGGGCGACATGCCCCTACCGGCGACGCTGGACGCGGCCGCGGCGAAATTGCCACCCGGTTGCGAGAGCATCGGGCAGATCGATTCGCCGACGGACATCGCGTTTCCGGGCTCCCCGAAGTCGATGCCGGCGTGGTTGAGCGCGTCGATGAAGTCGTCACCGTTGCCCTCCGCTTCGGCCGGCGCCGCGAATGCCGAGGCCACGGTGAGCAGTCCGGCGGCAGCGGCCAGCAGGCGGATGGTGAAGGGCTGGCGACGAAAAAGCCAGACCCACTGATGAGTTCGTGCAAGTGCCTTCACGCCAGCCTCCCCGTCCGCCAATGGAGTGCGTCAGCGGCACTCGAACCACGTATGGAACTCTGAGCCATGACTGTCACGTTTGCGACACGGTGGGATAAAGGTTCGCACAATAAGCGTTTCATGAGGCCACGACACCCGCGACATCGGTTATTACCCAGCCCGATTGCGCAAGGCCGGGCGGTGAATCGACACCACACCGTGATCTGGACGCGGGCGGCTCGAACCTGTCGCCTGGGGGTTGACCGACAACGAAAGATCTTGCGCGAGTGTGAATCTATGGCGGCCGGTGGGGCGATTCTGCGGTGGGTGCGGCTAGTTTGACGGTGTGAGTTCAAGTGGTCAGCAGGATGTCGATGCGGTGTTCGACGCGCTCGATGCCGCCTGGGATCGAGCCTGCGCGCTGGACTACGAGGCGCTCAACCCGCAGCAACAGCTAATGGCGTTGCGGCGCTGCGAAAAGCAGCGCCGGCGCATCCCGGCCGTCGAGCATCCGCTGATCAATTCCCTTGCCCGCCAAGCACCGTCGGTAGACCTCGGCGGAACAGTGGTCCATGCCCTCGCCGAGGCGACACTGATCAGCCGTACCGAAGCCGCCCGGCGGGTCAAAGAGGCGCGCGATCTGGGCCCGCGACACGGCCTGACCGGCGAACCGCTGGGCCCGGTGCTGGCCGCGACCGCGGCCGCCCAACGCCAGGGCGAGCTAGGCGCGGGCCAGGTGGCAGTGATCCGAACGTTCTACCACCAGCTGCCCGGCTGGGTGGATTTCGCGGCGCGCGAGCAGGCCGAAGCTCAACTGGCCGAGTTCGGAACGCGGTTTTGCCCCGAACAACTCGCCGCCCTGGCGCGGGGACTGGCCGATGTGCTCAACCCCGATGGCACCTTCACCGACGAGGACCGCGCCCGCCGACGGGGGCTGACGCTGGGCAACCAGCAAACCGACGGCATGTCGGCGCTGCGCGGCTGGCTCACCCCCGAGGCGCGCGCCACGTTCGAAGCCGTCCTGGCGAAACTCGCCGCCCCGGGCATGTGCAACCCCCTCGACGACACTCCATGCGTCGACGGCGCACCCACCCAAGAGGCCATCGAGCACGACCCGCGCTCGGCCGCCCAGCGCAACCACGACGGGCTGCTGGCTGCCCTGCGCGCCGTGTTGGCCTCCGGAGAGTTGGGGCAGCACAACGGGTTACCGGCGTCCATCGTCGTGACCACGACGCTGGCCGAGCTGGAATTCGCCGCGGGGCGCGGCTTGACCGGTGGGGGCACCATCCTGCCGATGAGCGACGTGATCCGCCTGGCCCGCCACGCCCGCCACTATCTGGCGATCTTCGACAAGGGCAAGGCCCTGGCGCTCTATCACACCAAGCGCCTGGCCTCACCTGGGCAGCGAATCGTGTTGTACGCCAAGGACCGCGGCTGCTCGAACCCGGGCTGCACCGTGCCCGGCTACTACTGCGAAGTCCATCACGCCACCGACTACGCCAAGTGCCACGTGACCGACGTCAACGACCTCACCTTCGCCTGCGGCCCCCACCACCGGCTCCTCAAACCCGGTGGTTGGACCACCCGAAAACACCCGCGCGGAGACACCGAATGGATTCCACCGCCACATCTCGACCGAGACCAGCCGCGCACCAACACCTTCCACCACCCAGAGAAGCTGCTTCGCGACGGAGACGACGACGGGCCGTAGCGTTCGCTATCCCGCCAGCGTCGCGCGGGTGCACATGGTGACGTAGGGCAGCGCCAGGCCCGTCGAGTTCGCCAGCGCAGGATGGGTGGCCAGCAATTGGCGCACCTGGTCGAGCGTTTGGGTGCGGACCTCGGCCGGCGAGGTGATGCAGTAGCTGCGGGATGCGACAAGGTCGATCAATGCTTGCGGCGTAAGGTAACTCGTCCACTCGACCCGATGATGCGCCAGGTCGGTGAAGGGCTCCGGCAGCGTTACCTGGGTGCGGCCGCCGTCGCCGTCGCTGCCGATGATCTGCCCCAGTTCGCGCACCCAGCCGAGCCGTTCGTCGCGGGTGTTCCACACCAGACCCAGCCGGCCGCCGGGCCGCAGCACCCGCGCCACCTCCGGGATCGCGCGCTCGGGATCCACCCAATGCCAGGCCTGCGCCACCAGCACCACGTCAACGCTGTTGTCCTCCAACGGAATCTCTTCCGCGGTGCCCAGCAGCGCCCGGGTCTCCGGCAGCGAGGCGCGCAACACCTCCAGCATGTCCTGGATGGGGTCGACGGCCACCACGTCCAGGCCGCGCTCCACCAACCGTGTCGTCAGCTTCCCGGTGCCGGCACCCAAGTCGAGCACCCGGCGCGCCCCGACCGGCAACAGCCAGTCGATCGCCTCCGGGGGGTAGGAAGGGCGTCCCCGCTCATAGGCTGCGGCCGCCGAACCGAACGATAGGGAGCGGTCGTGGCGCGAGCGGGTCACGGTCGTCACGCGCCTTGCTCATCGGCCAATTTGAGGGTTTTCGCGATCAATTCGTTGACCGCGTCGGCTTCGATCAGGAATCCGTCGTGCCCGTAAATGGATTCGATGATGTCCAGTTCGGCGCAGCCCGGCAGCAGCTCGGCCAGCTCTTCCTGCAGACGCAGCGGGTAGAGCCGGTCACTGGTGATGCCGCCGACCACGACCGGTACGGGACACTCGCTCAGCGCTTTTCGCACTCCACCGCGGCCGCGGCCCACGTCATTGCTGCTCATCGAGTCCGACAACGCCACGTAGCTGCCGGCGTCAAAGCGATCGACCAGCTTTTCGCTCTGGTATTCCAGGTAGCTCTGTATTGCGTAGCGGCCGCCGTTCCCCGCATCCTCGCCACCCTGGCTGCCGTTGCCGAACCGGGTGTCGAGCTCCAGCTCGCCGCGGTAGGTCAGGTGGGCGAATTGCCGGGCGAGCGCCATTCCGGTGTCGGGTTTGCGCCCGGTGCCGTAATAGTCGCCGCCCTGCCAGTTCGGGTCGGTCTTGACCAGCGATATCTGCGTCCTCAGGTGGCCGATCAGGTCGGCGGTGCTGCGCGCGCCGACCGCTATCACCAGCCCGGCCCGAACCCGGTCGGGCTGGGCGACGATCCACTCCAAAGCCCTTGCCCCGCCCATGGATCCGCCGATGACGGCGGCAACCCGGTCGATGCCCAGCGCCGCCAGCGCGGCAACGTCCGCCGCAACTTGATCCTGCACGGTAATCTGCGGAAACCTTGAGCCCCATGGCTTTCCGTCCGGGGCAATCGAGCTCGGCCCGGTGGAGCCGCGGCAACCGCCCAGCACGTTGGTGACCACCGCGCACCAGCGATTGGTGTCGATCGGGGCACCCGGCGCGGCGACACCGTCCCACCAACCCGGCGTGGGATGTTCCGGCCCGGCGGGCCCGGTCAGGTGCGAATCGCCGGTGAGCGCGTGCAGCACCACCACGACGTTGTCGCGGTTGGGGGACAGCTCGCCCCAACGCTGGACGGCGATCTGGACATCGTCGATCACCGCGCCGTTCTCGGTGGTCAGCGACCCGATGCGCACCACGCCGATCTCGCCTTCGGCCGGCAGCGGCTGGGTCGCAGCGTCTGAGATCGTCATTGCCGGTCTCCTCAAAATGCCGCCACCGCTTGCGGATCGGTGCCCGAGGCCCCCGCGGTCGCACCGAATTTGGCCGCCGCGGCGAAGCCGAGCTCCAGGTCGGCCAGGATGTCGTCGATGCCCTCGATGCCCACCGCCAGGCGCACCAGACCGGGGCTGACCCCGGTGCTCAGCTGCTCCTGCGGGCTGAGCTGGGCGTGCGTCGTGGACGCCGGGTGGATCACCAGCGAGCGCACGTCGCCGATGTTGGCGACGTGGCTGTGCAGCTTCAGCGCGTTCACGAACGCTTTGCCCACCTCGACGCCGCCGTCCAGCTCGAAGGCCAGCACCGCGCCGGTTCCCTTGGGCGCCAGCTTCTTTGCCCGCTCATGCCAGGGCGAGCTGGGCAGGCCCGCATAGTTGACCGACACCACGCCATCATGGCCGGCCAGGTACTCGGCCACGCGCTGCGCGTTGGAAACGTGGCGCTCCATGCGCAGGCTCAGCGTCTCGATGCCCTGGGCGACCAGGAACGCGTTGAACGGCGAAGCGGCCGAACCGAGGTCGCGCAGCAGCTGCACACGCGCCTTGAGCGCGAAGGCCGGCGGGCCGAGTTCGGCGAACACCACGCCGTGGTAGCTCGGGTCGGGCGTGGTGAACCCCGGGAAGCGTCCCTGCGTCCAGTCGAAGGTGCCGCCGTCGACGATGACCCCGGCGATCGCCGAGCCGTGCCCGCCGAGGTACTTGGTGGCGGAGTGCACGACGATGTCGGCGCCGTGGGAGAACGGCTGGATCAGGTACGGCGTGGCGATGGTGTTGTCGACGATCAGCGGGACGCCGTTGGCGTGCGCGACCCCGGCGACCCCGGGAATGTCCAGCACATCGATCTTCGGGTTGGAGATGGTCTCGCCGAAGAAGGCCTTGGTGTTCGGCCGCACCGCGGCCTGCCACGAATCCAGGTCGTCGGGGTCCTCCACGAAGGTGACGTCGATGCCGAGCTTGGCCAGCGAATAGTGGAACAGGTTGTACGTCCCGCCATAGAGCCGCGGGCTCGAGACGATGTGATCGCCGGCACAGGCCAGGTTCAATATGGCGAAGGTCTCGGCGGCCTGCCCGGAGCTCAGGAACAGCGCCGCCACCCCGCCCTCGAGTGCGGCGACGCGCTGCTCGACGACATCGGTGGTCGGGTTGCCGATCCGGGTGTAGATGTTGCCCGGCACTTCCAGCCCGAACAGGGCGGCGGCGTGCGTGGTGTCGTCGAAGGTGTACGACGTGGTCTGGTAAATCGGCAGGGCGCGGGCGCTGGTGGCGCTGTCCGGCTGCTGGCCGGCGTGTACCTGCTTGGTGTCGAATGACCAATTCGCGGTCGGGTCGGTGTCGTGCTCGGCGTTGTCGGAGGTCACGGGGTTGCTTTCTGCTGGTAGGGAAATGTGCTCGGCGACGGCCGGGACGCCGGAATGGGGCGTCAGCCGGCGCCGCGGATTAGCAGCGACACACGATGAGGCGCGAAAAGGCCGGGAGAATGCACATCACGTTTCCCTGTCTGCTCAGGGGCCCGTCATGGCGGACCCGCGCTTGCCGGATAGCCGGTTGTGTGGCTACTCAACCTGGTCATCACCCGGGGCACCCCACCGCGGTTGGAGGGTTGCCGGCCAGCAAGCCGGGGCTTGATGCTGGCGCTCATGACCAATTCGAAGATTATCTTACTGTGCCGAGTCGGTGCCAACCATCGCGGTGCACGTGCAGGTCGACACCTGTCCAAACACCCTTGCTAACGTGGCAGGAAGACCGCTGAGCCCCCCAGAATTCGAACCCATCATTGACGCCGGGAGAGGGACCGTGAGCGCCGAACAGCCGACCGTCATCTACACACTGACCGACGAAGCGCCGCTGCTGGCGACTTATGCGTTCCTGCCGATCGTGCGCGCCTTCGCCGAGCCGGCGGGCATCGAGATCAAGACCAGCGACATCTCCGTGGCCGCCCGGATTCTGGCGGAGTTCCCCGATGATCTGACCGAAGAGCAGCGCGTTCCGGACAACCTGGGCGAGTTGGGCCGGCTGACAGAGCTCCCCGACACCAACATCATCAAGCTGCCGAACATCAGCGCCTCGGTCCCCCAGCTGATCGCCGCCGTCAAGGAGTTGCAGGGCAAGGGATACAAGATCCCGGACTTTCCGCAGAGTCCAAAGACGGACGAGGACAAAGAGATTCGCGCGCGCTACGCCAAATGCCTTGGTAGCGCCGTCAATCCGGTGCTGCGGCAGGGCAATTCGGACCGGCGTGCGCCCAAGGCGGTGAAGGAGTACGCCCGCAAGCATCCGCACAGCATGGCGGACTGGTCGCCGGCCTCGCGCACTCACGTCGCGACCATGCGGCACGGCGACTTCTACCACGGCGAGAAGTCGATGACGCTGGACCGCGCGCGCAACGTGAAGATGGTGCTGGAGACCAAGAGCGGGCAGACCCTCGAGCTCAAGGCCAAGGTCGAGCTGCGCGAGGGCGACGTCATCGATTCCATGTTCATGAGCAAGAAGGCCCTCGTCGAGTTCTACGAGGAGCAGATGCAGGACGCCTACGAGACCGGCGTGATGTTCTCGCTGCACGTCAAGGCGACGATGATGAAGGTGTCGCACCCCATCGTCTTCGGTCACGCGGTGAAGATCTTCTACAAGGACGCTTTCGCCAAGCACCAGGAGCTGTTCGACGAACTCGGCGTCGACGTCAACAACGGATTGGTCGACCTCTACAACAAGATCGAGTCGCTGCCGGCGTCACTGCACGAGGAGATCATCCGCGATCTGCACGCCTGCCACGAACACCGCCCCGAGCTGGCCATGGTCGATTCGGCCAAGGGCATCACCAACTTTCATTCGCCCAGCGACGTCATCGTGGACGCGTCCATGCCGGCGATGATCCGCGCGGGCGGCAAGATGTGGGGCGCCGACGGGCGCCAGAAGGACACCAAGGCCGTCAACCCCGAGTCGACTTTTTCGCGGATCTACCAGGAGATCATCAACTTCTGCAAAACCCACGGGCAGTTCGATCCGCGGACGATGGGCACCGTTCCCAACGTCGGCCTGATGGCGCAGCAGGCCGAGGAGTACGGCTCGCACGACAAGACCTTCGAGATTCCCGAGGAGGGTGTCGCCAACATCGTCGACCTCGACAGCGGGGAAGTGCTGCTGACCCAGAACGTCGAGGAGGGTGACATCTGGCGCATGCCCATCGTCACCGACGAAGCGATCCGCGACTGGGTCAAGCTCGCGGTCACCCGGGGCAGGAACTCCGGTATGACGGTGTTGTTCTGGCTCGACACCGAGCGGCCGCACGAGGTCGAGCTGCGCAAGAAGGTCAAGGCGTACCTGAAGGAGCACGACACCGAGGGCCTGGAGATCCAGATCATGCCGCAGGTGTGGGCAATGCGGTACACCATCGAGCGCGCCATGCGCGGGCAGGACACCATTGCCGCGACCGGCAACATCCTGCGCGATTACCTCACCGACCTGTTCCCGATCCTGGAACTGGGCACCAGCGCCAAGATGTTGTCCATCGTGCCGCTGATGGCCGGCGGTGGGATGTACGAAACCGGCGCGGGCGGTTCGGCGCCCAAGCACGTCCACCAACTCGTCGAGGAGAACCATCTGCGCTGGGATTCCCTGGGTGAATTCCTTGCTCTCGGAGCGTGTTTCGAGGACATCGGCATCAAGACCGACAATGAGCGCGCCAAGGTCCTGGGCAAGACGCTGGATGCCGCCATCGGCAAGCTGCTGGAGAACGACAAGAGCCCGTCGCGCAAGACCGGTGAACTCGACAACCGCGGCAGCCAGTTCTACCTGGCGCTGTACTGGGCGGCCGAACTCGCGAAATCCGACGACGAAGAATTGCGCAAGCATTTCGCCGCGCTCGCCGACGCGTTGCGCGAAAACGAGGAGACCATCGTGGCCGAGCTCGCCGAGGCGCAGGGCGAGGCGGTCGACATCGGCGGCTACTACTACCCGGACAGCGAGAAGACGACGGCGATCATGCGCCCGAGCAAGACCTTCAATGAGGCGCTGGCGGCTTCGACAAGCTAGGGCCCCCGGCAGGAAGCGGGACTCGACATGGCAGGGGAAGCCAAGGTCAAGGTCAAAGGCCGCGTCGTAGAGCTCGACGGCGACGAAATGACCCGCGTCATCTGGAAGTCGATCAAGGACATGCTGATCCTGCCGCACCTCGACATCGACCTGGACTACTACGACCTGGGCATCGAGCACCGCGACCGCACCGATGACCAGGTGACCATCGATGCGGCCAACGCCATCAAGAAGCACGGCGTCGGTGTCAAGTGCGCCACCATCACCCCCGACGAGGCCCGCGTCGAGGAGTTCGATCTCAAGAAGATGTGGCCCTCGCCCAACGGCACGATTCGAAACATTCTGGGCGGCACCATCTTCCGCGAGCCCATCATGATCTCGAACGTGCCGCGGCTGGTACCGGGCTGGACCAAGCCGATCGTCATCGGCCGCCACGCCTTCGGCGACCAGTACCGGTCGACCAACTTCGAGGTCGACAAACCCGGAACCGTCGCAATCACTTTCACGCCCGCCGACGGCGGCGAGCCGATGGTGCACGAGGTGGTGTCCATCCCCGAGGACGGGGGCGTCGTGATGGGGATGTACAACTTCAAGGACTCCATCCGGGACTTCGCCCGCGCCTCGTTGAAGTACGGGCTGGACGCCAAGTGGCCGGTGTACCTGTCGACCAAGAACACCATCCTCAAGGCCTACGACGGCATGTTCAAAGACGAGTTCCAGCGCGTCTACGACGAGGAGTTCGCCGAGCAGTTCGAGGCCGAGGGACTGACCTACGAGCACCGATTGATCGACGACATGGTTGCGGCCTGCCTGAAGTGGGAGGGCGGCTACGTGTGGGCCTGCAAGAACTACGACGGCGACGTGCAGTCGGACCTCGTCGCGCAGGGCTACGGCTCACTGGGGCTGATGACGTCGGTGCTGATGACCGCCGACGGCAAGACGGTCGAGGCCGAGGCCGCGCACGGCACCGTCACCCGGCACTTCCGCCAGTATCAGGCCGGCAAGCCGACGTCGACCAACCCGATCGCCTCGATCTTCGCCTGGACGCGTGGACTGGCGCACCGCGGCAAGCTGGACGACACCCCCGAGGTCACCGAGTTCGCGCGAACGCTGGAGGACGTGGTGGTGTCCACCGTCGAGAGCGGGAAGATGACGAAGGACCTGGCCGTCCTCGTCGGCCCCGACCAGAAGTGGCAGAACAGCGAGGAGTTCTTGAACTCGATCGCGGAGGACCTGGAAAAGCGGCTGGCTAACTAGCCGGTGGTTGCCGCCGGTCGGCCCCGGCGCCGCACTCGTCGACGAAGTCGGCGATGGTCGCGGCGACCCGGTCGGGGGCCTCGAACATGGGGACGTGACCGACGCCGTCGAGCTTGGTGACCTTCGTTCCCGGAGGCAGGAAGTTGGTGAAGTGCCGATTGAACCTGCTCGCGGGCACCACCCGGTCCTTCTCGCACAGCACGAGTTGGACCGGCACCGCGGTGTCGGCCAACTGAAGCAGGCCCGGATCCAACAGCGACTTGACGAGCAGCTGGAAGTACGCGGGGCAGTGCGCGGCGTCGTCGATGACGACGTGCAGCTGGTCGTCGCTGATGCCCTCCGGCGTCGCGGTGAGCGGCAGGGTCGCCAGCCGCCGGCTCAGCGGCAGCTTCAGGGTGCGCTCCCCGAACAGCCGGGCCAGCGCGAGGACGGGCATGCCCGCGATGAACTTGCTGATGACCTCGAATTTCACCGGGCTCCACCGCGTCCATCCGCCCGCGGCGCCGATGCCGGTGACGCTGCGGGCGCGGCCCCGCCGCTCCAGTTCGAAGGCGACCCATCCGCCCAGCGAGTTGCCCACGAGGTGCGCGGTTTCCCAGCCGAGCTGGTCGAGCTGGCGCTCGACGTGGTCGGCCAGCACCGACGAGCTCAGCAGCCAGGTGCCCGCATAGGGCCCGCCGTTGTGCCCGGCCATGGTGGGGGCGAAGACCTCGAAGCGACCGGTCTCGGCCAGCCGCGGCGCGACCGGATCCCATACCGTCTGCGACATCAGGAATCCGTGCAGCATCAGGACGGGCTCTCCGGAACCATCCCTGGGACCGAGGTGGATGGGGGACCGGGCCGAAGGCGACGCCGAGTGAGCGGGGCTCACGAGGAAGGAGCCGAGCAGACGAGCTTGGTCATAGCCCGACAGTAAATGTGGTACCGCCGGTACCGCAAGGCGGCCCCCTCGCAGCGCCCGCGCGTCATGAAAAGATCGGTGCATCATGACCACCGCTACCGGATCAAGCCGGATTTTCTCCGGCGTGCAGCCGACCTCCGATTCGCTTCACCTGGGTAACGCGCTGGGCGCCATCACACAGTGGGTCGCGCTGCAGGACGACCATGACGCGTTCTTCTGCGTGGTCGACCTGCATGCCATCACCGTCCCCCAGGATCCCGAGGCGCTGCGTCGCCGCACCTTGATCACGGCCGCGCAGTATCTGGCGCTGGGCATCGACCCGGCCCGCAGCACCGTGTTCGTGCAGAGCCACGTGCCCGCCCACACTCAGCTGGCCTGGGTGCTGGGCTGCTTCACCGGCTTCGGACAGGCGTCGCGGATGACGCAGTTCAAGGACAAGTCGCTGCGCCAGGGCGCCGACTCCACCACCGTGGGGTTGTTCACCTACCCGGTGCTACAGGCGGCCGACGTGCTGGCCTACGACACCGATCTGGTACCGGTGGGTGAGGACCAGCGACAACATCTCGAGCTGGCGCGCGACATCGCCGAGCGGTTCAACAGCCGCTTCCCGGAGACGTTCGTGGTGCCGGACATGTTCATTCCCAAGGCGACCGCGAAGATCTACGACTTGCAAGACCCGACATCGAAGATGAGCAAGTCGGCGGCCACCGACGCCGGGCTGATCAACCTGCTCGACGAACCGGCGGTGTCGGCCAAGAAGATTCGCTCGGCGGTCACCGACAGCGAACGCGAGATTCGCTTCGACACCGCGGCCAAGCCGGGAGTCTCCAACCTGCTCAGCATCCAGTCCGCGGTCACCGGCGCCGGGATCGACACGCTCGTGGAAGGCTATGCCGGAAGGGGTTACGGCGATTTGAAGAAGGACACCGCCGAGGCGGTCGTCGAGTTCGTCGCCCCGATCAAGGCCCGAGTCGACGAACTGACCGCCGATCTCGCCGAATTGGAGGCCGTGCTCGCGGCCGGAGCGGAAAAGGCCAACGATGTGGCCGGGAAAACGGTTCAGCGGGTTTACGATCGCCTTGGGTTTCTTCCACAACGGAGCTAGTACCGCTCTCATTGGAGTCGTGCGATGAGCGAGCCGGCCAAGGCGGGCGTTTTCGATCGGTTGCGGGCCCGGCACGGCTGGCTTGATCACGTGATTCGCGCCTACCAGCGGTTCGATGAGCGCAACGGCGGGTTCTTTGCGGCCGGGCTCACCTATTACACGATTTTCGCGTTGTTTCCTTTGCTCATGGTCGGTTTCGCGGTCTTCGGGTTCGTGCTGGCCCGCAGACCGCAGCTGCTGAGCACCATCGACGACCACATCCGCTCCCAGGTCACCGGGGCGCTCGGTAATCAGCTGCAGGAGTTGATGAACTCGGCCATCGACGCCCGGACGTCGGTCGGTGTGATCGGGTTGGCCACCGCCGTGTGGGCCGGATTGGGCTGGATATCGCACCTGCGCCAGGCGGTGACGGAGATGTGGTGGGACGAACACATCGAGTCGCCGGGCTTCGTGCGCAACAAGCTTTCCGATCTGCTGGCGATGATGGGGACGTTCGCGATCATCGTGGCCACCGTCGGCCTGACCACCGTCGGACACGCCGCGCCCATGGCCGCGCTCCTGAAATGGCTTGGCATACCGCAGTTTGTGGTGTTCGACTGGCTGTTTTGGTTGTTCTCGATCCTGATCGCGACGCTGGTGTCGTGGCTGCTGTTCACCTGGATGATCGCCCGCCTGCCCCGGGAAAAAGTGAGCTTTGTCGATTCGATGCGGGCCGGGCTGATCGCGGCGATCGGCTTCGAGGTGTTCAAACAGGTCGCCTCCATTTATCTGCGCACGGTGCTGCGCAGCCCGGCGGGCGCGGCCTTCGGCCCGGTGCTCGGGTTGATGGTGTTCGCTTACATCACCGCGTATCTCGTCCTGTTCTGCACCGCCTGGGCGGCGGCGGCCTCGAACGATCCGCGCGGCCAACCCGTCGCCCCTCCGGCCCCGGCGATCATCGCGCCGCGCGTGCAGCTGGATGAGGGCCGGGGAACGCGCCAAACGCTGACCGCGATGGCGGTGGGAGCCGTTGGGGCGCTGGCGCTTTCCCGGATCGCCCGCTTGAGCCGCCGCGATCGCTAGCCGACCAGCTTCAGCCCCGCGACGCAGGCCACGATCCCGCCGATCAGCACCAGCTTGATCAACGACGCCGGTTCGTCGCCGATCAGCGTCGCGTAGCCGACGGTGAGCACCGCCCCCACGCCGACCCAGACCGCATAGCTGGTTCCGACCGGCAGGGTGCGCATGGCGAGCGCCAATCCGGTCATCGAAAGCGCCACGGCGACAAGGAATACCAGCGACGGGACGAGTCGGGAGAAGCCGTCGGATTTGTTCAGCGCGGTCGCCCACACCGC
Source organism: Mycobacterium sp. NGS11 (assembly GCF_059813315.1). Taxonomy (NCBI): domain Bacteria; kingdom Bacillati; phylum Actinomycetota; class Actinomycetes; order Mycobacteriales; family Mycobacteriaceae; genus Mycobacterium; species Mycobacterium sp. NGS11. The sequence continues at coordinate 164,246 of NZ_JCALEJ010000009.1, forward strand.
CTCGAGGACTCCCGACGCAATCAACACGAGCCAGGCCATCAAGCACCTCCACGGCGCCAGGCGCCGCGCACCATGACGTCCGAGATGCCTAAATGATCGTCCAGCACAACGAGATTGGCGTCGTAGCCGGGGGTGAGGACGCCCACCCGGTGCAGGCCGAGCGCTCGCGCCGGCGTCGCGGCGGTCGTCTGCACCGCGGCGGCCAGGCCGGCGCCGGCATGCACCGTGCGGAAGACCTGATCCATCGTGGCGGTGCTGCCCGCGATCGTCGTCGCCCCGTGCACCCGTGCGACCCCGGCGACGACATCGATCGGCACCGCGCCGAGCCGAAACGCCCCGTCGGTGCGTCCGGCCGCGGCGATCGCGTCGGTGATCATGGCGACGCGGTCCGCGCCCGCCGAAGCGATCACCGCCGTCACCACGTCGGGGTGCAGGTGCACGCCGTCGGCGATCACCTCGACGGTCACTCGCGGGTCCCGCAGCAGGGCCAGGGCCGGGCCCGGCTCGCGATGGTGCAGCGGCGGCATCGCGTTGAACAGATGCGTGCCGACCGTGGCGCCCAGCGCGATGGCATTAGTGGTCTGCTCGTAGGAAGCGGCGGTATGGCCCACCGCCACAACGACTCCCGCGTCCACGAAACGCCGGATGGCCGCGTCGGCGCCGCGCAGCTCGGGTGCCAGCGTCACCATCCGGATGGTGCCGTCGCCCGCTGCCAGCACCGCATCGATCTCTCCCGCGTCCGGGTCACGCATCTGGGTGGGGTCGTGGGCTCCGCAATGTGCGCGGCTCAGCCACGGCCCCTCCAGGTGGACGCCCGCGACGATGCCGCGCTTGGCGGCCCCGGCGAGCGCGCGCACCGCGCCCAGCAGTTCGGCCGGCGAGGCGGTCACCAGGCTGGCCAGCGTGGTGGTGGTGCCATGCCGCAGGTGAAAGGCGGCGGCGTCGGCGATACCGTCGCCGTCGGTGTAGGAGGCCCCACCGCCGCCGTGCACGTGCATGTCGACAAAGCCCGGCGCCACCGTGCAATCGGGGAGGTCGACGTCGGCCGGTTGGGGCGGCGGCCCGGGCGAGCAGGCCGCGATCCGTCCGCCGGAGGTCTGCAGCCAGCCGGGGCGGCAGACCTGTCCGTCGAGCACCATGGTGCCCGCGGCGATCACGGGCACGGGTTCTCCCAGCGGCCGCCGTTTTCCCAGAAGTGGCGGATGTCTTCGAGCTGGCGGCCCTTGGTTTCCGGCGCGTACCGGTACACGAAGAGGAACGCGACCGCGGCGAGCGCCCCGAACAGCGCGAAAGTGCCTGCGCCGCCCAGTGAATGGAGCAGGCTCAGAAAGACGGCGGCGACGATGGCGTTGGCCACCAGGTTGGAGGTCAACATGGTGCTGGACCCGATCGAGCGTAGCCGGGACGGGAAGCTTTCGCTGGCGTACACCCAGCCCAGGGAGCCGAACCCCATGGTGTAGCCGAAGATGAACAGCAGGATTCCGGCGAATCCGACGATCGTGCCGCCGAAACCCCGCCCGAACACCGCCATCAACACGACGTCGGCGACGATCATCATGGCGGTGCCGCACAACAGGATTGGCCGCCGGCCCACTCGATCCACCAGCACCAGCGCAGTGCCGACGGCCGCCAACCCGGCGACCTGAAGCAGCGCGGGCAGCCCCAGCAGCGCGAGATTGCCGGTGAAACCCATGGCCTGAAAGATTCTGGGGCTGTAGTAGATGATCGCGTTGATGCCGGTGATCTGGATCAAGAAGCCGAGGACCACCACGAAGGCGGTGGCCCGCAGGTACGGGGGCCGCAGCAGCTCGGAGATCCCGCTCCCGCGCGAGGCCTCGCTCAGCGCTCGGCCGATCTCGTCGAGTTCGGCATCGACACGCTCGGCGGGTTCGATCCGCAGCAGCGCCCGCCGGGCGTCGTCCGTCCGGCCTTTCAGCACGTACCATCGCGCCGTGTCGGGCATCCGAATCACCAACGGCAGCAACAACAATGCGGGCACGCAGGCCAGCCCCAGCATCCACCGCCAGCTGTGGGTGCCGGCGAGCAGATAGCCGGTCAGATAGCCGACGATCAGGCCGCTGACTATCGCCAGCTGATAGGCCGTCAGCAGTGAACCGCGCACCGCCGTCGGGGCGGATTCCGCCACGTAGACCGGGACCACGACCACCGCCACGCCGAGGGTCAGCCCCAGCAGCAACCGCGCCGACAGCAACATCGGCAGCGAGACGGAGAACGCGGCCAGCAGCGCGAAAGCGGCGTAGGCGAACAGGATCAGCACCACCGACCGTTTGCGCCCGATCACGTTGGCCAGCACGCCGGCGCCCAGCGCCCCGGCGATCTGGCCGATCACCACCATCGTCGTCAGCAGCTCCTGCTGGCGGGTGGACAGCCCGAAGTCCTCGGTGATGAACAACTGCGCCCCGGCGATGATGGACAGGTCGTAGCCGAAGATGATGCCCACGCTGGCGGCGGTCAGCCCGGCGAGCAGTCGCGATCCGGTGGGCACGCTCAGCGATGAAGTGGTCGGCGGTTCATCGAGCGGGCCATCATGATCAGCGCGAACACCACCATGGTGCCGATCACCGCCACCCCCACCCGGATCGGCATGGCGTCCGCGGATCCGATGATCCCGTCGGCCGCGGCGTTGTTGGCGAGCGGGTCCGCGGCGGCGTCGTGCTTGGCCGGGGCCAGCGACGGGTCGGGCGCGATCAACGACCCGACCTGCGTGCCCTGCGGGGTGGAGAAGCCGTAGTCCAGCAGGTGCGCGGCCTGTTCCCACGGCGCGATCGGCACCCGCGTCCCGTGCAGCAGCACGGCCATCAAGCGTCGTCCGTCGTGATTGGCCGCGCCCACGAACGTCTGGCCCGCGTCGTCGGTGTAACCGGTCTTGCCGCCCAGGGCGCCGGGATACTTGTAGAGCAGCTGGTTGTCGTTCTCCAGCTCGTAGCCCGGGTGGTCGCCGTGGCCGGGGAAGTCGAACGTGCGCGTCGCGACGATGTCGGCGAACGTCGGGTTCTGCCAGGCGTAGCGGTAGAACAGCCCGATGTCATAGGCCGAGGTGCTCATGCCGGGCGCGTCCAGGCCCGACGGCGATGCCGCCCGGGTGTCGGAGCCGCCGAGCTTGGCGGCCAGCACGTTGATCTTCTCCAGCGCCTGCTGCATCCCGCCCAGCTGCATGGACAGCGCGTGGGCGGCGTCGTTGCCGGAGTGCATCAGCAGCCCGTGCAGCAGTTGGTTGACGGTGAAGACGCCGCCGTCGGTGACGCCGACCTTGGTGCCCTCGGCGGCGGCGTCGTCGGCGGTTCCGGGGACCGACTTGTTCAGGTTGAGGGCGTTGATGGCGGCCATCGCGACCAGCACCTTGATGATGCTGGCCGGGCGGTGCCGCCCGTGCGGGTCCTTGGCCGCGATGACCGCGCCGCTGTCCAGGTCGGCCACCAGCCAGGCCTCGGCGGAGACGTCGTTCGGCAGCGCCGGCGTATTCGGCGCGGCGACGATGCCGCAGCTGCCCAGTGCGTCGCCGCCGACCGGCTTCGCCGGCACCGCCAGCGGGATCGGCGGGTCGCCGGCCGTGGGGGCCTCCGACGAGTCCACGGCCTTGGGGGTGTTCACCTTGTACGGGCAGTCCGCGGGCGCGGCATTGGGTTCGGCGCCGGGCTCGGCCTTCGCGAGCGGCATGTTCGCCGGTGCTGCCAGCGTGACCGGGGCGGCCATCAGGAAAAGCGCCGCTGCCAGGCATGAAGCGGAACGTAACAGGCTCATCGTCTGTGCACAGTAAGCGATCGGCGGCCCGAATCCGGGGAGCCGCGCTGTGACTGGTGAGACGGAAGTTACTGAGCGTCGGGCGGGCTCAGCCGCGATACGCTGGGCCTGCGCTCGGCCCGAAAGCCACCCACCGCATCGAACCTCGGGGGTTTCGCCATTTCACGCGATCGGTTGTGGTCCGCCTGGCGGCGCAGCGGAGGCGGCGCTTCGGCGGGTGTCGGCCCCCGAGCGTTGAGCGATCTGCTCAAGCAGGTCGAGAGGGCGACGCAGGTACGGCGTTCCGGGTTCGACCAGGTGTTGGCGGAGCTGACGCTGCACCGTGACGCCGCCACCGACCCTGAGCTGCGGTCGGCGCTGGCCTGGCTGTGCAACGCCGTGGCGCGCTTCTGGAACAACCCGACCGCCACGCGCGCGCGGGAGGTGATGTTGGCCGCCGACGCGGTCCGGCAGGTGCCCGCCGGCTAGCGGCGGCTGCCACCGCACCGGGTGATGCGGGGCTTGGGGGCCATGGCCTGGCCCCTAGATGCGCGCCTGGGTTCTCGTCAGCACATCGCGCAGGATGGCTTCGATGGTGTCGAATTCGGCCTGGCCGCTGATCAGCGGCGGCGCCAGCTGGATGACGGAATCGCCGCGGTCGTCGGTGCGGCAGTACAAACCGGCCTCGAAAAGCGCCGAGGACACCCGGCCGAGCAGAGTACGGCGTTCGTCGTCGGTGAAGGTCTGCTTGGTCGCCTTGTCCTTGACCAGTTCGATGCCGTAGAAGAAGCCCTCGCCGCGCACGTCCCCGACGATGGGCAGGTCGTAGAGCTTGTCCAGGGTGGCGCGAAAGGCGGGCGCGTGGGTTCGAACGTGGTCATTGAGGCCCTCACGCTCGAAGATGTCGAGGTTCGCCAGCCCCACGGCCGCCGAAACCGGATGGCCGCCAAAGGTATACCCGTGCGGGAACATGGTGGCGCCGTCGTTGAACGGTTCGAACAACCGCGCGCTGGCGATCATGGCGCCGATGGGTGAGTAGCCCGACGTCATTCCCTTGGCGCAGGTGATCATGTCCGGCACATAGCCGAAGTCTCCGATCTCACTGCAGCAGGCGAACATCGACCCGATCCGGCCGAACGCGCAGATCACCTCGTCGGAGACCAGCAGCACGTCGTATTCGTCGCAGATCTGGCGCACCCGCTCGAAATAGCCTGGGGGAGGCGGGATGCTGCCACCGGCGTTCTGCACCGGCTCCAGGAACACCGCGGCGACGGTGTCGGGGCCCTCGAACTCGATGGCCTCGGCGATCCGGTCGGCGGCCCACCGCCCGAAGGCCTTCGGGTCGGTTCCGAACTGCTCGGGCGCGCGGTAGAAATTGGTGTTGGGCACCCGGAAGCCGCCGGGCGTCACCGGCTCGAACGGTGCCTTGTATTTCGGCAGCCCGGTGATCGCCAGGGCGCCCTGCGTGGTTCCGTGGTAGGCGATCGCGCGCGAAATGACCTTGTGCTTACCGGGTTTGCCGGTGAGCTTGAAGTACTGCTTGGCCAGTTTCCACGCGGTCTCGACGGCCTCGGTGCCGCCGGTGGTGAAGAAGACCCGGTTCAGATCGCCCGGCGCGTAGCCGGCGAGGCGTTCGGCGAGCTCGATCGCGGGGGGCGTCGCGTACCCCCACAGCGGGAAGAACGCCAGCGTGCCCGCCTGGCGGGCGGCGACCTCGGCGAGTTCGGTGCGCCCGTGGCCTACCTGGACGGTGAACAGTCCGGACAGGCCGTCGAGGTAGCTCTTGCCGCGGTCGTCGAACAGGGTGACACCCTCGCCGCGGGTGATGATCGGCGCGGTGATGTCCGGGCCGTGCCTCGCGAAGTGCAGCCATAGGTTGTCGGTCATCTCGACGCTGAGCGTAACCTCGCGGCATGACCTCTGCGCAGCAGGTCAGCGAGTTCGAGTCGCTACGTCCCCATCTCATGTCGGTCGCCTACCGCCTCACCGGCACGGTGGCCGACGCCGAGGACATCGTCCAGGACGCCTGGCTGCGCTGGCACCGGCAGGATGGCGCGATCACCGACCTGCGGGCCTGGCTGACCACGGTGGTGAGCAGGCTGGGGCTGGACAGGTTGCGTTCGGCCGCGCATCGTCGCGAGACCTACACCGGCAACTGGCTGCCCGAGCCGGTGGTCACCGGGTTTGACGCGGCCGATCCGCTGTCCGCGGTGGTGGCCGGCGAGGACGCCCGGTTCGCGGCGATGGTGGTGCTGGAGCGGCTGTCACCGGATCAACGGGTCGCCTTCGTGTTGCACGACGGGTTCGCCGTGCCCTTCGCGGAGGTGGCGCAGGTGCTGGGGACCAACGAGGCCGCCGCCCGGCAGCTGGCGTCACGGGCGCGCAAGGCGGTCGCGGCCGACGCCCCGCCCAAGCCCGATCCGGCGCACGCCGAGGTGGTGGGGAAGTTGCTGGCGGCCATGGCATCCGGCGATCTGGAGGCCGTGGTGGCGCTGCTGCATCCCGACGTCATCCTGACCGGCGACGCGAACGGCAAGGCGCCCACCGCAATCAACGTCATTCACGGCGCGGACAAGGTGGCCCGATTCATCTTCGGCCTGGCTCAGCGCTACGGCCCGGCCATGTTCACTTCGTATCAGCTGGGGCTCGTCAACGGCGAGCTGGGCGGGTACACGGCGGGCTGCCCCGCCAGTAACGGGTATCGCGAGATGATGCCGCGGATCATGGCGGCGACGGTGCGCGACGGAAAGGTCTGCGCCCTATGGGATGTCGCCAACCCCGACAAATTCACCGGCTCCCCGCTGCGAGGCTGACCCGGCATTCGCGGCGAGCCCGAGCTGCAGCGCGCCGGCCGCCTCGCTCGCGGCCTCGGCGAACCGCCCTCCGATGCCCACGAAGTTGAGGTATCCGTGCGGCAGGTCGGCCTGGCGGGTCAGCGCCACCGGGACCCCGGCGGCGCGCAGTTTGTTCGCGTACGCTTCGCCGTCGTCGCGGATCGGATCGAACCCCGCGGTGGCGACATAAGCGGGCGGTACGCCGGTGACATCGCCGTGCTGCGGTGACAGCCGCGGATGTGCCGGATCGGTTTGCGCGGGAATGTAGTTGGCCATCACCCAATCGATGTTGCGGTCGGTGAACGTCGACCCTTCGGCGAACAAATCGCGTGACGGCCGGCGTGTGCTGAGGTCGGTCACGGGATACATCAGCATTTGGAACACCGGAACCCCGCCGCCTCGCCGCGCCGCCCGCTGCGCGGTAACGGCGGCGAGATTGCCGCCGGCGCTGTCGCCCCCGACGCCGATGCAGTGAGGATCCGCACCCAGCTCGGCGGCGTGCGCGTGGGCGTAATCGAACGCGGCGAGCGCATCGTCTGCGGCAGTGGGGAATTGGTGCTCGGGGGCGCGCCGGTATTCGACCGACAGCACCCGCACGCCGGCGTGGCCGGCCAGGTAACGGGCGACGGGGTCGTGGCTGAACCGGGTCCCGACCGAGAAGCCGCCACCGTGGAAATACACCAGCAGGCCCGACGGTGCGGGCACGTGCTCGGGGCTGTACAGGGTGGCCGGAATGGCTGTTGTCGCGACGGGAATGGTGATCTCCCGCGTGGCGATGGCCACCGGTGACCGGTAGCCGATCAGGCTGGGCAGCTCGTCGTATCGTGACCGGGCCTGCTCCACCGGACCGTCGAAAACGTCGGAGCCGGAGAGGTTCTTGAGCCAGATGACCAGCTGCGCGTCGAGCGCCATCTCCTGGCCGTCGATGCGCAGCGGCGGACCCGCCAGCATCCGGCGGACGGGGGTGGGCGCGGCGAACAGGGTGCGAACCACCGCCGCTTTGGCGCGAATGCTCAACGATGACATCAGATTTCTCCTTCCCGAAGCTCGCCCGCGATGGTTGCGCAAGACGAGCGCCACACGGCGCCGCAGCAGAAGGCCCGTGCGGACCGTGACATCGCAGGCATGCATCCACCCTGCGGTAATCCGCGGGCGAGCGCTTGTATGGATCCGTCAGATCAGGGTTTGTTGACCGCTTCGGCGAGTTCGCTTGGGGTGGCCCCGGTCATCTCCCAGCACACCCGGTTGGCATGCGACCCGTCGGCGAACCCGGCCAGGTGAGCAGCGTCGGTGATGGAGCGACCATCGAGCAGGTAGCTGATGGCGGCCACCAGCCGCTCCCAGCGGATGGCGGCCGAGAACGAGACGCCGGTCTGCTGTTTGCACAGCCGCCCGAGGTAGTCGGGGGACAGCGCGACGGCCCCGGCGACTGAGGCCACATCGATGCGCTCGGGCACGCGGCCCGCGACGACTTCGATCGCCTGCCGAAGCTGCGGGTGAACCGATCGTCGCCCATCTTGTGTCCCGCAGAGACTGTCGAGGAGAAAACCGGCCGCCGTCTCGGGCCCCGTTTCGGCCAGCTCCGCGGCCGTCGCCTCGGCCAGTTGCGTTCCGCCGCTGACGATCCAGACGCCGCGAGCATGGTTGCGCGCCAACGTGTTCAGCGCGCTGCCCTGCGGCGTCTGCAGCCCGAGGTACAGCGTCAGCGCCCCGGAATCGGAATCGGACCGCACGGCATGACGTGCTCCACTGGCGATCACGACAAGCCGGCACGTGTCGTGCGTGTCGCCGTCGCCGGTCACCGACAGCGGGCCGTGCCCGCCGACGGTGATCTGTACCGCTGGGTGGTGGTGCGGCGCGAGGTCGGAGAACGCACCGGCGACCATCAGCCGGCCCGGTTCCAGCTCCCAGACGCGCATAAACCACCTTAGCGCCGCGCCGCGGTCTCGCCTGGCTGGCTAGCCCACGGAACGCGGCAGGCGTCACCGGAATTGAAGCCCTGCTCGGTGATGCCCAGCGCGGAATTCACCCGCGCCCGCATGTTCTCCAACCCGATCTGGTAGGTCAGCTCGAACACACCGGCGTCGCCGAAGCGGGCGCGCAGATCGTCGACCTGGCCGTCGGTGACGGTGTGCGGATCGGTGGTCATCGCGGCGGCATAGGCGATGGCCGCGCGCTCGTCGTCGGTGAATGCCGTTGAGGTGGCGTAGTTGTCGATCTCCTTGAGGCGCGCCATGTCCAGGCCGTCCAGGCGCTGCAGCATCGATCCGAAGTCGACGCACCACGAGCAGCCGATCTGACGCGCGGTCCACAACACCGCGAGCTCGCGCACGCTGGTCGGCAGCGTTTTCGAGGCCCGGTCGACCATCGTCTCGTGCACGGCGCTGGCGATCATCAGCTTGCGATGATGCGCGGCCACGGCGAACGGCTCGGGAACTTGGCCGTAGCGCCGCTTGGCGATCCGGTACATGGCCCGGGTCAGCAATCCGGTGCGCTTGGGCGGCAGGGGCTCGATGCGGGTTTTCTGTGTCATACCCGTCAGACGGGACAGGGCCGCGATGTGTGACGGGCTGGCGGCGCCGGTGCGTCACACTGGCGTGACGCTCGGCATCGAATGCCACGCTGGCGTGACACTCGGCGCGAAAACCCGCCTAGCGGGAGAACATGATCGCGCGCTTGACCTCTTGGATCGCCTTGGTGATCTCGATGCCACGCGGACAGGCCTCGGTGCAGTTGAAGGTGGTGCGGCACCGCCACACGCCGTCGACCTCGTTGAGGATGTCCAGGCGCTCGGCGGCGGCCTCGTCGCGGCTGTCGAAGATGAACCGGTGCGCGTTGACGATCGCGGCCGGGCCGTAGTAACTGCCCTCGTGCCAGAAGATCGGGCAACTGGTGGTGCACGCCGCGCACAGGATGCACTTGGTGGTGTCGTCGTAGCGGGCCCGGTCGGTCGGGCTCTGAATGCGTTCGCGGGTCGGCGGGTTGCCGGTCGTGACCAGGTACGGCTTCACCGCCCGATAGGCGTCGAAGAACGGCTCCATGTCGACCACCAGGTCCTTCTCCACCGGCAGCCCACGGATCGGCTCGACCGTGATGGTCAGTGTTTTGCCCGGCCTCTTGGGCAGCAGGTCGCGCATCAGCACCTTGCAGGCCAGGCGGTTGACGCCGTTGATGCGCATGGCGTCCGAACCGCACACCCCGTGCGCGCACGAACGCCGGAAGGTCAGCGTCCCGTCCAGGTAGCTCTTGATGTAGATCAGCAGGTTGAGCATCCGGTCGCTGGGCCGGCACGGCACCCGAAAGCTTTGCCAGCCACCGGTTTCCGCGAAGGCGTCGGGCTGATCGGGGTTGAACCGGGCGATCTTGACGGTGACCATCACCGCCCCGTCGGGAACGGGCGGCAGGGGTGGCTCCAGAGTCGTTTCGTCCCCTGTTTCGACACTCATCAGTACTTCCGTTCCTTAGGTTCGTAGCGCGTCTGCACCACGGGCTTGAAGTCCAGCGCGATGTCGCTGAGCAGGTCGCTGCCCTGCTTGTAGGCCATGGTGTGGCGCATGAAGTTGACGTCGTCGCGGTTGGGATAGTCCTCGCGGGCGTGGCCGCCACGAGACTCCTTGCGGTTCAAGGCGCCGACCACGGTCACCTCGGCGAGCTCCAGCAGGAAGCCCAGTTCGATGGCCTCCAGCAGGTCGCTGTTGAATCGTTTCCCCTTGTCGTGCACGCTGATTCGGGCGTACCGCTCCTTCAGCGCGTGGATGTCGGTGAGCGCCTGCTTGAGTGTCTCCTCGGTGCGGAACACCGCGGCGTTGTTGTCCATCGACTGCTGCAGCGCGATGCGGATGTCGGCGACGCGCTCGTTGCCGTGTTCGGAGAGGATGTCGCCGACCCAGCCGACGACCATCGCCGCCGGCTCCGGCGGCATGTCCACGAAGTCATGGCCCCGCGCGTAATTGGCCGCGGCGATCCCGGCCCGCCGGCCGAACACGTTGATGTCCAGCAGCGAATTGGTGCCCAGCCGGTTGGCCCCGTGCACCGACACGCACGCGCACTCGCCGGCCGCATACAGCCCCGGCACCGTGGAAGTGTTGTCCCGCAACACCTGTCCGGTGACGGTGGTGGGGATGCCGCCCATCACGTAGTGGCAGGTCGGGTAGACGGGGACCAACTCGTGCACCGGGTCCACACCGAGGTAGGTGCGCGCGAACTCGGTGATGTCGGGCAGCTTGGCCTCCAGCACGTCCTCGCCGAGGTGGCGGACGTCGATGTAGACGTAGTCTTTGTGCGGGCCGGCGCCGCGTCCCTCCAAAACCTCCAAAACCATGGAGCGCGCGACGATGTCGCGCGGCGCCAGGTCGACGATCGTCGGTGCGTAACGCTCCATGAAGCGCTCGCCCTCGCCGTTGAGCAGCCGGCCGCCCTCACCGCGCACCGCCTCGGAGATCAGGATGCCCAGGCCTGCCAGGCCGGTCGGATGGAATTGGTGAAACTCCATGTCCTCCAAGGGAAGTCCCTTGCGGAAGACGATGCCGATGCCGTCACCGGTCAGCGTGTGCGCATTCGAGGTGGTCTTGTACATCCGGCCCGAACCGCCGGTGGCGAGCACCACCGCCTTGGCGTGGAAGACGTGGATGTCGCCGGTGGCCAGCTCGTAGGCGACCACCCCGGTGGCCACCGGCCCGCTCGGGGTCTGCGTCAAAACCAAATCCAGCGCATAGAACTCGTTGAAGAACTGCACGTCGTGCCGCACGCAGTTCTGGTACAGGGTCTGCAGGATCATGTGACCGGTGCGGTCGGCGGCGTAACAGGCCCGGCGCACCGGGGCCTTGCCGTGGTCGCGGGTGTGCCCGCCGAAGCGGCGCTGGTCGATGCGGCCCTCGGGGGTGCGGTTGAACGGCATCCCCATTTTCTCCAGGTCGAGCACCGCGTCGATGGCTTCCTTGCACATGATCTCCACCGCGTCCTGGTCGGCCAGGTAGTCGCCGCCCTTGACGGTGTCGAAGGTGTGCCATTCCCAGTTGTCCTCTTCGACGTTGGCCAGCGCCGCGCACATGCCGCCCTGCGCCGCCCCGGTGTGGCTGCGGGTGGGGTAGAGCTTGGTCAGCACCGCGGTGCGCACCCGCGGGCCGGATTCCACCGCGGCGCGCATGCCGGCACCCCCCGCGCCGACGATCACCACGTCGTACCGGTGTTGCTGGATCATCGATCAGCCTCCGATATTCGGGTCGAATGTCAGCAGCACGTAGGTGCCCAGCACCAACGTGAACCCCATCGACAACAGCAGCAGGCTGTTGAGCCAGAAGCGGGTGCTGTCCTTGCGGCTGTAGTCGTCGATGATGGTGCGCAGGCCGTTGCCGCCGTGCAGTTGCGCCAGCCACAGCAGCGCCAGGTCCCAGAACTGCCAGAACGGCGACGCCCACCGCTGCGCCACGTAGTTGAAGTCGATGCGGTAAACGCCGTTATCCCACATCAGCATGATGAACAGGTGGCCGATCGCCAGCACGAACAACGCGATCCCGGAGAACCGCATGAACAGCCAGGCGAACTTCTCGAAGTTGGGGATGCCGGCCCGCCGCCGCGGCGAGCGGGGGTTGTCCAGGCTGGCGGGGCGGTCGTAGAGGCGCTGTTTGACCGGGGCGAGGCCGCCCCGGTGGGATTGGGAGCCCAGCTGCTGAAGCTCGCTCATCGGAAGTGCTCCATCATGTGGATGACCGTCACCACGCCGGCCGGGACCATCAGCAGCAGGAACACGATGCCGACGATCCAGAACATCAGGCGCTGGTGGCGCGGGCCTTCGGACCAGAAGTCGATCAGGATCACCCGGATCCCGTTCAGGCCGTGAAAGAGCACCGCTGCGATCAGGCCGTATTCCATCAGGCCGACGATGGGCATCTGGTAGTCGTGGATCACGGCGTTGTAGGTCTGCGGGCTCACCCGCAGCATCGCGGCGTCCAACACGTGGACGAACAGGAAAAAGAAGATCGTCGCGCCGCTGATCCGGTGCAGCACCCACGACCACATGCCGGGGTCGCCCCGGTACAGCGTCCGTGGCGGCCTGCGCTTGCGGGCCGATACCGGTGCCGCCGGATCCGCGGTTGTCGGTTGCGTAGTCACCCCAGTCCTCACCGCCTTCTTCCGACTTCAACGCCAGTCACGCCGGGCACTTGAGCTTAGCTCGGACACGGTGCCGCTTGCGCCAATGTCCGTCAAGCGAAATGCAGTTTTGCGACTAGGGTGACTGTCGGAATCGGCGACGGGTGAGCGGGGTTCGTTATGCCTGAGATCGACTGGAAGATGTTGCGGGACAAGGCAATCGATGTCTCTGCGGGTGCGTATGCGCCGTACTCGCGGTTCCGGGTCGGGGCGGCAGCGCTGGTCGATGACGGCCGGGTGGTCACCGGCTGCAATGTGGAGAACGTCTCATATGGCCTTGGTCTCTGTGCCGAATGTGCGGTGGTATGCGCCCTGCATGCCACCGGCGGCGGCCGGCTGCTGGCGCTGGCGTGCGTGGACGGGCGGGGCGCGGTGCTGATGCCCTGCGGCCGATGCCGTCAGGTGCTGGCCGAACACGGCGGCCCCGAACTGCTGATCGACCACCCGGGCGGGCCGCGCCGGCTCGGCGACCTGCTGCCGGACGCCTTCGGCCCCGACGACCTGGCCGCGGGCCGCGGCTGATGCACGCCGCCGCTTGCTGAGCGTTGTCGGCCCGCTTACCGTCATGCGTGTGCAACGGGGGAGCGCAGCGCCGACGGGACCGTTGCCCCGCTTTTTTGTTGCGGTGCTGATCGCGGCTGCTGTGGGCGCCGCGGGATGCGCGTCAGAG